>NZ_JBYITE010000010.1:0-187174 GCF_057709105.1 Streptomyces sp. bgisy100
CCCCCCCCCCCCCCCCCCCCCCCCCCCCCCCCCCCCCCCCCCCCCCCCCCCCCCACCCCCGAAACCCACCACACACCCGCACCCAGCCAACCGGCACCCGCACAAACGCCCCCCAGCAGCGCGCAGCGCTAAAGCACCCGCTCCGCCCCATGCCGCACGGCCGTCACCCGCACCTCCGCCGGCAGCACCGCCAACCCCGCCGACTCCCGCGCATGCCCCAACGCATCGCCCGTCAGCCGCCCCACCGCCTCCGCCGGCCCCGCATGGGGCTCCAGCACCATGCCCACCTGCGCCTCCGGCGCGGTGCGATGGCGTCCCGTCAGCCGGACGTCCACCCGGGACACGCCGTCCATGGCCTCCGCCTCGGCCGAAACGGCGGCTTCCAGCGCCCGCCCCCGCAGCAGCGCCCCCTGCCCGTCCCCGCTGTCCACGAGCGTCTCGCCGAGCCGGCGCTTCCGCAGCTGCGCCAGCAGCCACCACAGCGTCAGCACGAGCAGCACACCCAGGACCGCGAAGACGGCCGGCCACCACCAGCCGTCGTCCTTGTAGCGGGTCCGCCCCGCCGCGCTGAGCACCACGTCGTCGGGCCCTCGGAAGGGCCACCAGCCGGGCAGGGTGAAGCCCCAGTGCCGGGGCAGGTCCAGCGCGCCGACGAGCACCGCACCGCCCAGGGCGAACAGCGCGAGTCCGGCGAGCCCCAGCAGCACCCGGTTGACCGTCCTGAGCATGCGTCACATCACCTCTTCGCCGCGCGCCGTACGTGCACGGACAGGGCGGGCCGGCGGGCCAGGCCCAGCTCCCGCAGGCCGTCCGCCGTCGCCGCGTCCACGTCCTTGCGTACCTCGTCCAGCTCCCGGAAGTGCGCGCGGGCCCGGATCGTGATCCGGCGGCGGCCGACGGCGGCCCGCACCGACTGCACTCCGGGCACCTCCGTGACGCGGTCGCGCAGCACGAGCGCGGCGGCGTTCCGGTAGAGCCCGGCCCGGACGTGTTCCGCTCCGGGGACGCCGGCCGGGCGCCTCATCGGCAGCAGGGCGCGCAGCCCGGGGGTGAGCGCCAGCACGAGCAGCCAGAGCCCCACGACCATCGCGACGGCCGCGCCGCCGATCATCCAGGGGTTGTCCAGCGGCCGTTCGGCGAGCTGGTCGGCGAGTTCACGGCGCCAGGCCATCGCGGACCGGCCCGCCCGGACGGCGGCCACGTCGTACAGGGTCAGCGCCACCCCGACGACCGCGAGGAGCGCGACGACACCGGCCGGCACCCGCCGCGCGGACCAGAAGCGGTTCCGCCCCGCGTCGCCGCCACCCTCGTCCGTCGCGGCGGATCCGGACTGCTCGGGGCCCGAATCCCCGGGACCCCGACGCCCGGGACCCGAACGCCCGGGGCCCGAATCCCCGGGACCCGAATCCCCGGGGGCGGCGGCGTGTTCACCGGCCCCCGGGGAGGCCTCGGATCCAACGGTCGGCAGCCGCCGGGTGGTCCGCTCGTCGCGTGCGTCGCCCTCGGTCATTGCACCCGCTCCCCGTCCGCCCGGGCGGTGTGGGCGGAGTGGAGCCGTTCGACGGTCACGGAGACCTCGGGAACGTGCATGCCGGCCAGGGCCCGTACGCGTTGGGCGACCGAGCGGCGCACCGCGCGGCACTGTGCGCCGATGTCGCAGGGGTAGCCGAGTTCCACGGCGAGCCGTACCCGCGCTTCGCCCAGCGGACCGCGTACGTCCTCGTGCTGGGTGGCGGCGCGCACCGAGACGGTGGCATGGGCTCCGCGGCCGGTCGGCACCCGGTTGGCCTCGGGCGCCGTGCGCAGCACCTCCCGCGCGGCCTGCGAGGCGATCTTGGCCACGACCCGGTCGGCGACCCGGGTCGCGCCACGCGCGCCGGGCGGCACCGGCGGCTCGCCCGTGCCCGCAGCCCCCGCACCCGCACCCGCACCCGACCCGGCACCGACATCGGCACCCGCACCCGCACCCGCACCCGCACCCGCAGATCCGGACCGCGCCCCTGCCTCCGCAGGCCCCGCCCCCGCAGAACCGGGCGTCCCCCCGGGACTCTGCCCCCGCCCCGGCCCGTACTTGGGCCCGCGCCCCTGCCCCGACTGTCGCTCCTGCCCAGGCTGCCGCTCCGGCCCCGACTGCGGACCCTGCCCAGGCTCCCGCTCCGGCCCCGACTGCCGCCCGGGTCCCGGCTCCCGCTCCGGCCCCGACTGCCGCCCGGATCCGGGCTCCCGCTCCCGCCCCGCTCCCCGGGCCGGACCGGACTCACCTCCCGGGCCCGCCGCCCGTTCGGTTCTGTCGCGCTCCGGCCCCGGTCCCGCGGCGGCCCCGTTCGCCACCCGCGCTCACCGCCGCCGCTGTTCGCGTTCGCGCGGCCGGAAGAAGTCCCCGGGCTCGAGGTCGCCGTCCAGGAACCGCCCGGCCACGAACCCGACCGCTCCCAGCGCGGCCACCAGCAGGAAGGCACCGAAGCCGCCGAAGTACCCGGCGAAGCCCAGCGCCATCCCGGCGATCAAGCCGACTGCGGCCATGTTCATCGTCCGCTCCTTGCGCTTGCGGTCCGCTCGCGGCCCGCTGCTGTACGGGTGGCCGCCGCTCGGCGGCCACCTCTCACTGAATGCGCGGCCCTTCACTGGATGCGCGGCTGCTCCTCGTCCTCGTCCTCCTCGTCGGGCAGCTTCACATCGCTCACCGCGATGTTCACCTCCACCACGTCCAGGCCGGTCATGCGCTCGACCGCGGAGATCACGTTCTCCCGTACGGCACGGGCCACGTCCGTGATGGAGACGCCGTAGTCGACGACGATCTCCAGGTCCAGCGCCGTCTGCACCTCGCCGACCTCGGCTTTGACGCCGCGGGTGACCGACTTCCCGGCTCCCGGTACGCGTTCCCGGACGGCACCGAAGGTGCGGGAGATGCCGCTGCCCATCGCGTGCACCCCGACGACGTCCCGGGCGGCGAGGCCCGCGATCTTCTCGACCACCCCGTCGGCGATGGTGGTCCTGCCGCGCGACGCCGGGTCTCCCCCGCCGCGCCGGGCCCCCGGGGCACGCCGGGGCTCGACGGTCTCGGTCGTGGTCGTCTCGGGCCGGTTCCGCTGAGGGGCATCGGACATCGCCGGTCACCTTCCGAGGGGGAGGAAGAAGCGGCATCCCGCTCCGCCGCCCACACTATGCATGTTTGTCCAGTTTCGCCCCAGGGTTGTGGCAGGCGTGGGACAGCGACTTTCCGACGAATGGCGCACCCGGCCGTCCCGTCGCGCGTGCGGCAGGCTGTATCGCAGCAGAGGGATGGAGGTGAGCGACGATGACGGCGGACGGCTGGATCCACGCGGTCCGGCAACAGCTCGGCCTGGGCCGACTGCTCCCGCTCGGCGGACCACGGGACGGCGCGTGGATCACGGAGCGCGCCGCGGCGGAGGTGCTGCGGAAGGCGGTCGACCCGGTGGAGGGTGTCCGGCTCGGCCGGCTGCGCATCTCCCTGGTGGACCCGGGGTCGGCGGAAGCCCCGCTGGCCCCTCCCCCGCCCAGCGCACTGCCCCCCGGACCGCTGCGCATCGAGGCGGACTTCGCGGCCGCGATGCGGCTGCCGCTCCACGAGGCGGCGACGCGAGCCCGCGAGGCCCTGCTCACCGCGGCGGAGGACCGGCTGGGGCTGACCGTGGCGGAGGCGGATCTGCGCGCCACCGATCTACTGGACGAACCGTCCACCACCCCCGGCGGCCCTCGGACCGGCCCCGGCACGACGGAAGCGGAACCCTCGGCCCGGCAGCAGGGCGCGAGCACCCCGGACGCCCTGGCACGTCATGAACCGGAATCGACGGAGACGGCGGGAGCACCGAGGCCGACGGACGCTCCGCAGCCGGCCGGACCGCCGGAGGCCACCGAATCCGGGGCGCCGGCCCCCTCGGCGACGACGCCCCGGTCGCCGGAGCGGTGGGGTGACGTCACCGCGGCCGCCTGCGCCGTGCCCGGGGTGATCCGGCTCGCCGCGGCCCTGGCCGGCCCCGCGGTGCGGGTCGAGGACCGGACCAATCCCGAACAGCGCCATGTCCAGGTGCAGTTGGCGGTCTCCGCCGACCACCGGACGCTGGACGTCGCCCGTGCGGTGCGTACGGCGGTGACGATCGCGGCGGCACTGGAGTCGCCGGGGCCGGTCAGGGTGGCGGTCGTCATCACGGCCGTCGAACCGGGACCGGGCCGCCGGCCGCCGCACTTCTGACGGCGGTCCCCCACGCAGGCTGCCGCCGGCCGCTCCCCACGCACGCTCCCGCGCCGTCGGTCGGGCACGGGCGCGCCACGGCGACGCCCCAGCCCTCAGGCCCGGTGACGCCGCCCGCGCCGGGCCTACTCGGCGATGCCCGCCAGGTCGCGGAGCCGCCGCGCCTGCGCCGCCCGCTCGGCTCGGCGCTGCTCCTCGTACGTCCGCTCGCCCGCGCCCCGCAGGAGCGCCTTGGTCTCGATCACCGCGTCGCGCGGCGCTGCCAGCAGCGCGGCCGCCAGGTCCGCGACGGCGCCGTCGAGCTCGCCGGCCGGAACGACCAGGTTGGCCAGGCCCGTCCGTTCGGCCTCGGCGGCCTGGACGAACCGGCCGGTGGCGCAGATCTCCAGCGCGCGGGCGTAGCCGACGAGGGAGACGAGCGGGTGCGTGCCGGTGAGGTCCGGGACGAGCCCGAGGCCGGTCTCGCGCATGGCGAACTGCACGTCCTCCGCGCAGACCCGGAGGTCACAGGCGAGGGCGAGCTGGAAGCCCGCACCGATGGCGTGCCCCTGCACCGCGGCGACGGTGACGACGTCGTTCCGCCGCCACCAGGTGAACGCCTCCTGGTACTCGGCGATGGTGTCGTCGAGCTCCGTGTCGGAGCCGCGCGCCAGGTCGATGAACGAGGGCTCGCCGTCGAAGCCCTCGGGGGTGAACGCCTGGCGGTCGAGCCCGGCCGAGAAGGACTTGCCCTCTCCGCGCAGCACGACCACCCGGACGGTGCCCGGCAGCAGACGCCCGGCCTCGGCGAGGGCCCGCCAGAGAGCGGGCGACTGGGCGTTGCGCTTGTCGGGACGGGCGAGGGTGACCGTGGCGACCTGTGCCGCGTCGTCCACGGTGAGCCGTACGCCGTCCTTGTCCAGCAGGGTCATGAGGTGCCTCCGGGTGGGCGCAGTCAACCAGCCCTCCCGGGTCGATACCGCCCCCGGGAAGCTGCGATTACTGCACAGTAACCACCCGGGCGACCGCGCGATCGACCGGGTGGTCACCGCCACCACTCCTGCCGGGGGTGCCTCGTCAGGCCGAAGTGGCCTTCTTACCTCGTGTGGCTCCGCCGCGACCACGGAGGGTCACGCCGGACTCGCTGAGCATCCGGTGAACGAACCCGTAGGAACGGCCCGTCTCCTCGGCCAGCGCCCGGATGCTCGCACCGGAGTCGTACTTCTTCTTCAGGTCAGCCGCGAGCTTCTCGCGCGCGGAACCGGTCACCCGGCTGCCCTTCTTCAGAGTCTCGGCCACCCGTGCCTCCTCATGGGAAGTGCGCTCTGTGACTCTCATGATCACCCCTTGCGGGCTTCCTGGCCACCCATTCGGCAAGGTCTGTGCCACATCGTTTCCTGCCCGAGCCCGCATCGAGGCGTCCGGAATGCAGGGTTCCGAACGATCGAACGGCCGTCACTGTCCGCAGTCATCGACGAAGGAGCAGGTCAGCGGTGTTATGTATGCCACAGTTCGTGGCGCGCGGCGGTCGGCTGTTGTAGGGACCACGAATTTCCGGCCCCGCGAGGAAGGCGCGCCGGAGTACGAACCGGGCTCACCCAGATGATGGATCACCCGTCGGCCGAATGATCCAGAAGCGCGACGGGCGGGCCGGCAGCCGCCCCGGAAGGCCGGATGGCCGGCCCGGCCGGAGCCGCCGGTCAGGCCAGGGCGACGAGGTCCGCGTAGTCCGGGCCCCACAGGTCCTCGACGCCGTCGGGCAGCAGAATGATGCGCTCCGGCTGGAGGGCGTCGACCGCGCCCTCGTCGTGGGTCACCAGCACCACCGCGCCGGTGAAGGTGCGCAGCGCGCCGAGGATCTCCTCGCGGCTGGCGGGGTCGAGGTTGTTGGTCGGCTCGTCGAGCAGCAGCACATTGGCGGACGAGACCACCAGCGTCGCCAGGGCGAGCCGGGTCTTCTCACCGCCGGAGAGCACTCCCGCCGGCTTGTCGACGTCGTCGCCGGAGAACAGGAAGGACCCGAGGGTCTTGCGGATCTCGACCAGGTCGAGGTCGGGCGCGGACGAGCGCATGTTCTCCAGAACGGTGCGGTCCGGGTCGAGGGTCTCGTGCTCCTGCGCGTAATAGCCGAGCTTGAGGCCGTGGCCCGGGGTGACGGCGCCGGTGTCCGGGGTCTCGACCCCGCCGAGCAGCCGCAGCAGGGTGGTCTTGCCGGCGCCGTTGAGGCCCAGGATGACCACGCGGGAGCCCTTGTCGATGGCGAGGTCGACGTCGGTGAAGATCTCCAGGGAGCCGTAGGACTTCGACAGGCCCTCGGCGGTGAGCGGCGTCTTGCCGCACGGCGCCGGGTCGGGGAAGCGCAGCTTGGCGACCTTGTCGGACTGCCGCACCTCGTCCAGCCCGGCGAGCAGCTTCTCGGCGCGGCGCGCCATGTTCTGCGCGGCCACGGTCTTGGTCGCCTTGGCCCGCATCTTGTCGGCCTGGGTGTTGAGCGCGGCGGCCTTCTTCTCGGCGTTGGCGCGCTCGCGCTTGCGGCGCTTCTCGTCGTCCTCGCGCTGCTGGAGGTACTTCTTCCAGCCCATGTTGTAGACGTCGATCTGCGAGCGGTTGGCGTCCAGATAGAACACCTTGTTCACGACGGTCTCGACCAGGTTGATGTCGTGGGAGATCACCACGAAGCCGCCGCGGTAGGTCTTGAGGAAGTCGCGGAGCCAGAGGATCGAGTCGGCGTCGAGGTGGTTGGTCGGCTCGTCGAGCAGCAGGGTGTCGGCGTCGGAGAAGAGGATCCGGGCGAGCTCGACACGGCGCCGCTGGCCGCCGGAGAGGGTGTGCAGGGGCTGGCCCAGCACCCGGTCGGGCAGGTTGAGGCTGGCGGCGATGGTGGCGGCCTCGGCCTCGGCCGCGTACCCGCCCTTGGTGAGGAACTCGGTCTCCAGCCGCTCGTACTTCTTCATCGCCTTTTCGCGGGTGGCGCCCTGTCCGGTGGACATCCGCTGCTCGTTCTCGCGCATCCTGCGCAGCACGGTGTCCAGGCCGCGGGCGGAGAGGATGCGGTCGCGGGCGAGGACGTCGAGGTCGCCGGTGCGCGGGTCCTGCGGGAGATAGCCGACCTCACCCGAGCGCGAGATGGTGCCGCCGGCCGGGATGCCCTCGCCGGCCAGGCACTTGGTGAGGGTGGTCTTGCCCGCTCCGTTGCGGCCGACGAGGCCGATGCGGTCGCCCTGGGCGATGCGGAAGGAAGCGGACTCGATGAGGATTCGGGCGCCTGCGCGCAGCTCGAGGCCGGAAGCGGTGATCACGGAAAAGACTCCAGGGCAGTTTCGGGCGTCGGGACGGACGGGCGAAGTCGGGCGACGCCGTCTAATGCACAAGGAGAATTGCCATGCGGGCCAGTCTAGCGGGGCGGCGCAATGTCATTTCCGCGGAGCCCCGGTCCCCCTGCTCCGGTCCCCCGCCACGGACGCCGGCCCCGCAGCTCGGACGCCGGCCCCGCTGCTCGCCGCGCTCATGGCGCAAGGCCCCCTCGGGCCCGGGGCGGGCCGCCGGGGAGCGTCGGGGCCGTGTCGGTGCCGTCGACCGCGACCAGCTCGGCCGTCCACGGCGGGTCGGCGCCCCCGCGGGGCCGGGTGCAGGGCTGGGCGATCAGCAGCGCGGCGCCGCGGCGGGCCGTCCGGCGTGGCGCGAAGGAGCAGCCGGGGCGGGCGGGCAGCACCCAGCGGAGATCGCCGTCCGCGCTGCGATAGGCGGTGACGCGCCGCGGGGTCAGCACGGCGAGCAGGCGCCACCCGGGCCCGAGGGGGCGCAGCACGGCCCCGGCGCGCCGGACGACCCGGTCGGTGAGCGGGTTGGTGGCGCCCGGGACGCTCCGGTGCCAGCGGACCGCGGTGGGCCCCGTGTCGGTGACCATGCCGTCGTTCCAGAGGGTGAAGGAGTGGCCGGGCACGGTCCCCACGGTGACCGGGCGACGGCCGGACCGGGCGTACGTCCACCGGCGCGCCCCGCTCACCGGGTCACGGGCCTCCACGGACCTTTCCGTCATGCGCAGCACCGGCTGCGGGGCCGGGCCGGGCTCGGCGGCCGCGGCGGGGTGGAGGGTGAGGCGGTCGCCGTAGGGGGCGGGACGCTCCCACAGCGTGGCGGCAGCGAGCGCCAGCACCAGCAGAACCGCGGCTACGGGGAGGGCCAGGTACTCGGTGCGGGTGCAGTGCGTGGCCCCGGCCGACATGGCGCAGAGCGTAGACCCGCGGTGCGGGGCGGGCCGGGCGGCCGGGGCGACACGGCGGGCGGAGCCTGGCGCATCCGCCCGTTCGGCCGCTGCCCGGAGCCACCGGCGGGCGCCCCGGGCCCGTCCGCGACCGAGCCGCCGGGCCTGTCGGGGGGCGCGCCCCGGAGCCGCCGCACACGGTGAATGTGAGGCACTTCACTCATACTCGGGGGTGGGTGGCCGCCCCCGGCGGGTGGCGGGCGGTGGGCCGGCGTCGGCGTCCGCCGCGCACGGCTGCGGCCGTGCGCGGTGCCCGGCACCTTGACGATGCCGCGCGGCGCCCGCGCGCGGCGGAGCGGGTTCGACGAGGAGTGAGCGCCATGGCAGAGAGCAACCGGCCGACCATCCACCCCACGCTGCTCTACGCGGACGCCCAGGCGGCCATCAAGCTGCTCACGGAGGCGTTCGGCTTCACGGCCGACGCGGTGTACACGGGCGAGGGCGATGTCGTCACCCACGCCGAACTGAGCTGCGGCAGCGGCGTGGTGATGCTGGGCTCCAAGGGGCGGCCTGGGGTCTTCGCCGAGGCGATGCGGGACGCCGGGCCCGCCGGGATCTATGTGGTGGTCGAGGACATCGACGCGCACTACGAGCGGGCCGCCGCGCACGGCGCGGAGATTCTGATGCCGCCGACCGACCAGGACTACGGCTCGCGCGACTACATGGCGCGGGACGCCGAGGGCAATGTGTGGAGCTTCGGCACCTACGCCCCGGCCGGAGCGGCGTAACCGCCTTCCGCGGGCGGCTTCGGAGCCTGGCCGGGGCACGAGGCCCAGGCCGGGCGGGCGTACGGCCTCGGTGTGCCCCGCCCGAACACGATGTCGCGCCAAGGGTGCTGCGAGATCCGTACCGAACGGGCAGGGCGGGCGGTCTCCCGTGCGCGCCCGGGAGACCGAAGGCGAGCTGTGCGCGGCCCGCCTCGCTCAGACCCCGCCGGTGTGCACCTGGAAGGCGGCGCGGCGGACGGCCTTGGCGAGCGCCGGGTCCGGGTGGGCCGCGGCGAGGGCGACGAGCACCTGCACCGTGCGCGGGTGGCCGACGGCCCGTACCTCTTCCAGCAGGGCCGGGACCGTGCCCTGCACCGCGGCGTCGAGATGGCGGACCAGCAGCGGGCTCTCGCCGTGGTCGGCGACGGCCGCCGCGGTGTCGACCCACAGCCAGGTGGCCTCCTCGCGGGTGAGCACCGCGAGGGTGTCCTCCGGGTCGCCGCCTTCCTGTTCGGCCAGCCAGAGCAGGGCGTAGGGGCGGAGGTACGGCTCGTCCACGGCGTCCCGCACGGCGGGCTCGGCCGGGGCGCCGACGACGCGCAGCGCCTCGAAGGCGAGTCCGCGGAGCAGGGCGTCGTGGCCCCGGGCCGCCGCGAGAAGTTCGCTCACGGCGCTGCCCACCGGGCGGGCCGCGAGCCAGGCGCGGTACTCGGCGCGGGCGGGCCCGGGGGTGAGCCGGGCGCAGCCGCGCAGCATGTCCTCGGCGGACTGCTCGATGTTGCCCGCCGGGCTCTGGGCGGCCACACAGATCTGTTCGAGCTTGACCCAGACGGCCCAGTTGCCCAGCGGGGTGAGCGTGGCCTGGTCGCCGTCGAGGGTGAGTGCGCCGACGGAGGCCAGGGCTTCGAGGACCCAGTCCAGCAGGGCGGCGGGCGGCGGGCCGTCCACGGCGGGCGGTTCGGCCTCGGTGACGCGCCGTCCGGTTCCGGTTCCGCCGGCGCCGGCGTCGGTGCCGCCCGCTTCGGTGGCACCGGCCGGGGCGGCGTCGGCGGCGGTGTAGGCGGGGACCTCGCAGCGCTCGGTGCGCAGTTCGGCGACGCGCTGTTCGAGCAGGTCCATCAGCGCGGACAGCAGCACGGGCCCGGCCGAGAGCTGCAGCAGGGAGAGGAGCTGCGGAACGGCCTCCACCACTTCGCCGACGACGGTGGGGGCGAAGGCGGCGGGCACCGGGTGGGCGAGCGACCAGGCGTCGAAGAGCGCGACCCAGCCGCGCAGCACGGCGCTGTCGTCGCCGTCCCACGCCTGGAGCCGCCAGCCGGGGCGGGCGGTGTCGCCGCAGAGTTCGACGAGGCCGGCGAGGCGTGCCCGGTCCCAGTCGGCCCGTGCCTGCGCCGGAGTCAACTGCAGGGCCGCGGCGGCCCGTTCGGCCGCGTCGTCGCCGAGGGCGCCGGCGCCGCCGGGCCGCAGCCCGGTGCCGCCCGCGGCGTCCGCCCAGCGCGCGACCCGCACGGCACCGGCCAGGCCGGCCCGTGCCTGCCGTGCCAGCTCCGCGGGTGCCGGAGTGCCCGCGGGGGGCCGGGGCGCCGGCCGGGCCCGATGGTTCGTCACCGCCTGTCGGGCAGCGGTGGCGATCGGCCGTCGGGGGACGAGGCGGAGCCTGGAGTCGCGCGGAGTACGGGACGTCACGGGAGCAGTCTTCCCGCTGACGGCCCGAAAGCCCAATCGGAATCCGCGGGCGGAGCCTCTCGCGCGCTGAACCGCAGGTCACAGCGGCGTGTGGGGCGGGGGCACGGACCTCTCCGGGCGCCGCCGAAGCCCCGCGCGCGCCGGAATCCGCGCACGCGACGGCCCGGGCGGCGGCTCCTGGTCCAGCAGCGCCTCGTGGCGGGAATCCGCGCATGCGGGCGGGGCCGGGAAGCAGGGCGGGACGGTCACATGAGCGGGGTCAGGAAGCGCCGCAGGGCCTCCTCGTAGCCCTGCGGGCCGGCGTTCCACATCGCCGCGTGGGGGGCGTGCGGCACGGTGTGCAGGGTGACGAGGTCGGGCCGGCGCCCGGCGAGCGCCCGGGAGCTCTCCCAGGGGGCGATCGTGTCGTCCGGGCCGTGCAGCAGGAGGGCCGGTACGGACAGGCGCTCCGGATCGGCGGACCCGCCGAGCAGGTCGCCGTCGAGTCCGAGCCGGCCCTGCGCGGCGCGGACGGCCAGCGGCAGCAGCGGCCGCGGGGCTCCGGCGGCGGACGCGAGCGCGCTCACCGTCGCCCGCCAGTCCAGGACCGGGGAGTCCAGGACGAGCCCGCTCAGGAGGTGCCGCAGCGGGGAGCGCGCGGCGGCGATGAGCGCCATGGTGGCGCCGGTGGACCAGCCGTACAGCACGATGTGCTCCGCGCCGTAGCGGGCCGCGTAGCTCATGCCCGCGTCCAGGTCGCGCCACTCGGTGGCGCCGAGGTGCTGGATGCCGTCCGGGGGACGGGGGGCTCCCAGGTCGCCGCGGTGGCCGAGGTCCAGTACGGGGAAACGGTGCCGGCGGAGGAAGGGCATGACGACCATGGGGTGTTCGCGGCCGGTGCCGAGGCCGTGCACGGTGATCACCCAGGTGTCGCGGGCCCCGGGCACGAACCAGGCTGGGAGCGGCCCGCGGTCACCGGGGACGTCGACGTCGGCGTGGTCGAGGCCGAGCGCGTCGCGCGGGTTGCCGATGTGCACCTGCGGGGTGAGCCACAGCCGGGCGCCGGGGCCGGGACTGCCGTGGGTGACCCGCTCCAGTCGGCGGACGACGACGTCCGGTGCGTGCGGCACGCCCTTCAGGACCGGCCCCACGACGGCATGGGTCCCGCCGCCGGTCAGGCCGTAGGTGCCGGGCCGCAGTGCGGTGAGGCTGCGGGTCAGGGTGATCCGGCCGTCGGCGACGCCGTGGACGGTGAGCGGCGGGTCGGCGGGCAGCGGGCGCAGCCGATGGGGTTCGAGGGCGGCGCCGCTGGCGTGCCGGCCGGCCGCCACGGCGGCCGTACCGGCCCCGAGCACGGTGAGGGCGGCCGCGGCCGCCGCTGTTCGCAGGCCCATCCGCTCAGTGTGAGCGGGGGCGGGGCGGGTGGCCAGTGGGCGTCCGCGGCCGGGTGAGCGCCGGGTGCCGGGGCGTCAGTCCTGCCGCGGCTGCCCGTAGCCGCGCAGCTTCTCGCCGGCCTCGCGGAGTTGGCCGGCGGACAGCAGGCTCGGCGTGTGGCCGGGGACGGACCGGGCGGTCAGCCAGACCCGGCACATCCACTCCAACTGGGCGGTGCGGTCGTAGGCCTGGGCGAGGGTGGCGCCGTGCACGACGGTCCCGTGGTTGCGCAGCAGACAGGCGGTGCGGTCGTGGAGCGCCCGGAGCATGTTCTCGGCCAACTCGTCGCTGCCGTAGAGCGCGTAGGGGGCGACCCGGACCGGGCCGCCGAGGGCCGCGGTCATGTAGTGGACCGGCGGGAGCTCGTCGACCAGCAGGGAGACGGCGGTGGCGTGGACGGCGTGGGTGTGCACCACCGCGGCGGCGTCGGTGCTGCGGTAGACGGCCAGGTGCATCGGCACCTCGCTGGTCGGCTCCAGCTCCCCGAGCACCTGCCGGCCGTCGAGGCCGACGCCGACGGCGTCCCGCGGGGTGAGCCGGTCGTAGGGCACGCCGGTCGGGGTCACCAGGACGGTGTCGCCGACGCGTACGGACACATTGCCCGAGGTACCGACCACGAGTCCGTCGGCGACCGTCCGCCGTGCCGTGGCCACCAGGTCGGCCCATGCCTCTTCGATGCGGGCGTGCTCGGTCTCGGTCAAGGCCCTCACCTCCGCCGCCGATCCTGTCAGGTACGGGACATCGGCTCGCGCACCGGGCGCCGACCCGGCCGGAAGCCGCTCCGGGAAAGCGAACCAAAGGGGACGAACGGCACGCCAAGGTGGGCCCGAGGGAGTGTCATGCACCCTCGGGGTGATGTGCTCCATATGGCACGAGGTGTGCACCCATAGAGGGATTCGCAACCGCCGATTTCGCTCCCTCTCATCCGCCCTCGACGACCGGTCGCGCCCCCTTGGTGCCGCACGCGCCGCTTCAATTTCCGGCCGCGCGCCGGCCATGAGAGATTCCCGAGGGGCGAAGCGCGCTCCGTTCACGGCCTCGCAGCTCACACGGCTCACCCACAGCGGAATCCGACGCTCCGGAGAACTCCCGGCGGACGGAGGGGAACGGCGCCTTCAGGGCGCCCCAAAAGGGTGACACTCCAAACACCCCTTCAGTTCACCTTCCGTTCACTCGCCGTCTCTACGTTCGCCGTGCCACTGACCAACGAGCTGATTGCCTGGGTGAATGGAACACATCACGCTTCTCATCGGGATCGTGATCATCACGGCCTTGGTGTTCGACTTTACGAACGGCTTCCACGACACCGCCAACGCCATGGCCACCACCATCTCCACCGGGGCTCTCAAGCCCAGAACAGCGGTGGCGATGTCGGCGGTCCTCAACCTGATCGGCGCCTTCCTCTCCATCGAGGTCGCCCGGACGATCTCCGGCGGCATCATCGACGAGGGGTCCGGCATCCGGCCCGAAGTGATCTTCGCGGGACTGGTCGGAGCCATCATCTGGAATCTGCTGACCTGGCTGGCGGGGCTCCCCTCCAGCTCGTCGCACGCTCTGTTCGGCGGTCTGATCGGCGCGACCGTGGCGTCCGTCGGCTTCGGCGCCGTCAACGCCGACGCGGTCGTCATGAAGGTCCTGATCCCCGCCGTCGCCGCGCCGCTCGTGGCCGGCGTCGCCGCGATGGCCGCGACCCGGCTCACCTACCGGCTGGCCCGGAACCAGGACGAGCAGGAGACCGCCAAGGGCTACCGCGCCGGGCAGATCGCCTCCGCCGCGCTGGTCTCCCTGGCACACGGCACCAACGACGCGCAGAAGACCATGGGTGTCATCACCCTGGCGCTGATCACCGGCGGCGCGCTCGCCCCGCAGGCCGACCCGCCGATGTGGGTCATCGTCTCGGCCGGTGTCGCCATCGCGCTCGGCACCTACCTGGGCGGCTGGCGGATCATCCGCACCATGGGCAAGGGCCTCACCGACATCCAGCCGCCGCAGGGCTTCGCCGCCCAGACCGGCGCCGCGACCGTCATCCTGGCCTCCTCGCACCTCGGTTTCGCGCTCTCCACCACCCAGGTCTGCTCCGGCTCGGTCATGGGCTCCGGCCTCGGCCGCAAGGGCGGGGTCGTCCGCTGGTCGACCGCGGGCCGCATGGTGGCCGCGTGGGGGCTGACGCTTCCGGCCGCCGGTCTCGTCGCGGCGGCCGCGGCGCTCCTCGCCGGCCAGGGCACCTGGGGCGTCGCCGCCGTCGCCGTCCTCGCGCTCGTCGCCTGCGGCGCGATCTGGGCGCTCTCCCGCCGCAAGCCGGTGGACCACACCAACGTCAACGAGACCGGGGCCACCGAGCCGCCGGGCGTCGTCACCGCCGCCCTCCGCACGGTCTCCCCGCCGCCGGTCGGCTCCGCGGCCTCCGGTGAGGCGTCCGACGCCGCCACCGGCGCCCCGGTCGCCGGCGTCGCCGCGCAGGGCAAGGCCCCGCAGAGCGCGCCGGCCGGCCAGTCCGCCGCCAAGGTCACGGTCTAGGTAAGGAACCCACCGTCATGAACATCGACTGGGCAGCTCTCGGCCAGGTCTTCGGCGTCAGCCTCGTGGCGACCGTCGCGCTCGTGGGCCTGTTCACCCTCGGCATCGTCGGCACCTCCCGCCGGACACGGACCCAGCCGGACGGCACCGCCACGGTGACCGCCCCCGGCTCCCTGGCCCGGACCGGCGCCTACGTCTGCTACGGCCTGTGCCTGGCCGCCGTGGCGTACGGCATCCACCTGATCGTCGCCTGACGGGCCGGGGCGAACGGCCCCGCCCGCAACCGGTCCGCCGGGCCGGACAGCGCACCCCGCGCCGTCCGGCCCGGCGGACCGTCGTTTGCGCCCCGGGCGGGCGCGATCGTCCGCTGTGGGGCGCGGCACACTCTCCCGTCGCAGGTCAAGCGCAAGTTGACGGGCCTTCGCGGCCCGTGGTGGACTGCCGGGGCCCAACGGCGGCAGGAGAGGAAGCCGGTGCAAGTCCGGCGCGGTCCCGCCACTGTCACCGGGGAGCGCACCCCCACCCGAGATGTCACGGCCCGCAGCGACGGGCTGGAAGGCCGGGGGACGCGCCGATCCGGAAGCCAGGAGACTCTCACCGCCGGTACGTCGAGCCAGGGCGCGGACCCTGAGTGAGGACGATCGCGATGCCCGGCTGTTCCCGTACGCCAAGAGCCGTTCCCGGATGTTCCCGCCGAGGCGCGACGGCCGGCTGATCCGATGCGTGCCCATCACGCCCGGAGGGGACGGATCGCACGGTGAGGGGACGACACGGACTCGCCGCCGCGGGCGCGGCCGGCCTCGGCACCGCCCTGGGCTTCGCCGCCGACCTGGTGCTCGGTGACCCGCGGCGCGGTCACCCCGTCGCCGCGTTCGGCCGGACCGCCGCGGCGCTCGAGCGCCGGCTCTGGCGCGACCACCGCGGAGCCGGGGCGCTGCACACCGCCCTGCTCGCCGGAGGCGCCACCGCGGCCTCCGCCGTACTCGCGCGCACGCTGCGCCGCTCCCCCGCCGCCACGGCCGGGCTGACCGCCGCCGCCACCTGGGCGGTGCTGGGCGGGACGTCGCTGGGCCGGGAGGCGCGCGCCGTGGGCGGCGCACTGGCCGCCGGGGACCTGGACGTCGCCCGCGAGCGGCTGCCGCATCTGTGCGGCCGGGATCCGCAGGCCCTGGACGGGCAGCAGATCGCCCGCGCCGTGGTCGAGTCGGTCGCCGAGAACACCTCGGACGCGGTCGTGGGAGCCCTGGTGTGGGGAGCCGTCGCCGGAGTTCCCGGCCTCGTCGGCTTCCGCGCGGTCAACACCCTCGACGCGATGGTGGGCCACCGGTCGCCGCGCCATCTGCGGTTCGGCTGGGCCGCGGCGCGGCTGGACGACGTCGCGGGCTACCCCGGTTCGCGGCTCACCGCCGCGCTGGCGGTGCTCGCCGGGCCGGATCCGCGGGGCGCCTGGCGGGTGCTGCGCCGGGACGCCCGGCAACACCCCAGCCCCAATGCCGGACCGGTCGAGTCCGCTTTCGCGGGGGCGCTCGGCGTCCGCCTGGGCGGCACCCTGGCCTACCGCGGCCGGGTCGAACACCGGCCGGTGCTCGGCGGGGAGAACCGTCCGGTGGCGGTGCCGGACATCGAACGCGCGGTCCGGCTGTCCCGGCGCGTCAACGTCCTGGCCCTCGCGCTCTGTGTCGCGGGCGGCCTGGTGCGGAGCCGCCCGCGGCGCCCGGCCGCCGGAAGGGGGAGCCGATGAACGGGCCGGACACGCACCACAGAGACACACACCACAGAGGCGGCGGGCTGCTCGTCGCCGGCACCACCTCCGACGCCGGGAAGAGCGTGGTCACCGCGGGGATCTGCCGGTGGCTCTCCCGCAAGGGGGTGTCTGTCGCGCCCTTCAAGGCGCAGAACATGTCGCTGAATTCGTTCGTCACCCGGGAGGGCGCGGAGATCGGCCGGGCGCAGGCCATGCAGGCCGCCGCCGCCCGCGTCGAGCCGAGCGCCCTGATGAACCCGGTGCTGCTCAAGCCCGGGAGCGACCGCAGCAGTCAGGTGGTGCTGCTGGGGAAGCCGGTCGGGGAGATGAGCGCCCGGGGCTACTTCGGGGACGCCTCGGGCGCGCCGGGGCGGCAGCGGCGGTACACCGACCGCGGACAGCTCCTGGAGACCGTGGTGGAGTGCCTCGAGGAGCTGCGGGGCACGTATGACGCGGTGATCTGTGAAGGGGCGGGCAGTCCGGCGGAGATCAACCTGCGGCGCACGGACATCGTGAACATGGGTCTGGCCCGGGCGGCCCGGCTGCCCGTGGTCGTGGTCGGGGACATCGACCGCGGCGGGGTGTTCGCCTCGTTCTTCGGTACGACGGCACTGCTGGCCCGGGAGGACCAGGCGCTGGTCTCCGGCTATCTGGTCAACAAGTTCCGCGGGGACGTCTCCCTGCTGGAGCCCGGTCTGGACATGCTGCACGGGCTCACCGGGCGGCGCACGCTCGGCGTCCTGCCGTACGCGCACGGGCTGGGCATCGACGAGGAGGACGGGCTGCGGGTGTCGCTGCGCGGCACGGTCCGCGAGTCGGTCGTCGCGCCGCCGCACGGACAGGACGTCCTGCGGGTCGCGGTCGCCGCGGTGCCGCTGATGTCGAACTTCACCGATGTGGACGCGCTGGCCGCCGAACCCGGCGTGGTGGTGCGCTTCGTGGACCGGCCGGAGGAGCTGGCCGACGCGGACCTGGTGGTCCTGCCGGGCACCCGGGGCACCGTGCGGGCCCTGGCGTGGCTGCGGGAGCGCGGCCTCGCCGACGCGGTGGCGCGGCGGGCCGCGGAGGGCCGTCCGGTGCTGGGCATCTGCGGCGGCTTCCAGATGCTGGGCGAACGCATCGAGGACGAGGTCGAGTCGCGGGCGGGGACGGTGGACGGGCTGGGACTGCTGCCCGTGCGCGTCCGGTTCGCGCCGGAGAAGACACTGGCCCGGCCGGCGGGCGAGGCGCTCGGCGAATGGGTCGAGGGCTACGAGATCCACCATGGCGTGGCCGAGGTCGGGCCGGCGGACGAGGAGTTCCTGGACGGCTGCCGCACCGGATCCGTCTGGGGGACGCACTGGCACGGCTCGCTGGAGAGCGACGGGTTCCGGCGGGCGTTCCTGAGCCGGGTCGCGCGGGCGGCCGGGCGGCGCTTCGTCCCGGCGCCGGACACCTGCTTCGCGGCGCTCCGCGAGGAGCAGCTGGACCGGCTCGGCGACCTGATCGAGGAGCACGCCGACACGGACGCACTGCTGCGGCTGATCGAGTCGGGGCCCCCGCCGGGGCTTCCCTTCGTCGCTCCGGGGGCGCCGTGACGGGCCGGCAGGGGATGACGGGCCGGCGGGAGAGATGCCGGGGAACGGCCGGACGACGGATCAGTGAACGGTGGACCGGGAGCCGGTCCATCAGGGGCCGGTGGACGACGGGCCGGACGACAGCGGCGGAACCGCGGGCCCATGAGCGGCTCCGCGCGACCTGCCCGCAGCTCGAGGGTGACCTGGAGGATGACGTATGACGACCACGACGGCTTCGGCCGCGGAACCGGACGCGGCGACCGGGGGCGGCGGCGCGGCCGGCGCCCCCGCGGTGCCCAGCTATCCGTTCACGGCGATCGTCGGCATGGACGACCTGCGGCTGGGGCTGCTGCTCAACGCGGTCTCCCCGGCGGTCGGCGGGGTGCTGGTGCGCGGTGAGAAGGGCACGGCGAAGTCGACCGCCGTGCGGGCGCTCGCCGCCCTGATGCCGGCGGTGGACGTGGTGCCGGGCTGCCGGTTCTCCTGCGATCCGGCGGCTCCCGACGGGTCCTGCCCGGACGGGCCGCACGGGCCGGCGGCGGGTGTCTCCCGGCCGGCCCGGATGGTCGAACTCCCGGTGGGTGCCTCGGAGGACCGGCTCGTCGGCGCCCTGGACATCGAACGGGCCCTGTCGGAGGGCCGGAAGGCCTTCGAGCCGGGCCTGCTGGCGGACGCGCACCGCGGGGTGCTGTACGTGGACGAGGTCAACCTCCTCCACGACCATCTGGTGGACCTGCTGCTGGACGCGGCGGCGATGGGCGCCTCGTACGTGGAGCGCGAGGGCGTCTCCGTGCGGCACGCGGCCCGGTTCCTGCTGGTCGGCACCATGAACCCGGAAGAGGGCGAGCTGCGGCCGCAGTTGCTCGACCGGTTCGGGCTGACCGTGGAGGTGGCGGCCTCGCGGGAGCCGGACCAGCGGGTGGAGGTCGTCCGTCGGCGGCTGGCGTACGACGAGGACCCGGCGGGCTTCGCGGAGCGCTGGGCGGCCGAGGAACAGCAGCTGCGGGAGCGGATCGCCGCCGCGCGGGCGCTGCTGCCGTCGGTGCGGCTCGGGGACGGCGCGCTGCGCCGGATCGCGGCGGTGTGCGCGGCGTTCGAGGTCGACGGGATGCGCGCGGACATCGTGACGGCGCGGACGGCCACCGCGCTCGCGGCGTGGGCCGGGCGTACGGACGTCCGTAAGGAGGACGTCCGGCAGGCCGCGCTGCTGGCGCTGCCGCACCGGCGGCGGCGCAACCCGTTCGACGCGCCGGGGCTGGACGAGGAGAAGCTGGACCGCACCCTGGACGAGTTCGGGGACGACGATCCCGATCCGGGCCCGGACGGCGGCGGGGGCGGCGAATCGCCCTCGGACGGGCCGGAGTCGAGCGGTCCGCAGGACGCGGAGCCGTCCGGGGAGCGGCCGGAGGACGAGGCGCCCGCTCCGACCGAGGCGGACGCGCCCGCTCCGTCGGCGTCACAGCAGGAGCCGGAGGGGCACCCGGAGCCGTCGTCGGAGGCTTCGCAGGCCGAGCCCGAGACGTCCGGGGAGGAGTCCGGGCCGGACGGCGCCCCGGGCGCGGGGGCCGCGGCTGAACAGCGCGCGGTCGGGGCGGCGGAGCCGTTCCGGACGAGGATGCTGAGCGTGCCCGGGCTGGGCGAGGGCGCGGCCGGGCGGCGCTCGCGGGCGCGTACGGCGCACGGGCGCACGACGGGTGCCGTACGGCCCCGGGGCGCACTCACCAAGCTGCATCTGGCGGCGACCGTGCAGGCGGCGGCCCCGCACCAGCATGCGCGCGGCCGTCGCGGGCCGGGGCTGGTGGTCCGCCGCGACGACCTGCGGCAGTCGGTGCGCGAGGGCCGCGAGGGCAATCTCGTGCTGTTCGTGGTGGACGCCTCCGGGTCGATGGCGGCGCGGCAGCGGATGGGCGCGGTCAAGGGCGCGGTGCTGTCGCTGCTGCTCGACGCCTACCAACGGCGCGACAAGGTGGGTCTGGTGACCTTCCGGGGCAAGGACGCCGAGCTGGCGCTGCCGCCGACCTCGTCGGTGGAGGCGGGCGCGGCCCGGCTGGAGTCCCTGCCGACCGGGGGGCGTACGCCGCTGGCCGCGGGGCTGCTGCGGGCCCGTGAGGTGCTGCGGGTGGAACGGCTGCGGGACCCCTCGCGGCGGCCGCTGCTGGTCGTGGTGACGGACGGCCGGGCCACCGGTCCCGGTGCGGGGCGCCGGAGCGGGTCCGGAGTCGGCGCCGGAGTCGGCGCCGGCGGCCGGGAGGAGCCGCTGGCGCTCGCTTCCCGGGCCGCGCGGCTGCTGGCCGCGGAGGGCACGGCGTCGGTGGTGGTGGACTGCGAGTCCGGGCCGGTGCGGCTGGGACTGGCGGGCGGGCTCGCCCGCGATCTGGGCGGCACCGCCGTGACGCTGGACGAACTGCGGGCGGAGAGCGTGGCGTCGCTGGTCCGCGATGTACAGGGAACGCCGGGATCGCCCGGACTGCCGAGGACAGGGAGGGCTGCGTAATGCCGCAGGGCAAGCCGAGTGTCGTACCCCAGGACGGGCTGACGACCCGCCAGCGCCGGAACCGGCCGCTGGTGATGGTGCACACGGGCGTCGGCAAGGGGAAGTCGACCGCCGCGTTCGGGATGGCGCTGCGGGCGTGGAACCAGAACTGGCCGGTCGGTGTATTCCAGTTCGTGAAGTCCGCGAAGTGGCGGGTCGGCGAGGAGCGGGCGCTGCGGGTGCTCGGTGACTCCGGCGAAGGGGGGACGGTCGCATGGCACAAGATGGGCGAGGGCTGGTCGTGGGTCCAGCGCGACATCGAGTCGAGCGAGGAGGCCGCGAAGGAGGGCTGGGAGCAGGTCAAGCGCGATCTGGCGGCGGAGGCATACCGGCTGTACGTGCTGGACGAGTTCGCGTACCCGATGCACTGGGGCTGGGTGGATCCCGACGAGGTGGTGTCGGTGCTGCGGGACCGCCCGGGCACCCAGCACGTCGTCATCACGGGGCGTAACGCACCGCAGCGGCTGGTCGACTTCGCCGACCTGGTCACCGACATGTCGAAGGTCAAGCACCCGATGGACGCGGGGCAGAAGGGCCAGAGGGGCATCGAGTGGTGATGTCCTCGGCCGGCTCGCCCGTCCCCCGGCTGGTCATAGCGGCGCCGGCCTCCGGCAGCGGCAAGACGACGGTGGCGACGGGCCTGATGGCCGCGTTCGCCGAGCGCGGCCTGACGGTGTCGCCGCACAAGGTCGGCCCGGACTACATCGATCCGGGCTACCACGCGCTGGCGACGGGCCGGCCGGGCCGCAACCTGGACGCGTATCTGTGCGGCCCGGAGCGGATCGCGCCGCTGTTCCTGCACGGCGCGGCAGGGGCCGATCTGGCCCTGGTCGAGGGAGTGATGGGGCTCTACGACGGCGCCGCCCTGCAGGGCGAGCTGGCGTCGACGGCGCATGTGGCCAAGCTGCTGAAGGCGCCGGTGGTGCTGGTGGTGGACGCCTCGTCCCAGTCCCGTTCGGTGGCGGCGCTGGTGCACGGCTTCGCCTCCTGGGACCCGGAGGTACGGGTCGGCGGGGTGATCCTGAACAAGGTCGGCTCGGACCGGCACGAGGAGCTGCTGCGGGAGGCACTGGGCGGTTCGGGTGTGCCGGTGCTGGGCGCCCTGCGGCGTACGGACGGCGTGGGCACCCCGTCCCGGCATCTGGGCCTGGTGCCGGTCGCCGAGCGGCGGGAGGACGCCGTGGAGGCCGTCGCGGCCATGGCGGCGCACATCCGCGCGGGGTGCGACCTGGAGGCGCTGCTCGCGCTGGCCCGCACCGCTCCCGCGCTGCCGGGCGTGGCCTGGGATCCCGCGGAAGCGCTCGCGGAGGACGGGCTGTGGTCCCCCGCGTGGACCGGCGGGGGCACCTCGCCGGAGCCGGGCGCGGAGACCGGCGGGGCGGGCGGCACGGATGCGGCCCCGGACTCCCTCCGCTCCCCCGCGCCGCCGCGTGCGGTGGGCGGCCCTGGGACCGGCAGGCCGGTGGTCGCCGTCGCGGGCGGCTCCGCGTTCACCTTCTCCTATGCGGAGCACACGGAGCTGCTCACGGCGGCCGGGGCGGAGGTGGTGACCTTCGATCCCCTGCGGGACGAAGAGCTCCCGGAGAACGCCTCGGGCCTGGTGATCGGTGGCGGCTTCCCGGAGATGTACGCGCCCGAGCTCTCGGCGAACGAGCCGCTGCGCAGGGCCGTGGCCCGGCTGGCGGCGTCGGGGGCGCCGGTGGCGGCGGAGTGCGCCGGCCTGCTGTATCTGTGCCGGTCGCTGGACGGCAGCCCGATGTGCGGGGTGCTGGACGCGGAGGCACGGATGTCGCAGCGGCTGACCCTCGGCTACCGGGAGGCGGTGGCGGTCTCGGACAACGTGCTGGCTCCCGCGGGAGCCCGGCTGCGCGGGCACGAGTTCCACCGCACGGTGCTGGAGCCGGGGGCCGGGCCGACGGCCGCATGGGGGCTGGTGCACCCGCAGCGCCGGCTGGAGGGATTCGTCCACGGCGGGGTGCACGCCTCGTACGTCCATGTGCACTGGGCCGCCGCGCCGGGGGTGGCCCGGCGGTTCGTCGAGCAGTGCGCGGATGCGCGCGTCCGGAACACCTCGGACGGCCGGACGGCGCCGGCGTCCGCCCCACCGGCCGGGATCCGTTGACCTCCGAGCACACCGGGACGGAGGCGGCCGGGGGACCCGGTGGGGGACGGGACGGCGGGACCGGACGAACCGGCAGGCCCGGCAGGCCCGGCGGGACCGGCAGGCCCGGCGGGACTCGTGCGGTGGCCGGCTCCGAGACCGGCGTCCCGCGCCGGCTCCCGTCCCTCGTCGTCGGGGTCGGGGCGCGCCGGGGCGCGCCGTGCGCCGAAGCCCTCGGGCTGATCCGGGACGTCCTCGCCACCGCCGGGCTCGCGGAGAGCGAGGTCGCCGAACTCGCGACCGTCCGCGCCAAGGCGGACGAGGCCGGGCTCCTCGGTGCCGCCGAACGGCTCGGCGTGCCGCTGCGGGCCTATCCGGCCGACGCGTTGGCCGCCGTGGAGGTGCCGCACCCGTCCGAAGCGTCCCGCGCCTCCGTCGGTGCGCCCGGGGTCGCCGAGGCAGCCGCGCTGCTGGCCGCCGGGCCGGGGGCCGAACTCGTCGTGCCCAAGCGGAAGTCAGTGCCCGAAGGCCGCCCGGCGATGGTCACCGCGGCCGTGGCCCGGCGCCGGGACGGCGGACACGACGCGGCGCCGGGAGCGGCTGCGGCAGGAGAGCCACCCGGAGCGGCGGTACCAGGGGTCCGGGCAGGAGCAGCGACGGCCGGAGCAACCGGGGAAACGCCGGTCGGAACGGACAGTTCGGTGGAGAGAAGGGCTGCCCTGCGCAGACAGCGCGGCACCGGAGTCATTAACTTAGGGGAGAAGAGCGGTCCGGCCGGCGTCGCGGCGGTTCCCCACCCGCTTCTCCTTGCCGGTCCGGCCCCGTCCGGACCGGTCGGCCCCACCCGCACGTCCAAGGAGTCACAGTGACGACCCCGCCCGCGCTGCTCATCGCCGGCCCCGGCACCCGCGACGAAGCGGGAGTTGCCGCCGTCCACGCCCTCGTCCAGGAGCTGGAACGGCGCGCACCCGGACTGCCGGTGGCGGGTGGACTCGTCGAACAGGCTCCACGGCCCGGCGCTCCCCCCACCGGTCCGGAGCGGCCCGCCTCACCGCAGAGCCCTTCTCCGCAAAGCCATTCACCGTGGAACCTTTCACCACGGAACCCCTCGCCGCGGAACCCCTCGCCGCAGAACCCCTCGCCGCAGAACCCGGCGTGCCAACCCGCGTTGCCGCTGGCGGACGCCGTGGCCGGGCTCGCCGAGCGGGGAGTGACCCGGTGCGCGGCCGTGCCCCTCACGCTCGTCGGCTCCGGGCGCGCCGCCGACGGCGTGACCGACGCGCTGGCCGACGAGACGCGGCGGCACCCCGGCATCGCCTACCGGTACGGCCGCGCGCTCGGCCCGCACCCCCTGCTGTTGCGGGCGCTGGACCGCCGGCTCGACGAGGCGCTGGGCGAGGCCGCCCGGTCGCCCTCCGACCGGGCGCGCACCACCGTGCTGCTGGTGGGCGCCGGTTCCACCGACCCGGCCGGCAACGCCGAGGTGCACCTGGCGGCCCGGCTGCTCTGGGAGGGCCGGGGCTTCGCCGGCGTGGAGACGGCCTTCGTCTCGCTCGCGGCGCCCGATGTGCCGTCCGGCCTCGACCGCTGCCTCCGGCTCGGCGCGCAACGGATCGTGGTCCTGCCGTACTTCCTCTTCGCCGGCGCACTCCCGGACCGGGCGTGGCAGCAGTCCGAGGGCTGGGCCTCGGCGCACCCCGAGGTGGAGGTGATCTCCGCCGATGTCATAGGACCGGCCGAGGAGTTGGCCGATCTGGTCCTGGAGCGGTACCGGGAGGCCGTCGGCGACGGCCCGGAGCAGCTCTGCGACTCCTGCGCCCGGCCGGCGGAGCCATGGGCCGGGGCCCCGGGGACCGTTCCGCGACAGCACGACCGGGCCGGCGCGCCCGCCGGCGAGGAACCCCGCGACCACCGCACGGGACGGTGACCGTGCCGACCTCTCCCGAGCCGGCGGAGTCCGCCGTCGATCTGCGCCACCACGGGGACGCGGAGGTGCGCGGCGGCGGCGCCGGTCTGACCGATCTCGCGGTGAACGTCCGGGCGGGCACGCCCCCGGCCTGGCTCAAGGAGCGGATCGCCGCGTCCCTGGACGACCTGGCCGCGTACCCGGACGGGCGGCCGGCCCGCGCCGCCGTGGCCCGGCGTCACGGGCTGGACGAGGACCGGGTGCTGCTGACGGCGGGCGCCGCCGAGGCGTTCGTGCTGCTGGCGCGGGCCTTCCCGGCGCGCCGCCCGGTGGTGGTGCACCCCCAGTTCACCGAGCCGGAGGCCGCGCTGCGGGACGCCGGGCACGAGGTCGAGCGGGTGCTGCTGGCGGCCGGGGCGGGGTTCGGGCTGGCCGCGGAGGCGGTTCCGGACGACGCCGACCTGGTCGTGGTGGGCAACCCGACCAACCCCACCTCCGTGCTGCACCCGGCCGACGCGCTCGCCCGGCTGGCGCGCCCCGGGCGGGTGCTCGTGGTCGACGAGGCCTTCATGGACGCCGTGCCCGGCGAGGGCGAGTCGCTCGCCGGGCGCACCGACCTGCCGGGGCTGGTGGTCCTGCGCAGCCTCACCAAGACCTGGGGCCTGGCGGGGCTGCGCATCGGGTACGTGCTCGCCGCGCCGGAGCTGATCGCCGCGCTGGAGCGCGCCCAGCCGCTCTGGCCGGTCTCCGGACCGGCCCTGGCGGCGGCGGTGGCGTGCAGTGAGCCGCAGGCCCTCGCCGAGGCCGCCCACGCGGCCCACCGCATCGCCTCGGACCGCGCCCATCTGCTGGGCCGGCTGGCCGAGGTCGACGGGGTGGAGGTGGGCGCGCCGCCCGCGGGACCGTTCGTGCTGGTCCGGCTGGCCGGAGCCGCCGCCGTGCGGGACCGGTTGCGGGACCAGGGGTTCGCGGTCCGCCGCGGTGACACCTTCCCGGGCCTGGGGCCGGACTGGCTGCGGATCGCGGTGCGCGACCGGCCGACGACGGACCGCTTCACGGAGGCCCTGGCGAAGGCCCTCGCGGACGGCTGACGAGGGAGGTCACCGGGGGGGCCGGCGCCGCCGGGGCGGATCCCGGCGACGTGGCGCCGCCCCGCCCTACGGGGTCGGTCGGCCCCGGCGGCGGGGTCAGGTCCAGCGGCAGCGGGTCAGCCCCGGCGGCGGCGCCGGGCGAGGACGAGCGCTCCGCCGCCCGCCACGACCAGCAGGGCGGCGCCCCCGGCCAGATACGGGGTGGTGGAGCTGCCACCGGTCTGCGCGAGGTTCCCGCCGGCCGGCCGGTCACCCGCGTCCGCCCGTTCCGTGCCGGACCCCGTCTGCGTGCTGAGCCGCGGGCCATCGGTGCTGCCCTGCGCGGGCTTCCCTCCACCGCCCGGCTTCCCGGCTCCCGGCTCGCCCCCGCCGGGCTTCTCCGCGCCGCCCGGCTGCCCGGCGCCCGGTTCCTCCTGCCCGGGCCGCTCCGCGCCCGGCTTCTCCGCCCCCGGCTTCTCGTGGTCCGGCCGCTCCCCGGGCCTCCCCGGCCCCTGGCTGCCCCCGGCGTGCGGGCTCCGGCAAGTGGCCTCGGCCAGCGTGACCCGGCCCTGGACCTTCGCGACGTTCAGCTTGAGCGGATCGACCGAGACCCGGAGCGCGAGCGCGGTGGCCGCCGCCGTCCGCGAGGTGGTGGCGGTCCGTGACAGATCGAGCCGCACCTCCCCCACCTGCGGCACCCGCACCCGGGTCGTGCCGCCGGAGCTGAGCGTGACCTTCCTGCCGAGCACCCGCACCGTGCCCAGCACGTTCGACACGGCCTCCGGCCGGTGACCGGCCATGCACACCGCCTTCGACGTGACCTGCTCGACCTCGATCAGCGACAGCAGCGGCAGACCGGGGACGTGGACCCGGGCCCGGACGAGGTTGGCGTAGCCCTTGGCCCGGCGGGCGTCGGCCGTGGCGCGAGCGGTGGCCGCGTCGGCGCGCAGCACGCTGACCGGGCGGCCGCGGCCGACGCCGTCCAGCCGCACCGCCAGCGCGGTCCGGTCGGCGTCCGCGGGGGCCTGCACCTCGTTCAGGGCCGCGTTCAGCGGGACGTGCACGGAATCGTTGAGCAGACGGACATCGAGGCCGGTGCGGAGCACGACGGCCCCGGCCTTCCCACCGCCGCCACCGGTGGCGTGGGCGGGCGCCGCGCCCAGGACGGCCGCGGGACCGGCGGCCAGGGCGGTGGCGGTCAGCATGGCGGCGGCGCGGCGCGCGGGCATGCCGAAGGCAGAGCTGTTCACGGTGGAAACCCCCAAGGAGACATGGGGCCGTCGGCGCCGCCCAGGGGACATCGGGGGCGCCGACGACCACGACCCGGACATACTTACGTACTGAGCGTGAACAGTGGTCAACCAGCCGTGAGTTCATCCCAACGGGTGGTTTCCGCCATCACATTCGAATACGCCGCCCGGCTCGCAGTCCGCCGATCACGGCCGTGACCTCGACACCCGGCCCGGTGGTGCGCCCTCGGGTCACGTCACCCCCGCGCCCGCCGCACTCGGCTCCGGGCCCCGGCCGGCGCCCCGGCCCGGTCACCCTCGGTCGCCGCCGGTGGCCACGCGTCGCCGGCGCCCCTCCCCCGGGCTCAGCCGATCACCCGCCCCCGCAGCACCACCCGCCGCGGCGCGGTCAGCACCCGGACGTCCGCCCGGGGATCATCCTCGTAGACCACGAGGTCGGCCGGTGCGCCCTCGGTGAGCCCCGGCCTGCCCAGCCACTCCCGCGCGCCCCAGGTGGTCGCGGAGAGCGCCGCGAGGGGCGGGATGCCCGCACGGACCAGTTCGGCGACCTCCGCCCCGACCAGACCGTGCGCGAGCGAGCCGCCCGCGTCCGTGCCGACGTACACCGGGATGCCCGCGTCGTAGGCGGAGCGCACCGTGTCGTAGCGGCGGGCGTGGAGCCGCCGCATATGGTCCGACCAGCGCGGGAACTTCGCCTGGCCGCCGTCGGCGAGCTTGGGGAAGGTGGCGATGTTGACCAGGGTGGGCACGATGGCGACGCCGCGTTCGGCGAACAGCGGGATGGTCTCCTCGGTGAGCCCCGTCGCGTGCTCGATGCAGTCGATGCCCGCCTCGACCAGCGGCGCCAGCGTCTCCTCGGCGAAGCAGTGGGCGGTGACCCGGGCGCCCAGCCGGTGCGCCTCGGCGATCGCGGCCTCCACGGCGCCGCGCGGCCAGCAGACGCCCAGATCGCCGGTCTCGCGGTCGATCCAGTCCCCGACGAGCTTGACCCAGCCGTCACCGCGCCGGGCCTCCTGCGCGACGTAGGCGACCAGGTCCTCGGGCTCGATCTCATGCGCGTAGTTGCGGATGTAACGCTTGGTGCGCGCGATGTGACGCCCCGCGCGGATGATGCGCGGCAGGTCCTCGCGGTCGTCGATCCAGCGGGTGTCGGAGGGGGAGCCGGCGTCCCTGAGGAGCAGCGCCCCGGCGTCGCGGTCGGTCAGTGCCTGCTTCTCGCTGGTCGACTCGTCGACCGGGCCGTGGGCGTCCAGCCCGACATGGCAGTGGGCGTCCACCAGGCCGGGCAGCGCCCAGCCGGTTACGGTGGTCACATCGTGTGCGGCCGCCGGCCGCCGGTAGGTGACTCTGCCGTCCACCACCCACAGCTCGTCCCGGACCTCTTCCGGCCCGACCAGCACCCGTCCCCTGATGTGCAGCACAGCACTCTCGCTCATGGGACGCACTGTACGAGCCCCCCGGACACAGGGCGCACCGGTCACGCGAATACTGCCCCCGCCTTCCACTATTGCGGGGCCAGCGATTCGACATATCCTTTGCGGGCGAATTCCCAATTACTCATCCGTATAGCTTTCCATCTGCTTCTTCCCTCCATCCCGGCCTTCAAACGCCCCAGTTTCTGTCGGTCGGTGACGCAATTCAGATGGGTCTCATCGGCGTTACGCACATGTGACGGACTCCACAGCAGGTCCGCTTCGCCCCGGAATTACCGGGCAAAACGGCCCTATCCGCAGAGCGTCCGCACGCCCGCGCGTCCACGCGCGATATCACATGGACCCCCACTTCCGTAACCCCTGTCCGAGATGCGATTTCGATTTGCCCTGGGTAAATTTAATTTGCATGACCGCCGCACAAGCAGCCCTTGCAGGTGTCGACACCGAATTCCTCGAAATGCCCGAGGGCCTCGAACTCGACACCCCGCGAGTCGAGGACGGAGCCGCGATATGGCGCATTGCCCGCGACTCCAAGGTGCTCGACCTCAACTCCTCGTACAGCTACCTCCTGTGGTGCCGTGACTTCGCCGCCACCTCCGTGGTGGCGCGCGACGGGGGCGGCGAGCCGGTCGGCTTCATCACCGGCTACATCCGCCCGGAGCGCCCACAGACCCTGGTCGTCTGGCAGGTCGCCGTCGACCACGCGCAGCGCGGACGCGGCCTGGCCGCGGCGCTCCTGGACGGACTGACCCTCCGGGTCGCCGGCGGACTCGGCGTCCGCAGCGTCGAAACCACCATCACCCCCGACAACGCACCCTCGAACCGGCTGTTCAGCTCGTTCGCCGAGCGGCACGGAGCCGCGGTGGAGCGAGAGGTCCTGTTCGACGGCGGCCTGTTCCCCGACGGCGGGCACGAGCCCGAGGTGCTGTACCGGATCGGTCCCCTCGCGGCACCGGCGCCCCCACGCTGAAGCCCGCCCCCAAGACTTTCCTCCCTTCCTCACGCCACTCTCCCTGGAGCTCGCTGTGACCATCACCCCGCCCGCCCTGAGCGTCTTCGAGACCCTGGAGTCGGAGGTGCGCAGTTACTGCCGCAGCTGGCCCGCCGTGTTCGACCGGGCTCAGGGCAGCTACATGTACGACGAGGACGGCCATACGTACCTCGACTTCTTCGCCGGTGCCGGCGCCCTGAACTACGGGCACAACAACCCGGTGCTGAAACGCGCCCTGATCGACTACATCGAGCGCGACGGCGTCACCCACGGTCTCGACATGGGCACCACCGCCAAGCGGGCCTTCCTGGAGTCCTTCCAGAACACGATCCTGCGCCCGCGTGACCTGCCCTACAAGGTCATGTTCCCGGGCCCGACAGGCGCCAACGCCGTCGAGGCGGCGCTGAAGCTCGCCCGTAAGGTCAAGGGCCGCGAGTCGATCGTCAGCTTCACCAACGCCTTCCACGGCATGTCGCTGGGCGCGCTGGCCGTCACCGGCAACTCGATGAAGCGCGCCGGTGCGGGCATCCCGCTCGTCCACGGCACGCCGATGCCCTTCGACAACTACTTCGAGGGCCGGGTTCCGGACTTCCTGTGGTTCGAGCGGCTGCTCGAGGACCAGGGCTCCGGCCTGAACCAGCCCGCCGCCGTGATCGTCGAGACGATCCAGGGCGAGGGCGGCATCAACGTCGCCCGCGCCGAGTGGCTGCGTGCCCTCGCGGACCTCTGCAAGCGCCGCGACATGCTGCTGATCGTCGACGACATCCAGATGGGCTGCGGCCGTACCGGTGCCTTCTTCTCCTTCGAGGAGGCCGGCATCACCCCGGACATCGTCACCCTGTCGAAGTCCATCAGCGGCTACGGCCTGCCGATGTCGCTCACCCTCTTCAAGCCCGAGCTGGACATATGGGAGCCGGGTGAGCACAACGGCACCTTCCGTGGCAACAACCCGGCTTTCGTGACGTCTGCCGCCGCCCTGGATACCTACTGGGCGGACGGGCAGATGGAGAAGCAGACCATCGCCCGCGGCGAGCAGGTCGAGCAGGCCCTCAACGCGATCGTCGAGGAGCACCCGCGGCTGGGCGGCAGCGCCCGCGGCCGTGGCCTCGCCTGGGGCCTGGAGTTCGCCGACAAGGACCGGGCGAACAAGGTCGCCGCCCGCGCCTTCGAGCTGGGTCTGCTGATCGAGACCTCGGGTCCGCAGAGCGAGGTCGTGAAGCTGCTGCCGCCGCTCACCGTGACCCCGGAGGAGCTGGACGAGGGTCTGCGCATTCTCGCCCGGGCGGTGCGCGAGACGGCCTGACGGCTGTTTCCGGGGGCGGCCGTCGGGCCGCCCCCGGCCCCACGGGTTGACCTCATCCCCCGTACCGCCGACCGTAGAACAGAAAGGCACCATCACCGTGATCGTCCGTTCGTTCAAGGACATCGAGGGCACCGACCGCCACGTGAAGGCCGCGTCGGGCACCTGGGAGAGCAAGCGCATCGTCCTGGCCAAGGAGCGTGTGGGCTTCTCGCTGCACGAGACCACGCTCTACGCCGGCACCGAGACGTCGATGTGGTACGCCAACCACATCGAGGCCGTGCTCTGCGTCGAGGGCGAGGCCGAGCTGACCAACGACGAGACCGGTGAGACGCACTGGATCACTCCGGGAACGATGTACCTCCTGGACGGCCACGAGCGTCACACCATGCGCCCGAAGACCGACTTCCGCTGCGTCTGCGTGTTCAACCCGCCGGTCACCGGCCGGGAGGACCACGACGAGAACGGTGTGTACCCGCTGCTCACCGAGCCTGCCGAGAACTGAGCTTCCCCACGCAGGAAAGGAAAGAGCAGGGACGTACGAGAGGAGAGGGAGCACCACCATGACCACCGCACCCGAGCGAACGGCCGATCTCTACCCGACGCGCGGAGCCACCGAGGTGAGCACTCCGCGACTGGACCCGGTCGTATGGTCCGAGCCGGGGGCTCCCGGCCCGGTCCAGCCGTCCGACCTGCGCGACTTCGATCGCGACGGTTTCCTGACGGTGGACCAGCTGATCACTCCGGACGAGGTGGCGAAGTACCGTGCCGAGCTCGACCGGCTGACCACCGACCCGGGCATCCGGGCCGACGAGCGCTCCATCGTCGAGCCGAGGTCGCAGGACGTCCGGACGGTCTTCGAGGTGCACAAGATCAGCGAGGTGTTCGCGGGCCTGGTGCGTGACCCGCGCGTGGTGGAGCGCGCCCGGCAGATCCTCGGCTCGGACGTGTACGTCCACCAGAGCCGGATCAACGTCAAGCCCGGTTTCGGGGCCACGGGGTTCTACTGGCACTCGGACTTCGAGACCTGGCACGCCGAGGACGGCCTGCCGAACATGCGGACGGTGTCCGTCTCGATCGCGCTGACCGAGAACTACGACACCAACGGCGGCTTGATGATCATGCCGGGCTCGCACCGGACCTTCCTCGGCTGCGCGGGGGCAACGCCGAAGGACAACTACAAGAAGTCGCTGCAGATGCAGGACGCGGGCACCCCGTCGGACGAGGCGCTCACGAAGTTCGCCGACCAGCACGGCATCAAGCTGTTCACCGGTGCGGCCGGTTCGGCGACCTGGTTCGACTGCAACTGCATGCACGGCTCGGGCGACAACATCACGCCCTTCGCGCGCAGCAACGTCTTCATCGTCTTCAACAGCGTGGAGAACGAGGCCGTGGAGCCGTTCGCGGCCCCGGTCCGGCGCCCGGACTTCATCGGAGCGCGGGACTTCACGCCGGTGCGGTGACGTCCGCGCCGTAGCGAAATGCGCCGCTTCCACCGGACGCAGCGCTTCCGCAGGATCACGAGAGCCCCGCCCGGCTCGGTGCGTTGCCGGGCGGGGCTCTCGTATGTCCGCTCCCCGTGGGCCTCCGGGCCGGCCCGCCCCCGGGGCCGACGGGTCAGGGACTCCCGGGGAGCCCGGAGAGCACGTCCAGCACCCGGTCCACGTCGGCGGCCGTGTTGTGGAGGTGGAAGGACACCCGCAGGTTCCCCGCCCGGGCGGAGATCTGCACGCCGGCGGCGAGCAGCGCGTCCTCGGCACGGCCGAGCCCGGGGACGGAGACGATGGCCGAGCCCGGGGCCGGCACCGGCTCCCGGCCCAGCCGCGCCAGACCGGCCCGGAACCGCTCCGCGAGGGCCGTGTTGTGCGCGCCGACGGCCGCGGGACCGCCCACCTCCCGGATCACCGGGATCGAGTGCTGGGCCGCCAGGTACGGCAGCAGGCCGTAGCTCTGGTCGTAACGGCTGGCCGAGCGGGCCAGCCGCACCGGTCCGTAGATGCTGCCCCGCGGGTCCTCGGCGGCCGGCCAGGAGGCGTAGAGCGGCGGCAGGGCGTCACAGGCCGCCGGTACGACGAGGAACGACACCCCGCGCGGGCAGAGCAGCCACTTGAACGCCCCGCACACCGTGTAGTCGAAGTCGTCGGCGCGGAACGGCAGCCAGCCCACGGACTGCGTGGCGTCGACCAGGGTCCGGGCCCCGTGGGCGGCGGCGGCCTCGCGTACCGCCGTCAGGTCGGCGATCCGGCCGTCGGCGGACTGGACCGAGCTGACGGCGACCAGGGCGGTGCCGGGGCGGACCGCGTCGGCCAGGCTCTCCAGCGGCACACTCCGAAGCTTCAGGTCCGCCCGCGCGGCGAACGGGGCGACCAGCGAGCTGAAGTCGCCGTCCGCGACGAGGACTTCGGCCCCGGCGGGCAGCGACGCGGCGATCAGCCCGGTGTGCACCGAGACCGAGGCCGCCGCCGACACCCGGTCGGCGGGCACCCCGGCCAGGTCGGCGAAGGCCTCCCGGGTCCGCTCCACGGGCTCGGTCCCGAGACTCGAGGTGGGCCTGCCGGTGACGGCGTCGTCGACCGCCTGCCGCAGCACGGCGGCCGACCGCGCGGGGAGCAGACCGCTGGACGCGGTGTTGAGATAGGTCGTCTCGGGCGCGAACCGGGCGCCTCCCAGGCTGTTCTCCATGGCCTCAAGCCTCTCCCGGGGGCCGGAGGACGTCCACGTAGTGATCGAGCGGGGCACCCTTCAGCGTTCCTTCGCACCGGGGCGACGGCACCCGACGGGACGGCTCTTCCTGCTGGTCGGAGCGGTGGCGGCGGCCGTCCGGGACGGGCGACGGGGGCACGGCGGAAAGCGAGGCCGGGTGGCCGAAAGTCGCCTGGCGCACCGCGCCTGCGGCCGCTATCCGCCGAGGTCGGCGGGGCGGGGCAGTGCGAACTCCTCGACGACGCCGATGCGGTGCAGGGTCGCGGAGACATGCCGGTGCAGCAGGCCGCGGGCGTCGCCGCCGCGGCCGATCGCCATGGCCTCGGCGATGGCGGCGTGCTCGGCGGCGTCGTTCTCCGGGTTGCCCGGACCGACGGTGGAGGAGGCGGCGATGTGCCAGGTCCGGTCCCAGAGGGCGACGTGCATGTCGGCCACCACCGGGTTGCCGGCCGCGCGGACCAGCCGGGTGTGGAACGCCCGGCCGACCGCCATCGCCTCGTCGGGCGTGCCCACCTCGTGGATCTCGCTCAGCAGCTCCCGGCCGAGTTCGCGCAGCTCGGTGCGGCTCCGGGCGGCGACGGAGTCCAGGGCGAAGATCTCCAGCAGCAGCCGGGCCTCCATGACGTCCCGGGCCTCCTGCAGGGTGGCGGGCAGGACCAGTGCTCCGCGGGTGGGGTAGAGCCGCAGGGCGCCCTCCTCCCGGAGCCGGGTGAAGGCGTCGTGCACGGCCTCGCCCGGCAGCCCGAGCTCGGTGGCCACGGTGTCCTCGTGCAGCAGCTCCCCCGGCCGGTAGGAGCCGTCGAGCAGCCGGGCCCTGACCTCGGCGTACGCTCGGTCCGTCGTCCGGGGTCCCGGGCTCTCGGGGCTCGTCTCCGGCATCACTCCATTGTCTCTGCTCCCGGCCCATCGGGCAGTTCCAGCCGCATCCGCAGATGGGTGCCGCCGGGGGCGGGGGGCGGCTCGGGCTGCCAGCCGTGGCGCTCGTAGAAGGCGCGGGCGCGCAGGTTGTGCCGGTAGACCTCCAGGCGCGCGGCGCCGGCCCCCGCCTCCCGCCAGGCCGCGGTGCAGGCGTCGTGGAGTGCGCCGCCGATGCCCTGCCGCCAGTGGCCGGGGTCAGTGTGGAACTGGTACAGCAGGACGGTGCCCGGCTCCTCGGCGCCGGGATTCCCAAAGGATGCCACCGCGGTCACCCGGCCGTCCCGTACGGCGCAGAGCACGGTGCGTTCGCCGCCCGCGATGGCCCGCCCCCAGGCGGTGTGCCACCGCAGCACCTCCGCCGGGCCGTCCAGCTCCGCGTCGGGGACGTGGCCCCGGTAGTACGTCGCGCGGGCGCGCCGGTGCAGGCCGGCGACGGCGTCGGCATCGCCCGGAGTCGCGGGCCGGATCCGCAGGGGTGTTCCCGTCATGATCGTCAGGACGGCGGGAGGGCACCGGGGGTTCCCGGCGCGGTGTGCGCTCCCGGGCGGGCCGTGCGGGCTGGCCGGGAGGGGCGCAGGGCACAGCCTCCCGACCCGCTCGGCGTTCCGGGCCGACCGGTCTCCCGGCTGGCTCGGCTTCCGTCGCGCCCGTGTTCCCGGCCGCTCAGCTCTCCGGCCGGCCGTCCACCCGGCGGGGCAGTCCGAGGGGGTTTCCGTCTCGGAGCTCCGGCGGCAGCAGCGCGTCGGGGGTGTTCTGGTGGACGACCGGCCGCAGCCAGCGTTCGACTGCGGTGCCGCCGACCGAGGTGGAGACCGAGGTGGTGGCCGGGTAGGGGCCCCCGTGGTGCTGCGCCGGGGCGACGGCCACCCCGGTGGGCCACCCGTTGACCAGCAGCCGGCCCGCGAGCGGGGTGAGTTCGGCCAGCAGCCGCGCGGCCGGCCCGTCGTTCGTCTTGGCTTCCTCCGCGCCGAGGTGGACGGTGGCGGTGAGGTTTCCGGCGAGCCGGGCGAGGACCGCGGACACCTCCGCCTCGTCCGCGTACCGGACGACGACGGTGACCGGGCCGAAGCACTCCTCCAGCAGCAGATCGTGGCCGTCGTCCGCGGCGAGCCGGGCGGCCGGGACGGTGAGGAAGCCGGCGCTGACGGCGTTCTCGCCGCTCTCCCCCGGGGTCACCGGGCTCTCGACGCCGGGCAGCGCGCTCCGTTCCCGCACGCCGGTGACGAAGGCCTCGTGCATCCGGGCGTCGAGCAGGACCCCCTCCGCGGTGTCGCTGACGGCCTCGGTGAGGGAGCGCACCAGGCGGTCGCCCGCCGCCCCGGCGGGGGCCAGGACGAGGCCCGGCTTGACGCAGAACTGCCCGACGCCCAGGGTCATCGACCCGGCCAGGCCGGTGCCGATCTCCTCGGCCCGCTCCGCCGCCGCGGCCTCGGTGACGACGACGGGGTTGAGGCTGCCCAGCTCGCCGTGGAAGGGAATGGGCACCGGGCGTGCGGCGGCGGCGTCGAAGAGAGCCCGGCCGCCCCGTACGGAGCCGGTGAACCCGGCGGCGGCCACCCGGGGGTGCCGTACCAGCTCCACCCCGGCGTCGAAGCCGTGGACCAGGCCGACCAGCGCCTCCGGCAGCCCGTGCCGCGCCGCCGCGCGGCGCAGCACGGAGGCGCACAGCTCGGAGGTGGCGGGGTGGTCGGGGTGCGCCTTGACGACGACGGGGCAGCCCGCGGCGAGCGCGCTGGCCGTGTCCCCGCCCGGCACGGAGAACGCCAGCGGGAAGTTGCTGGCCGCGTAGACGGCGACGACCCCGAGGGGCACCTTGTAGCGGCGCAGGTCGGGGCGGGGCACGGGGACCGCGTGCGGGTCGGCGCGGTCGATGAGGATGTCCAGGAACGCGCCCTCCGTCACGGCCTCGGCGAAGGCACGCAGCTGGTGGGTGGTCCGCGCCAGTTCCCCGGTGAGCCGGCCGGGCCCCAGCGCCGTCTCGGCGTCCGCGGCCTCGACGACGAAGTCGCCGGCCGCGTCGAGGAGGTCGGCGGCGGTGCGCAGGAACGCGGCCCGGACGGCCCGGTCGGCGAGGGCCGGGCGCGCGGCGTCGGCGGCGCGGACCGTCCGGTCGACCTCCTCCGGCGTGGCCTCGACGGCGACCTGCTCCCGCTGCTTCCCGGTCCTGGGGTCGACACTCCAGACTGCTGCTGTCACCGCGCATCCTTCCGCGTGCCCACAGGTTCGTTCGATAGGCTGAACGTTGTTCCTGATGATGAATGCTTCGGGGACAGTATTCCTGGCCAACGAGGGGGTCAAGGCCGATGCCGGCTGCGGAGACGGGCGGGGCTCCGGTGAAGTCCGCGGTGCGCACCGTGGAGTTGCTGGAGTTCTTCGCGAGCCGCCCCGGTCTGCACCCGCTGGCCGCCGTCCAGGAGGCCGTGGGCTACCCCAAGTCCAGCCTCTACATGCTGCTGCGCACGCTGGTGGAGCTGGACTGGGTGGAGACGGACGCGACGGGCAACCGGTACGGCATCGGGGTCCGCGCGCTGCTGGTCGGCACCGCGTACCTGGACGGCGACGACGTGGTGGCCGCCGCCCGCCCGGCCCTGGACCGACTGGCGGAGGACACCGGCGAAACGGTCCATCTCGCCCGGCTGGACGGCACCGACGTCGTCCATCTCGCGACCCGGCAGTCCCGGCACCATCTGCGGCCTTCCCCCCGGGTGGGGCGCCGGCTGCCCGCGCACTCGACGTCCCTGGGCCGCGCCCTGCTGGCGACGTGCTCCGACGAGCAGGTGCGGGCGATGCTCCCGCCGGTGCTCACCCCGCTGACCGAGCACACGGTCACCGACCGGGAGCAGCTGATCGAGGAGCTGCACCGCGTCCGCGAGCGGGGGTACGCCGTGGACCGCGAGGAGAACACACTGGGGCTGTGCTGCTTCGGCGCCGCGCTGCCGTACCGCACCCCGGCCAGGGACGCGATCAGCTGCTCGGTGCCGGCGGCCCGGCTGACCGCTGAGCACGAACGGACGGTCAGGGAGGCCCTGTTCGCCGCCCGGGACCGGCTGCTCGTCGCCACCCGCCGGCGCTGACCCGGCCTCCCCCATGCGGCGGAGCGGGATCCTCACCGGGGCCGAGGCGCGGCCGGGGGGCGCCCCGCGAGAGTTACGGGCATAAGAGAAACCCCCCTCGGCTCCGCCCGGCCGCCGGCAGCGGCCCGGAGCGGAACGGCCGGTGGCGTCCCGGCCGTCGGGCCGGACCGGCCTCGGAGCGGCCGAGCGGCTCATCCCGTCGCGGAGGCTGGCCTACGCTGTCCGGATGACCGCCGGGATGTCCGTCGTCGCCGTCCGTTCCCCCGCCGGGCGCGCGGCGCGCCGCCGTACGACGTGAACGCCCTGCTCCGGAGTGCCGACGCGCTCCTGGGGCCGCGGGCGCGGACGCGCTGGGCCCATCTGGTGTTCGGCGGCGCCATGCTGATGCCGTACTACCTGGCGTCCTCGGTGCTGGTGGGTCCGCTGCTGGGCGAGGACGAGCTCTTCGGTTCCCTCACCGTTGTGCTGACGACCTTCGCCGTGGCCCTGCCCATCGTGGCCGCGAGCGCGCTCCTCCCGCTCTCCCGGCCGCTCTCGCTGGGGCTGCTGCACGCCCTGCACGGAATCCCGGACACCGAGTTGGCGAGCGGGCCGGCCCGGAGTACCGGGGCGCGGCTGCGCACCGCGGCCTGGTGCACCCTGCACTTTGGGGTGGGCGGAGTCATCAGCGGGATGAGCCTCGCCGTGCCGCCGTTCGCGTTCGGCCTCATGCTGCTGCCGTTCTCGGAGCGACTGCGCAACCAGAGCCTGGTCCGCTTCGCGGCGTTCGACGGCCCCGCGCAGGGGGTCCTGTCCCCGCTCTCGGGCGTGGCGCTGCTGATCGGGCTGGCGGGGGTCGCCGTCTCGACCGCCGAGCTCCTCGGCCGCGCCGCCCGCGTGCTGCTGGGGCCCACGCCCTCCGACCGGCTCGCCGCCGCCGAGCAGCGGGCCACGGTGCTGGCGCAGCGCAACCGGGTGGCCCGGGAACTGCACGACTCGGTGGGGCACGCGCTGAGCGCGGTGAGCCTGCAGGCGAGCGCGGCGCGCCGGGTGCTGGACGCCGATCCCGCGTTCGCCCGGCAGGCGCTGGCGGCCATCGAGGAGACCGCCCGGCGGACCGTCGGGGAACTGGACGCCGTCCTGGGTCTGTTGCGGCAGGACGACGACGAGGACCGGGCGGCCGCACTGCCGTTGGGGCCGACGCTGGCGGAGCTGGACGAGCTGCTGCTCCGCACCCGGGCGGCGGGCGTGACCATCGACCCCGCGGTCTCGGGAGAGCTCGGCGCGCTGCCGGACGCGGTCTCCCGGGAGGCGTACCGGATCGTGCAGGAGGGGCTGAGCAACGCGCTGCGGCACGCCGGGCAGGTGCCCGTGCGGCTGCGGATCGCGGTGGAGAAAGAGGAGTTGGCGATCATCATGGAGAATCCGGTGCCCGCGCGGGACCGCGCTCCGGACGAGGGCGGCGGCCGCGGGCTGCAGGGCATCGCCGAGCGCGCCACCCTGCTGCACGGCAACGCGCGGGCCGGGGAGGACGACGGGGTGTGGCGGCTCGCGGTGCGGCTGCCGGCGGGAGGGGCCCGGTGACGCCCCTGCGGATCGTGCTCGCCGACGACGAGCAGCTGGTGCGGACGGCCCTGCGGGCGATTCTGGAGGCCGAGCCGGACATGACGGTCGTCGGGGAGGCCGCGACCGGCGCGGAGGCGGTGCCGCTGATCCGTGAACTCCGCCCGGATCTGGTGCTGATGGACGTGCGGATGCCGGAGATCGACGGCATCCGGGCCACCGAACAGCTGCTCCGCACCATGCCGGAACCGCCGCGCGTGGTGGTGGTGACGACCTTCGAGAACGACTCCTACGTCTACGACGCCCTGCGGGCCGGGGCCAGCGGCTTCCTGCTCAAACGCTCGGGGGCGGAGGAACTCGTGCAGGCGGTCCGGCTGGTCGCCCGCTGCGACTCGCTGCTGTTCCCGGCCGCGGTACGGGCGCTGGCCGCCGAGCACGCGCCCGCGCCCCGGGTGGGCGGTCCCGGCGCGCCCTGGCTGGACCGGCTCACCGACCGGGAGGCGGAGGTGCTGCGGCTGATGGCGTCGGGGCTGTCCAACGCCGAGATCACCGAACGGCTCCGGGTGGGCCCCGCGACGACCAAGACCCATGTGGCGGGGGTGCTCACCAAGCTCGGGGTACGGGACCGCACCCAGGCGGTGATCGCCGCCTACGAGTCCGGCTTCCTCCGGCCCGGGTGAGGCGGTCGCGGGGGCATGCGGGGCTCGTGCCGGGGTGGGCGCCCGGGGCGTACGGGGTGCACGGGCGGTCACCTGCGGAGTGAGTACCTGTGCACCCCGGTGGCACGCGTGGGTGCGCCGGGCGGAAGGGTACTCAGCCCACGCGCTCGATCCGGGCGTTGCGGATCAGGTTCTTCCCCGGCTCCCGGACCTCCTCGAACGCCGCGTTGTTCAGCAGCGCGCAACTCCCGGACGGCCCCGTCACCGACACCGTCGTCGACTTGTCGTTGTCCAGGTTCGTCACCTTCAGCTTCGTCCCCACCGGGAACTCACCACTCGTCGCACCCGGAGCCCCGCCCTCACCGGACAACGTCACCGTCGAACCCGGGCAGACGACCTCACCCTTCGCCTCCGCACCGCCCGCACCGGCTTCCGCACCCGCGTCGTCCGCGGCGCCGCCCTCGCCCGCGCCGTCCGCCGGGGGCTGTTCCGCGGACTGGCCCGCGTCTCCGCCGCCTGCGCCTCCTTCTCCGCCTTCTCCGCCTTCACCCACGCGCTCGATCCGGGCGTTGCGGATCAGGTTCTTCCCCGGCTCCCGGACCTCCTCGAACGCCGCGTTGTTCAGCAGCGCGCAACTCCCGGACGGCCCCGTCACCGACACCGTCGTCGACTTGTCGTTGTCCAGGTTCGTCACCTTCAGCTTCGTCCCCACCGGGAACTCACCACTCGTCGCACCCGGAGCCCCGCCCTCACCCGACAACGTCACCGTCGAACCCGCGCAGACGACCTCACCCTTCGCCTCCGCACCGCCCGCACCGGAGGCCATGCCGGTGCTGGCGTTACTGGTCGCCGCCATGACCCCGGCCCCGGTGCCGGCGAGGGCGAAGGCGCCGACTGCCAGAGCGAGCTTCTTCTTGCGGCTGACGGTCCTCTTGTGTGCCATGTCTGACTCCTTTTCTGGGCGTTCCGCGTTCTCATACGGCGGGAGGCGCGCTTCGTTTCAAGGCGTCCGGAAAATAGTCGAGCGAATCTGCCGGATAATTGCTCCCGAGGGCACTCCGCCACCCCCTTCCATAAAGCAGCCTTAAGGCTTAATGAAGCTTTAAGGCAGGAGAGGCTTTCCCCCTGCCGCAGCCGTCGGCCCGGGAAGTGAGCGGACGATCGCGCAGGTCAGCGCTGCCAACCCGAGCATGTGAGGGGTGTCGCGGGTCGGCAGGGAAAGCGTGGCAGCCAGCCCGGGCGGGAAAGTCCGGTCCGCACCGAAGCGCCGCGAAAAGCCTTCACGCACGCCCTCCACGGATCCGCCGAAGGGCACTTTCCGACTCGCTGGAGGACCTTGAATTCCGGCCTTCCGCCCCGAAACCGGGCACTCCTCCTGACGGGACCCGCGGAAGAATCCCGGATTCCGGATCGTCGAGGGGCAGGCCCGTACACCCTGTCGGCGGACGGCGGGTCCTGCCCGTCGCGGAAGGTGCCGGACGGCCAGGAGCGGCCGGGGAGGGCTGAGGAAGCCGGCAGGAAGGCAGCAGGAAGGTAATGGAACCGTAAACCCGTCTCGCTCGTTACCCCGGACATGACCGCAATGACCCCTGGCTCGAACATTCCGCTGTCCGTCCCCCGCGTGGTGGTGGACGTCAGCGCCCCGGTCCGTCTCGATGTGTCGGGCCTGCTCCTCACCGCGGACGGAAAGGTGCGCTCGGACGACGACTTCGTCTTCTACAACCAGCCCGACGGCCCGGGGGTGACCCACCGGGCGGGCGGCGGTTCCGGGCCGGACTCGGTCACCGTGGACACCGCCTCCGTCCCCGCGGACATCGAGAAGATCGTCGTGACGGCGAGCCTCGACGCCCCCGGGACGACCTTCTCCGGCACCGAACCCACCGCGACCCTCCGGAGCGCCGACGACGGCAGCGTGCTGGCCACGTTCACCCCGCCCCGGCTGAGCGAGGAGACCGCCCTGGTGGTCATGGAGGTCTACCGCCGGGCCGGAGCGTGGAAGGCCCGGGCCGTCGGCCAGGGCTATGCGAACGGGCTGGCGGGCATCGCGACGGACTTCGGCGTGAGCGTCGAGGAGCCGGCCGCTCCCCCCGCTCCGGCGGCCGCCCCCCAGCCTCCGGCGCAGCCCTCGGCGGCACCCGCCGCACCGGCCGCGCCCGCCGCGGCTCCGCCCGCCCCGCCGGCGGCAGGCACCGGGAAGATCAACCTCGACAAGGGGCGGGTGAACCTCCAGAAGAACCAGACCGTCTCCCTGGTGAAGGGCGGCGCCCCGCTGCTGAGCTCGGTCCGGATGGGGCTCGGCTGGGAGCCGGCCTACCGCGGCAAGGACATCGACCTGGACGCCTCGGTCATCGCCTACGGCCCCGACCGCAAGAAGGTCGACGCCTGCTACTTCGGCAAGCTCGCCATCCTGAACGGCGTCATCCAGCACTCCGGGGACAACCTCACCGGCGAGGGCGGCGGTGACGACGAGGCGATCACCGTGCACCTCGGCGGCCTGCCGCCGAACGTCACCGGGCTGGTCTTCACCGTGAACTCCTTCTCCGGCCAGCGGTTCTCCGAGGTGGCCAAGGCGTACTGCCGGCTGCTCGACGCGGGCACCGGCGAGGAGCTGGTGCGCTTCGACCTGACGGGTGCGGAGCCGCGGACGGGCGTGATGATGTGCAAGCTGATCCGCCAGTTCTCCGGCGAATGGGAGATGACGGCGATGGGTGAGTACGTCGACTCCCGCACGGTGCGGGGCATGGTCAAGCCGGGCGGGCAGGCGCTGTAGCTCCCCGGGAGGCGCCGGGCGCCGCGGAGCACGAACCGGGTGGGCCGGGTCACGGCAAGCGTTCCGCCGTGACCCGGCCCACCCGGCTCCGTACGGCCCCGAGGCCGCATCGGCTCTGTGGCCCTCGCCTCCCCCGCGCCTCCGTACGGCACGGTGCCCCCCGTACGACGGCGGTCGGCGCCCGTTCGGGATCCGTAGGAAGCCCGGGCTCCGGGTCGTGAACTCCTCGCGTCGCGTGGCAAGGTGAGACCACGTGGGCAGGCTCTCCGACGCCCCGACGAAGCGAGGAAAGCCCCATGGCGCAGCGACAGCCGCTACCGGAACAGGTCGACAAGATCTACGGCCCGTTCGACCTCAGTACCGTGCCCGCCTTCACGGGTGGCTTCATCAACTTCGGCTACTGGCGGGACATCCCGGTCGAGCGCCCCCTCACCGGGGAGGACCGGCTCCGCACCGAGCAGGAGCTCTACCGGGTCGTGCTGCGCGAGTTCGACCGCACCGTGGGGCTGGACGCCGTCGACGTCGGCTGCGGCATAGGGCTCGGGGCCGCCCTCGCGCTGCGCGAGTTCGGCTTCGGCGAGGTGTGCGGTCTGGACGTGCACCCCGAGCAGCTGGACCGGGCCCGGTACGCGAACGCGGCCCTGCTGACCGAACTGCCCTCACGGCTGCGCTATGTGTGCGGCGCCGCCGAGAGCATGCCGCTGCCCGACCTCTCCGTCGACTGCCTCTACTCCGTGGAGTCCGCCCAGCACTTCCCGGACATGCCCGGCTTCGCCGACGAGGCCGCCCGGGTGCTGCGCCCCGGCGGCCGGCTGGCGGTGGCGACGTTCTTCGCCACGAGCCGGCACGCGGCCCGGGCGCTTCCCGGGCTGCTGCCCAGCTACGCGGACCGGCTGGACCACCCGCACGTCATCGGCCTGTTCGTGGAGGACCTGGCCGCGGCCGGGCTGCGGAACGTCACGGCGCGCTCGATCGGTGAGGACGTCTGGGCGGCCTACGACCGCTGGCTCGCCCAGACGCCCCTGGAGTACCTCTGGCCCCGCCGCTTCCTGGAGGCGTACGAGACCGGGCTGCTCGACTACTACGTGGTCACCGCTGACGCCGCCACGGCCCGGTGATCGCCAGCATGATCCCCGGCTCCTGGATGTTGGCGAACAGCGTCCGCCCGTCCGGGGAGAACACCACACCGGTGAACTCGCTGAACTCCGGCTCCCCGGCGGTGCCGATGTTGAGGTCGTTGCGCGCGATGGGGTAGGTCTTCCCGCTGTCCGTGGCTCCGAAGAGGTGCTGGACACCCTCGCCGTCCTCGGCGATGACCAGGCCGCCGTACGGGGAGACGGTGATGTTGTCCGGGCCGTCGAACGCCCCGTCCTCGCCGGGGTTCCGGTTGACGCCCAGCAGCACCTTCAGGGTCAGGGTCCGGCGGCGCGGATCGTAGAACCAGACCTGGCCGTCGTGCGCGACCGGACTCTCCTCCCGGGCGTAGGAGCACACGAAGTACGCGCCGCCGTCCGCCCACCACATGCCCTCCAGCTTGCGGCCCCGGGTGACCTCGCCGTCGGCGAACTGCTTGCGCACCGGCTTCGTCCGGGCGTCCCGGTCGGGCACGTCGACCCAGTCCACGCCGTAGACCGTGCCGGTGCGCGTGGCCCGGGACAGATCGTCGACGAACCGGCCGCCCGAGTCGAAGCACTTCGGCGCCTGGAGCACCCCGGCGTCGTCGGCCAGCGTCCGCAGCCGTCCGCGGCCGTGCCGGAAGCCGTGCGGCGGCACCCAGCGGTAGAACAGACCGTTCGGACCGGAGGCGTCCTCGGTCAGATACAGATGGCCGCGCCGCTGGTCGACGACCACGGCCTCGTGCGCGTACCGGCCGAGGGCCTTGACCGGCCGGGGCGCACGGTTGGCGCGCCGGTCCTGCGGGTCGACCTCGAAGACGTAGCCGTGGTCCTTGGTCATCCCGTGCTCGCCGGCCCGGTCCTCGCTCTCCTCACAGGTGAGCCAGGTGCCCCACGGGGTGCTGCCGCCGGCGCAGTTGGTGGACGTACCGGCGATGCCGACCCACTCGGCGACCTGTCCGTCCCGGTGCACCTCGACCACCGTGCAGCCACCCGCGGCGGCCGGGTCGTAGACGAGACCGTCGGTGAGCGGGACCGGGTGGTCCCAGTCGGCCCGCGGACCCTTGAGCTCGTGGTTGTTGACCAGCAGCGTCACCCCGCGCGGGCCCTCGAAGGCTGCCGTGCCGTCGTGGTTGGAGGGGGTGTACTCCCCGGACTCCAGCCGGGTCTCCCCGCTGCGGGTGATGATCCGGTACGAGAACCCGGCGGGGAGGGCGAGGATGCCGTCCGGGTCGGCCACGAGCGGCCCGTAGCCGGCCTTCCCTCCGGCGCCGGCCTCACCGGTTCCGGTGTCCCCGGGCTCGGATCCGAGGGCGCCGGGGGCGGTGCCCAGTACGCCGATACTGCCGGCGAGGGCGACCCCCGCCCCGGTGGCGGCCGAGCGCTTCGCGAAGTCTCTGCGGGTGAGCGGCATCGTGAACTCCTGAGTGGCCGGATCTGTCCCCTTGGTCTGCCGCTCCCACGCTGCCGCGCTCGCTCGAACGGCGGCTGAACTCGACACGACATCCCCGGACCGATAGGGGATCCGTTCCCCTCTCCGCGTTCCTGCCGCTGTCACCCCCCATCCGCACAGAACAGGAGGAAGTGGCCGATATTGCACTACGGCCCGGCGGGCGCTCCGGCCGGCGGCCCGCGGAAACCCGCACCGAGGGACCACGCCCGCGCCCCGGCCGAGCGGCCCCGGCCGGAGCACGGGCGTCGGCGCGCGATGCCGGGCCACCTCCACGGAATCCGGGCGCCCCGGGCCCACGGCCCCCGTGGACACCCGGGACGACCACGGGTCGGGCACCCGAAAGGATCAGGCGATCAGCGCCCCGACTTCGACCGGGCCTTGAAGGCCGCCTTCCGCGCCTCCTTGGCCAGCTTCTTGTCCGGGTGCAGCCGGCCCATCGCCTCCAGGACCTCCGCCGCCGCCGGGTGGTCCACCCGCCAGGCGGCCTCGAAGAACCCGCTGTGCTGCCCGACGACGCCCTCGACCAGCTCCCGCAGCTCCGCGGTGTCCTCCACCCGGTCGAGCTGGGCCGCGATGGTGTCGATCGTCAGCCAGAAGACCATGTCCTGGGGCGGCGGCGGCACATCGGTGATGCCGCGCTCGGCGAGCCCCACCCGGGCGAGACCGCCCAGCCGCGGGTCGTCGAGCACCTCGCGGAGCGCGGGTGCGGCCTCCGGGCCGACCATCAGCAGCGCCTGCTGGCAGGCGAGCCGCCGCAGCGGGGCCTGCGGATCGTCCCCGCGGGCCGCCGCGAGCAGCTCACGGGTGGCGTCCGTGCCGTCACGCCGGGCGAGCCACGCCTCGAGCTCCCCCTGGGCGACCATCTCCGGGTAGCCGGGCAGCCGGTCCAGCAGGACGTCGGCCCCCTTGTCGGCGAGGTCGCCGACGGCCGGGGCGTCCACTCCGGCCTCCAGCATCCGGGCCCGTACGCCGTAGACGCCGAGCGGCGTGAGCCGGACCATGCCGTAGCGCGAGACGTCCGCGTCGTCCGCGGCCGCGCCGTCCGGCGCCGCGCCGCCCTCCGCTCCCAGCTCCGCGATCAGCGTCTCGTCCACCGGCCGGTACTCGACGAGGCCGATGGGGGCGAGCAGCCGGAACTGGTCGTCGAGCCGCATCATCGCCTCGGACACGTCCTCCAGCAACTCGTCCGTGGGCTCGTCCATGTCCTCGGGGACGATCACGGAGGCGGCCAGCGCGGGCAGCGGCACGGCGGAGTCCCCCGAGCCGTCGTCGAGCACGGTGAGCAGGTAGAGGTTGCCGAGCACGCTGTCCAGGAAGTCGGCCTCCTCCTCCGGATCCCAGTCCAGGGCGTCGAGATCCAGCTCGCCGCCCTCGCCGATGTGCTCCACGAGGTCGGCGATGTCGGGCGCGGCGGCGTCGTCGAGGACGGTGTCGAGCCCGTCCAGCCAGAGGTCGAGGATGTCGCGGGGTCTGCCGGAGGTGACGAGCGCCGCGGCCTCCCCGGGGGTGGCGGTTCCGGCCGCCCCCTCCTCGGCGCCGGCCGCTTCCCCGGCACCGTCCGGCGCGTCCTCCTCGACGTCCACCAGCCCGGTGTCGACGGCCAGCCGCCAGGCCTCCCCGGCGTGTGCGGGGCCGTCCTCGTCCCCGGTGAGCCCCAGGTGCGCGACCGCCTCCCGCAGCCCCTCCTCCAGGAGTTCGCCGCCGGCCCCCACCGGCGTACCCGGACCGGCCCAGCGCGCGAGACGCACGGCGCGGGCGAGGAGCGGGGCCGCGAGGGCGTCGCGGGCCAGCTCGGCCTCGGAGGGCAGGCGCACCGGCGGCATGATGGGGCGGTCTCCGGACATCGGGGGATTCTCCTCGGGACGCGGGTCTGGCACCGCCCAAGCCTAGACGGATATCGCCCCATCCCACCCGGTTCATGTCCCTGACAGGAGCAATACATCGGAGATCCCTTGACAACTCCGTTGACAACACAGGACATTGACGCGCGTAGAGCATCTTTCTACTCCACCCCTCACCCTTTCCGGAGACGTTGATGTCCGCTCACCCCATCCGCAGACCGGCGACGTTCGCCGCGCTGATCGCCACCGCCGTGGCGACCGGTCTGCTGGCAGCGCCGCACTCGGCGAGCGCCGCCGATGTGCGTATCCACGACATCCAGGGCAACACCCGGATATCCCCGCTGGCGGGGAAGACGGTGACCGATGTGCCGGGCACCGTCACCGCCGTCCGCTCCTTCGGCTCCGCCCGCGGCTTCTGGGTCCAGGACCCGGACCCCGACCGCGACCAGGCCACCAGTGAAGGCGTGTTCGTCTACACCGGCTCCAAGACCCCCGAAGTGGCGGTGGGCGACTCCGTGCGGGTGTCCGGCACCGTCACCGAGTACTACCCCGGCGGTGCGGCGTCGGGCGTCCAGTCGGTCACCGAGATCAGCAAGCCCACCTGGACCGTGGCCTCCTCGGGGAACCCGCTGCCCGAGACCTTCCGGCTCAATGCGGCCTCCCTGCCGAACCGTTACTCCCCCGCGGCCGACGGCGGGGACGGCAACGTCGAGTCGCTGCCGCTGGCCCCGCGCAGCTACGCCCTCGACCGGTACGAGTCCCTGGAGGGCATGCTCACCCAGGTCAAGGACGCCCGGGTGGTCGGCGCCGCGAGCGAGCACAACGAGCTCTGGGTGACGGCCGAGCCGAAGCAGAACGGCACGGTCCGCGGCGGCAGCCTGTACGGCTCCTACGGCCAGCAGAACGGCGGCCGGGTGAAGGTCGCCTCGCTGCTCCCGCTCGCGGAGCGGCCGTTCCCGCAGGCGAACGTCGGCGACCGGCTCACCGGGGTCACCTCCGGCCCGCTGGACTACGACCAGTTCGGCGGCTACGAGGTCCAGGCCACCGCGCTCGGCGCGCTGGAGGACAACAAGCTCCAGCGCGAGAAGACCCGCAAGCAGTCGGAGTCCGAACTCTCCGTGGCCACCTACAACGTGGAGAACCTCTCCCCGAAGGACGCGCAGGCGAAGTTCGACCGGCTCGCCGGGGCCGTCGTGGAGAACCTCTCCTCCCCCGACGTCATCGCGCTCGAGGAGGTCCAGGACGACAACGGCCCCACTAACGACAAGGTGGTGTCCGCCGACGCCACCCTGAAGAAGCTCACCGAGGCGATCGCCGCCGCGGGCGGCCCGTCCTACGCCTGGCGCCAGATCGACCCGGCCGACGACCAGGACGGCGGCCAGCCGGGCGGCAACATCCGGGTGGCCTTCCTCTACAACCCGCAGCGGGTCTCGTTCACCGATGTGGCCGGCGGCGACGCCACCACCGCGGTGACCCCGGTGAAGTCCTCCGGCGGCGCGGCGCTGTCCGCCAACCCCGGCCGGATCGACCCGGGCAACGAGGCCTGGAAGAACAGCCGGAAGCCGCTGGCCGCCCGGTTCACCTTCCGCGGCAAGCCGGTCTTCGTCATCGCCAACCACTTCAACAGCAAGGGCGGCGACCAGGGCCTGGACAGCCGGTTCCAGCCTCCGGCACGGCCGTCCGAGACCCAGCGGACGGCGCAGGCGAAGGTGGTCAACACCTGGCTGAAGTCGCTGCTCGCCATCGACGCGAAGGCCCGGGTCGTCGTGGCGGGCGACCTGAACGACTACGACTTCTCCCCCGCCCTCGACGCCCTCACCGCCGGCCGGGCGCTCACCGACCAGGTGACCCGCCTGCCGCGCGCCGAGCGGTACGGCTACGTCTTCAACGGCAACTCGCAGGTGCTGGACCACATGCTGACGAGCCGGGGCATCCGCAAGCCGGACTACGACATCGTCCACGTCAACGCGGAGTTCGCCGACCAGGTGAGCGACCACGACCCGCAGGTGCTGCGCTTCCGGCCGTGAGCCGGAAGCACCTCGTAGATCTGCTGACACGTTGAGTGAGCAGATTTAAGTGGATCATCCCGGACGGGAGGGGCGAGACTCGGCAGAGTCCCGCCCCTCCTCTCCGGAAGGTCTCTCCATGTCCGCAGTCCGCCCCTTCGGCCGCACCCTGTGCGCCATGGTCACCCCGTTCACCGACGACGGTTCGCTCGACCTCGACGGCGCCCAGCGGCTCGCCACCCATCTGGTGGACCGCGGAGGCTGCGACGGTCTGGTGCTGAACGGCACCACGGGCGAATCGCCGACCACCACCGACACCGAGAAGACCCGCCTGGTCGAGGCCGTGGCCGAGGCCGTCGGGGACCGGGCACGGATCACGGCCGGGGTGGGGAGCAGCGACACCCGGCACACCATCGGGCTGGCCCGGGCCGCCCAACGGGCAGGCGCCCACGGGCTGTTGGTGGTCACGCCGTACTACAGCCGCCCGCCGCAGGAAGCGGTCGAGGCGCACTTCCGCGGCGTCGCGGACGCGGTGGAGCTCCCGGTGATGCTCTACGACATCCCGGGCCGTACCGCCACGCGGATCGAACCGGTGACCATGACCCGGCTGGCCGGGCATCCGCGCATCGCCGGGGTGAAGGACTGCGCCTACGACGTCCTGGGCACCTCGAAGGTCCTCAGCGACACCGGGCTCGCCGTTCACTCCGGCTGCGACGAGATGAACCTGCCGCTCTACGCCATCGGCGCGGCCGGGGTCGTCAGCACCGTGGCGAACGTCGCCGGGCCGGAGATCCGGGCGGTGCTCGACGCCCATGACCGCGGCGACAACGCCGAGGCCGCCCGCCTGCACCGGCGGCTGGTCCCGCTGACCGAGCTGATGATGGCCGGCGGCCTCCCCGGCGCCGTCACCGCGAAGGCGCTGCTGAACGCCCTGGGGCTGCCGGGCGGACCGGTGCGCGGACCACTGCAGCCCGCCGGTCCGGAACGGACCGACGGGCTGCTGGACGCCCTCGCGCGGCTGCGCCGCGCAGCCCCCGGCCCGGTGCCGAGGCCGGGTTCCGTCGAGGTCACGAGCTGACCTCGCGGAGCCGGCCTGCGCACACCGGGCGGGGCGGATGATCAGTTGTGGCTGTGCAGCGCCTCGTTGAGGCCGCCCCAGGAGCCGCTGCGCTGGAGCACCTCGACCCGCCCGGTGGTGGAGTTCCGCCGGAACAGCAGGTTGTTGGCGCCGGAGAGCTCCAGAGCCTTGACCACGGTGCCGTCCGGCAGGGTGACCCGGGTGCCGGCGGTCACGTAGAGGCCGGCCTCCACGATGCAGTCGTCGCCGAGGGCGATGCCGATGCCGGCCTCGGCGCCGAGCAGGCAGCGCTCACCGATCGAGACGATCTGCTTGCCGCCGCCCGACAGGGTGCCCATGATCGACGCGCCGCCGCCGATGTCGGAGCCGTCGCCCACCACGACACCGGCGCTGATCCGGCCCTCGACCATGGAGGTGCCCAGGGTGCCGGCGTTGAAGTTGACGAAGCCCTCGTGCATGACCGTGGTGCCGGAGGCCAGGTGGGCGCCGAGCCGGACCCGGTCGGCGTCCGCGATGCGCACCCCGGACGGCGCGACGTAGTCGGTCATCCGCGGGAACTTGTCGACGCTGGTCACCGCGAGGTGCAGGCCCTCGGCGCGGGCGGCGAGCCGCACGGCCTCCAGCCGGTCGACGGCCACCGGCCCGAGGCTCGTCCAGGCGACATTGGCGAGCAGCCCGAAGATGCCGTCCAGGTTCTGCCCGTGCGGCCGCACCAGACGGTGGCTGAGCAGGTGGAGCCGGAGGTACGCGTCGTGCGCGTCCAGCGGCTTGTCGTCCAGGGAGGCGATGACCGTGCGGACGGCGACGATCTCGACCCCGCGCCGGTGGTCCGGGCCGAGCGCGGCCGGCGCCTTCTCGCCGAGCAGCTCGGCGGCGCGCTCGGCGCTCAGCCGCTCGGTGCCCGCGGGGCCGGGCTCGGCGACGAGCTCGGGAGCGGGGAACCAGGTGTCGAGCACGGTGCCGTCGGCGGTGACGGTGGCGAGGCCGGCGGCGACGGCGCCGGTGGTACGGGAAGCGGTAGCAGCATCGGTCATGGTCGAACGCTAACCGGCCCGGGCCCCCGGACGCTAACCGGTCTCAGTGCGCAGACCTCCTGCACAGCGGCGCCGTCACCCCGCCGGAGACCGGCCGCGGGCGGGAACGGGCCGTCGGGCGGGCCCCCGCCGGAAGCGGCCCTCCGGCGCGGGCCGCGGACCCGCCCGACCGACAGCCGCCCCTCCGGGCCCCGGCGGGCACGGGGCTCAGTCGAGCAGGGTCTCCTTGGGGCGCAGCACGCAGAACTCGTTGCCCTCCGGGTCCGCCAGTACCACCCAGGTCACGTCCGCGCCCTGGCCGACGTCGGCCCGCCGCGCACCGAGCGCCAGCAGCCGCGCCACCTCGGCCTCCTGGTCGTCCGGGCTGAGGTCGAGGTGCAGCCGGTTCTTCACCGTCTTGCCCTCGGGCACGGGCAGGAAGACGATCCCGGGCCAGGTGTCCGGTCCGGCACCGATGACGACCTCCTCGGGGTGGTCGAACAGCACCGCCCAGTCGAGCACCTGGCACCAGAAGCGGGCGAGTCCCCGGACGTCATGCGCGTCCACGGCGATCTGGAACAGCGAAACGGCCATGCCCGCCAGTCTTCCCGGCGGGCATGGCCGTGTCAGCACGACAGGCGGTCCCGGACGCGCGGTCCGGGACGTTCGGTCACGCTCTCAGACGTTGAAGCCGAGCGCGCGCAGCTGCTCGCGCCCGTCGTCGGTGATCTTGTCCGGGCCCCACGGCGGCATCCAGACCCAGTTGATCCGGAGCTCGTTGACCAGTCCCTCGGTCGCGGACTTCGCCTGGTCCTCGATGACGTCGGTCAGCGGACACGCCGCAGACGTCAGCGTCATGTCGATCGTGGCGATGTTGGCGTCGTCGATGTGGACCCCGTAGATCAGGCCCAGGTTGACGACGTCGATGCCCAGCTCGGGGTCGACCACGTCCATCAGGGCCTCGGTGACCTCGTCGACGGTCGCCGCACCGGCCCCGGGGGTCGCGGTCCCGGGGGTCGCGGTCGCCGGGGTCTCGGGGGTCTCGGTCGCGTTCTCGGTGGCGTTCTCGGTCATGCCGTCTTCCTCGCAGCCTCGTCGCCCAGTGCCTGGGCAGTGGCGTCCTTCCAGGCCATCCAGCTCAGCAGAGCACACTTGACCCGGGCCGGGTACTTGGAGACGCCGGCGAACGCCACGGCGTCCTCCAGCACCTCCTCCATCGCGTCGTCCGGCTCGATGCGGCCCTTGGACTGCATCAGCTCCAGAAACGTTTCCTGAATGCGCTGCGCCTCGGCGAGGTCCTTGCCCACCAGCAGCTCGTTCAGCACCGAGGCACTGGCCTGGCTGATCGAGCAGCCCTGGCCCTCGTACGAGACGTCCTCGACGGTGCCGCCGTTCAGCCGGACGCGCAGCGTGATCTCGTCACCGCACGTGGGGTTGACGTGATGCACTTCGGCGTCGCCGTCGCGCAGCCCGCGCCCGTGCGGGTGCTTGTAGTGGTCCAGGATCACTTCCTGGTACATCGAATCAAGCTTCACGAGTCAGCCTGTCCCTCAATGCTCTGCCGGTCGGAATGGTCTGCCGGTCAACCGAAAAAGTTCCGTACGTACTCCAGCCCCTCGACCAGGGCGTCCACCTCGGCGGGAGTGGAGTACAGATAGAACGACGCTCGCGTGGTCGCGGGAATTCCGTACCGCAGGCAGACCGGCCGTGCGCAGTGGTGGCCCACCCGGACCGCGATGCCCTGCTCGTCGAGCACCTGCCCCACGTCGTGGGGGTGGATGTCCCCCAGCGTGAAGGAGATCGCCGCTCCGCGGTCCTCGGCCGTGGTCGGACCGATGATCCGCAGGTCGGGGACCTCCTGGAGCCGCTTCACCGCGTACTCGGTGATCGCGTGCTCATGGGCCTGGATGTTGTCCATGCCGATCGAGGTCAGATAGTCCACGGCCGCGCCGAGGCCCACGGCCTGCGCGATCGGGGGCGTTCCGGCCTCGAACTTGTGGGGTGCGGGAGCGTAGGTCGACGAGTGCATCGACACGGTCTCGATCATCTCGCCGCCGCCGAGGAACGGCGGCAGGTCCTCGAGGAGCTCCTGCCGGCCCCACAGCACACCGATGCCCGTCGGACCGCACATCTTGTGGCCGGTGAAGGCCACGAAGTCCGCCTGGAGCGCCTGCACGTCCAGCGTCATGTGCGGCGCGGCCTGCGAGGCGTCGATCAGCACCAGGGCGCCGACCTCCTGCGCCCGGCGCACGATGGCCTCGACCGGGTTGAGCGTGCCCAGGATGTTGCTGACCAGCACGAACGAGACGATCTTCGTCTTCTCGGTGATGATCTGGTCGATGTTGGAGAGGTCGAGCCGGCCGTCGTCGGTCAGGCCGAACCACTTCAGCTTCGCACCGGTGCGCTGCGCCAGCAGCTGCCACGGCACGATGTTGGAGTGGTGCTCCATCTCCGTGATGACGATCTCGGTCTCGCGGTCCACGCGGTAGGGCTCCTCGGCCCAGCCCAGCATGTTGGCCACGAGATTGAGCGACTCGGAGGCGTTCTTGGTGAAGATCACCTCGTCGCGGCTGGGCGCGTTGATGAACGCCGCGACCTTGTCGCGCGCGCCCTCGTACAGCGCCGTGGCCTCCTCGGCGAGGACATGCACGCCGCGGTGGACGTTGGCGTTGTACCTCTCGTAGTACCCGCTCAGGGCATCGAGCACCTGCCGCGGCTTCTGCGAGGTCGCCGCGTTGTCCAGGTACACGATCTTCTTCCCGTCGTGGACCGTACGGTCCAGGATGGGAAAGTCCTTGCGGATCGCCTCGGTGTCGAGGAGGCCCGGCAGTGTCGTCACGCCCCTTGCCCTCCGTTCGTCCCCGGAGCCTTCGCCCGGGTGGTGTCCCCGTCCCCGCCGGTGCGGCGGGGACGGGGCGTGTCAGTCTCCTGACGGGGAGCGTCACTCACCCGTCGTGCCGGCCTTCACATAGGCCTCGTAGCCCTCGTTCTCCAGCTTGTCCGCGAGCTCCGGGCCGCCGGACTCGGCGATCCGGCCGTTCGCGAAGACGTGGACGCGGTCGGGCTTGATGTAGCGCAGGATGCGCGTGTAGTGGGTGATCAGCATGGTGCCGACCTCGCCGCCCTCGCGGACCCGGTTGACGCCCTCGGAGACGATGCGCAGCGCGTCGACGTCCAAGCCGGAGTCGGTCTCGTCGAGGATCGCGATCCGCGGCTTGAGCAGCTCCAGCTGGAGGATCTCGTGGCGCTTCTTCTCACCGCCGGAGAAGCCCTCGTTCACGTTCCGCTCGGCGAAGGACGGGTCGATGTTGAGGCGCTCCATGGCCTCCTTGACCTCCTTCACCCAGGTGCGCAGCTTGGGGGCCTCGCCCCGGACCGCAGTCGCGGAGGTGCGGAGGAAGTTGGAGACGGAGACGCCGGGCACCTCGACGGGGTACTGCATCGCGAGGAAGACGCCGGCGCGGGCGCGCTCGTCGACGGACATCGCCAGGACGTCCTCCCCGTCCAGGGTCACGGTGCCGCTGGTGATCGTGTACTTGGGGTGACCCGCCAGGGAGTACGCCAGGGTGGACTTGCCGGAGCCGTTCGGGCCCATGATGGCGTGGGTCTCGCCCTGCTTCACGGTCAGGTCGACGCCGCGCAGGATCTCGCGGGGCCCGTTCTCGGCCTCGACGGAGACGTGCAGGTCGTGGATCTCAAGCGTTGCCATGGGTGTCTCAGGACTCCTGGGTGACGGAGACGAGCACGTCGTCCCCTTCGATCTTTACGGGGTATACGGGCACGGGGCGCGTCGCGGGGAGACCGGACGGCTTGCCGGTGCGCAGGTCGAAGCTCGAACCGTGCAGCCAGCACTCGATCTGGCAGTCCTCCACCTCGCCCTCGGACAGCGAGACGTTCGCGTGCGAGCAGATGTCGTTGATCGCGAACACCTCGCCCTCGGCGCGGACGACGGCGACCGGGGTGCCGTCGAGCTCCACCCGCTTGGGCGTGTCCTCCTCGAGGTCACCCAGCGCGCAGACGCGTACGAAGGACTCGCTCATGCCACGGACGCTTCCAGCTCGGCGTCGATCTTGGCGATCAGCCGCTCCTCGACGTCCGGCAGACCGATCTGCTGAACCAGCTCGGCGAAGAAGCCGCGGACGACCAGCCGGCGGGCCTCGTCGGCCGGGATGCCGCGGGCCATCAGGTAGAAGAGCTGCTCGTCGTCGAAGCGGCCGGTCGCCGAGGCGTGGCCGGCGCCGACGATCTCGCCGGTCTCGATCTCCAGGTTGGGGACCGAGTCGACGCGGGCACCGTCGGTGAGCACCAGGTTGCGGTTGAGCTCGTAGGTGTCGGTGCCCTCGGCGGCGGCCCGGATGAGGACGTCGCCGATCCACACCGCGTGGGCGTCCTGGCCCTGCAGCGCGCCCTTGTAGGTGGCGTTGCTGCGGCAGTGCGGGGTGTTGTGGTCGACGAAGAGCCGGTGCTCCTGGTGCTGACCGTTGTCGGTGAAGTACAGGCCCAGCAGCTCGGCCTCGCCGCCGGTGCCCGCGTAGTTCACCCGCGGGTGGAGGCGGACGACGTCGCCGCCGAAGGTCACCACGATCGACTTGAACGAGGCGTCCCGGCCCACGAGCGCGTTGTGCTGCGCGGTGTGGACGGCGGTGTCTTCCCAGTCCTGCACGGAGACGACGGTGAGCTTGGCACCGTCCCCGAGCAGGTAGTCGACGTTGGCGGCCAGCACCGCGTCGCCGGTGTGGTCGATCACGACGACCGCCTCGGCGAAGGCGCCGAGCTCGATCACCTGGTGGCCGAAGGCGGTGCCGCCCTCGCCGTGCACGGCGATCCGGATCGGCTCGGTCAGCACGGCGTCCTTGGGCACCGAGACGACCGAGGCCTTCTCGAAGGAGGAGTAGGCCTGGGCCGCGACGCGGTCCACCGGGACACCGGCCCTGCCGACCCGGGCGTCGTCCCGGCCGACGGTCTCGACGCTCACCCCGTCGGGCGCGCTGACCTCGACCTTGACGCCGCCGCCGTTCGCCACGGCGGTGCCGTCGTGCAGGCCCTTGAGCCGCTCGAGGGGAGTGAACCGCCACTCCTCCTCACGGCCGTGCGGGACCGGGAAGTCCGCCACGTCGTAGGACGGCGGCGCACTCATCCGGGTGGCGACGGTGGACTCCGCGGCCACCGCGATGGACCCGGTGGTGGTGGCACCCGCCGGAATGTTCTGAGCCTCAGCCATGGCTGTCGTCGTGCTCTCTCTCTGCCTGATTGGGTTCGCTCGCCTCCGGTCGGTCCCACCGGATCCCGGGGTTCGGCGGTCCGTGCCGCGCACGGTCCTCCTCGCCCCGGGAAGCGGCGCGTCCTTCGGTCCGCTCACGCTTCACGGGTCGGCCCCGCGCAGCGGGGCCCGGGTACGGACGGCCGGACGTCAGCCGACCGCGCCCTCCATCTGCAGCTCGATCAGCCGGTTGAGCTCGAGCGCGTACTCCATGGGGAGCTCGCGGGCGATCGGCTCGACGAAGCCGCGCACGATCATCGCCATCGCCTCGACCTCGGTCAGACCGCGGCTCATCAGGTAGAAGAGCTGGTCGTCACTGACCTTGGACACGGTCGCCTCGTGGCCCATGGACACGTCGTCCTCGCGGACGTCCACGTACGGGTAGGTGTCCGAGCGCGAGACCGTGTCGACGAGCAGGGCGTCGCAGAGCACGTTGGACTTGGAGCCCTCGGCGCCCTCGCCGATCTCGATCAGACCGCGGTAGGAGGTCCGGCCGCCGGCCCGGGCCACCGACTTCGAGACGATGTTGGAGGAGGTGTGCGGCGCCATGTGCACCATCTTGGCGCCGGCGTCCTGGTGCTGGCCCTCGCCCGCGAAGGCGATGGACAGGGTCTCGCCCTTGGCGTGCTCGCCCATCAGGTAGACGGCCGGGTACTTCATGGTGACCTTGGAGCCGATGTTGCCGTCGACCCACTCCATGGTCGCGCCCTCGTACGCCACGGCACGCTTGGTGACCAGGTTGTAGACGTTGTTCGACCAGTTCTGGATGGTCGTGTAGCGGCAGCGGGCGCCCTTCTTCACGACGATCTCGACGACCGCGGAGTGCAGCGAGTCCGACTGGTAGATCGGCGCGGTGCAGCCCTCGACGTAGTGGACGTAGGCGTCCTCGTCGACGATGATCAGCGTCCGCTCGAACTGGCCCATGTTCTCGGTGTTGATCCGGAAGTAGGCCTGGAGCGGGATCTCCACGTGCACGCCCTTCGGCACGTAGATGAAGGAGCCGCCGGACCACACCGCCGAGTTCAGCGAGGCGAACTTGTTGTCACCGACCGGGATGACGGTGCCGAAGTACTCCTTGAAGAGCTCCGGGTGCTCCTTCAGCGCCGTGTCGGTGTCCAGGAAGATGACGCCCTGCTCCTCCAGGTCCTCACGGATCTGGTGGTAGACGACCTCGGACTCGTACTGGGCGGCGACACCGGCGACGAGGCGCTGCTTCTCGGCCTCCGGGATGCCCAGCTTGTCGTAGGTGTTCTTGATGTCCTCGGGCAGGTCCTCCCAGGAAGCGGCCTGCTTCTCGGTGGAGCGCACGAAGTACTTGATGTTGTCGAAGTCGATGCCCGACAGGTCGGAGCCCCAGGTCGGCATGGGCTTCTTGCCGAACAGCTTGAGGCCCTTGAGGCGCAGCTTCAGCATCCAGTCCGGCTCGGACTTCTTCGCGGAGATGTCGCGGACGACCTCCTCCGACAGACCACGCTTCGCGGAAGCGCCGGCCACGTCGGAGTCGGCCCAGCCGTACTCGTACTTACCCAGGCCCTCCAGCTCGGGGTGGGCAGTCTCCGTGGGGAGCGTCATGCGGGGTTCCTCCCGGACGTGCTTGCAGATGCTGTGGACGTGTTCGCGGTGCGCGGTGTGCTGCGGTTCTTCGGAACGAAGGTCGTGCACACCCCGTCGCCATGAGCGATCGTGGCCAGTCGCTGGACATGTGTACCGAGCAGGCGGGAGAAGACCTCGGTCTCCGCCTCGCACAGCTGCGGGAACTGCTCGGCGACATGGGCGACCGGGCAGTGGTGCTGGCAGAGCTGCTCGCCGACCGGTGCGCTGCGCGCCGTAGCAGCGTACCCGTCGGCGGTCAACGCCCTGGCCAGGGCCTCGGTCCGGTGTTCGGGGTCGGCGCCTTCCACGGCCTCGCGGTAGGCGACGGCCTGGGCGGCGAGGCGGGCGCGGGCGAACGCGGCGACCGCGGCGTCGCCCAGCTCTCCGCCACCGGCGGTCTGCGCGATCCAGCGCAGGGCGTCGGCGGCGAGGCCGTCGTACGCCTGGTCGAAGGCGTCCCGCCCGCAGTCGGTGAGGGCGAAGGCCTTGGCGGGGCGGCCGCGGCCGCGCGAGCCGTAGACCCGCTGCTCGCGGGGCTCGACGACATTGTCGGCGACCAGCGAGTCGAGGTGGCGGCGGACCGCGGCCTGGGTCAGCCGGAGCCGCTGAGCGAGCTCGGCCGCCGTGGACGGGCCGTGGTCGAGGATCGACCGGGCGACGCGGTTGCGGGTGCTGCGCTGGCCGTCGTCGTCGAAGGATGCGGTGTGAGCAGGCGTGACGGACCCGGCGGTCTCCTGGACCGCCGCAGCCTTCGCAGCCTCACTCGCGTATTTCACAACGTCATTGTTGCGTAATTCTCGGCGCGGCGACAACCCACGATCCGGCCGCATCCGGGTGGGCTCAATCACTTAGGGTTACCTAATGCGCCGGTGACCAGGGCGGAGACGGGCCCGGTGGGCGGACCGTGGGCACAGGCTTCTTTGCGGACCTGGCAGTCGGGCCCCGGGCCGCGGTTCGTAGACTCTCCGGCATGCGAAGCGAGCCCTCCCCCAGCCGAATTCCCCGGCCCACGCCGGCCGAGGCACCCGGGGAGGTCCCCGCCGTCGAGGTCCGCGGGCTGGTGAAGCGGTACGGGACGAAGACCGCGGTGGACGGCCTCGACCTGACCGTCCGGCCCGGCACCGTCACCGCGGTCCTCGGCCCCAACGGCGCCGGGAAGACCACCACCGTCGAGAGCTGCGAGGGCTACCGCCGCCCCGACGCCGGCACGGTGCGGGTCCTCGGCCTCGACCCGGTCGCGGACGCCGCGGCGCTGCGTCCCCGCATCGGGGTGATGCTCCAGTCCGGCGGCGTCTACCCGGGGGCCCGCGCGGAGGAGATGCTGCGCCACACCGCCCGGCTGCACGCCCATCCGCTCGCCGTGGACCCGCTGATCGAACGCCTGGGGCTGGGCGGCTGCGGCCGCACCGCCTACCGGCGGCTCTCGGGCGGCCAGCAGCAGCGCCTCGCCCTCGCCATGGCCGTCGTCGGCCGACCGGAGCTCGTCTTCCTCGACGAGCCGACCGCCGGACTCGACCCGCAGGCCCGGCGGGCCACCTGGGAGCTGGTCCGCGAGCTGCGGGCCGACGGCGTCACGGTGGTCCTGACCACGCACTTCATGGACGAGGCCGAGCAGCTCTCGGACGATGTCGCGATCATCGACGGCGGCCGGGTCGCCGCCCAGGGCAGCCCCGAGGAGCTGTGCCGGGGCGGCGCGGAGAACACCCTCCGGTTCACCGGCCGGCCCGGGCTGGATCTCGCCGCACTGCTCAAGGCCCTCCCGGCCGACACCGCCGCCGCCGAGCTGACGCCCGGCACGTACCGCGTCACCGGCAGGATCGACCCGCAGCTGCTGGCCACCGTCACCTCCTGGTGCGCCCAGCACGGCGTGATGCCCGACCGGATCTCGGTCGAGCGCCACACCCTGGAGGACGTCTTCCTGGAACTGACCGGCAAGGAGCTGCGCGTATGAACCACGGCCGCACCGGCACCCGCCGGGGGTCCGGGGGTTGCTCCCCGGGCGGACACAGCCTGGAGCCGACCGGCAAGGAGCCGCGCGTATGACCGCCACCGGCACGTTCACCCCGCGGCCCGGCGCCGCGCCGCTCGGCCGGATGATCGCCGCGCAGACGGCGCTGGAGACCCGGATGCTGCTGCGCAACGGCGAGCAGCTGCTGCTGACCGTGGTGATCCCGACCCTGCTGCTCACCCTGTTCAGCGCGGTCGACATCGTCGACACCGGGTCCGGCGAGCGGGTCGACTTCCTGGCCCCGGGCGTCCTGGCGCTCGCGGTGATGTCCACCGCCTTCACCGGGCAGGCCATCGCCACGGGCTTCGAACGCCGCTACGGCGTGCTGAAGCGGCTCGGCGCGTCCCCGTTGCCGCGCTGGGCACTGATGACCGCGAAGACCGGTTCGGTACTGGTCACCGAGACACTGCAGATCGCGCTGCTGACCGCCGTCGCGTTCGCGCTGGGCTGGTCGCCGCACGGCAGTCCGGTCTCCGTCCTGTTGCTGCTCCTGCTGGGAACGGCGGCCTTCTCCGGCCTCGGTCTGCTCATGGCGGGCACGCTGAAGGCCGAGGCGACCCTGGCGGCGGCGAACCTCGTCTTCATCCTGCTGCTCGTCGCGGGCGGGGTGATCGTGCCGCTGAGCAAGTTCCCGGAGGCGGCGCAGAGCGCGCTCCAGCTGCTGCCGATCTCCGCGCTCTCGGACGGCCTGCGGGACGTGCTCCAGCACGGCGCCGGGGTGCCCTGGGGCGATCTCGGGATTCTCGCGGTCTGGGGCGTGCTGGGGCTCGGCGCCGCGGCCCGCTACTTCCGCTGGGAGTGAGCCCGCGCCGGAGCGGCCCGGATCGGAGCGGCCCGCACCGCCCGGTCGTCGGCGGCTCCGCGGACCGAGGCGGCCACCACCCTGCGTCAGGGCGACCGCACGCCCGCTTCTCCGCCGGCCACGGTGCCCGTCCGGCGGGCGGCTGGGGAGGGAACCCGCCGCCGGGCATCCCGCGCCGCCCCGGATCCCGTACCGAAGCTCCGGACGGGACCCCTCGTGAAAACGTGCACAAGCCCCCGCCTACGATGACTCCGTGCCGAATTCGTTGAATCCTCTCGAGCAGATCGCCCGCCGCTGGCAGCCCTCAGCGCGCCTGGTGGAGCGGGCCGCGCTGGCCACCGTGGTGATGGCCGTCGTCATCGTCGTCACCGGCGGCGCGGTGCGGCTGACCCAGTCCGGGCTGGGCTGCCCGACCTGGCCGACCTGCACCAAGGACAGCCTGACGCCCACCCATGAGATGGGCATCAACGGCATCATCGAGTTCGGCAACCGCATGCTGACCTATGTGCTCTGCGTCTTCATCGGCTTCGCGATCATCGCCGCGCGGGCCCGGGCGCCCCGTCGGCGCTCCCTGACCCGGCTGGGCTGGGCGCAGTTCTGGCTGGTGATGGTGAACGGCGTGGTCGGCGGGATCACCGTGCTGACCGGCCTCAACCCGTACATCGTGGCCTCCCACTTCCTGGCCGCCTCCGCGCTGCTCACGGTCGCCGTCGTGATGTGGCTGCGGGCGCGCGAGGGCGACGCGCCGGCCCGTCCGCTGGCGCCGCGGCCGGTGACCGTCCTCTCCTGGCTGACCGTCGGGGTGGCGGCGGCGCTGATCGTCGTCGGTACGGTCGTCACCGGCTCCGGGCCGCACGCGGGCGACGCGAAGCGGGTGCACCGCATCCCGCTGAACTGGGAGCAGGTCACCCAGCTCCATGTCGATCTGGTCTTCCTGCTGCTGGGCCTGACGGTCGCGCTGCTGTTCACCCTGCGCGCGGTGGACGCCGCCGCGCCGGTGCGCCGCCGGGCGCTGGAGCTGCTGATCGTGCTGCTGGCCCAGGGCGGCGTCGGCTTCGTGCAGTACTTCACGCATCTGCCCGAGCTGATCGTCGGCATCCACATGCTCGGCTCGTGCCTGGTGTGGATCGCCGTCCTGCGGGTGCCGCTCGCGCTGCGGGAGCGGCCGTGGACCGAGGAGGAGGCCGGCGTACCGGGCCCGGCCACCGAGGACGCGGCGGTCCCGGCCGGGGTCTGAACCGCCGCCCCGCGGTCCGGGCAAACCGCCCCGTGGTCTGAACCGGCAGCCCCGCGGTCCGGGCAAGCCGCCCCGTGGCGGGCGATCCACTTCCCGGGGCCCTCACCGCCCGCTCTGTATGCAGCTGCCCCCTGTCACCGCCGAGGTGACAGGGGGCAGGTCGTTCTCCGGGCGCATGGAGCTCCGGGCCCATGGGGCGGGTGGCCGGGCCCGAGGCCGCGACGCCGGCACCGGTCGGCGCGCGGTCCCGGTGCGGCGTTCGATCCTGGTGCGGCGCTCGATCCCGTTGCGGAACGCGCTCCCGCTGGAGAACCCGCTCCCCATGGGGGCCGGCTCTTGGTGGGGCGCGCGACAGGAGCCGTCGGGCACCCGTCACCCGTCCCGTCGGCCGGGGTCAGCCGTTGCGGGGGCCGCCGAGCTGGAGGCCCGCCATCCGGCTCCACTCGTACGGGCCGGTGCGGACCTTCGCCGCGAAGTCGCCGTCGAAGGACTCGTGCAGGGTGATGCCCGCGCGCTCGGCCGCCTGCTGCGCGACGGCGTGGGTGGGGGCAACCAGGTCGCCCCACGTGCCGTCCTCGGCGACGAGCACGATGCGGGTGCCCTTCTGGCCGAGGTAGGCGAGCTGGCCCTCGACGCTTCCGCCGTGGCCCTTGGCGAAGGCCTTGATCTGCTTCGCGAGTCGTGCCGCGCGGCGCTCCCCCCGTGCGTCGGGGGTGCTGTCGTCGGCCTGCTTGGTGTCTGCCATGAAATAGATGCTACCGACGGGTAGATCACCTGGCGACGTCCCGTGCGGGTGGCCTTGACCACGCGCCCGGATCACCCGGCCGAGTGAGGGCGCGCGCCCTGCCGGGAGACGGCGGGAAAGACCGCGGCGCCCCGGCCAACGACGAGGCCGGGGCGCGGAAAGCAGGGGCGCGGAGCGGGCTCAGCGCAGGAACGGGTCCACGGCGATGGCCACGAACAGCAGGGACACATAGGTGATGGACCAGTGGAAGAGGCGCATCTCCTTGAGCTTCGCGCCCGTCACGCCCGCCTTGGCGCGCGCCTGGAGGCCGTGCGCCTCCTTGAGCCACCAGCCGCCTGCCACGGCCGCCACGAGCGGGTAGAACCAGCCGACGTACCCCAGCGGCCACAGGGTCAGCGAGACGGCGACCATGACCCAGCTGTAGAGCACGATCTGGCGGGCGACCACGGTGTTGGCGGCGATCACCGGGAGCATCGGGACGCCCGCACGCGCGTAGTCGTCCTTCACCTTCATCGACAGCGGCCAGTAGTGCGGCGGCGTCCAGAAGAAGATGACGAGGAAGAGGACGACCGCGGCCCAGGAGACCGAGTTCGTCACGGCCGACCAGCCGATGAAGACCGGCATGCAGCCGGCGATGCCGCCCCAGACGATGTTCTGCGCGGTCCGGCGCTTGAGGAGCATCGTGTAGACGACGACGTAGAACAGCAGTGCGGCGAGTGACAGCGCCGCGGACAGCCAGTTGACCAGGACGCCGAACCACACGGTGGAGATCACGGCGAGCGAGAGGCCGAACACCAGGCACTCACGGGGCGACACCATGCCGGTGACCAGCGGACGCTGCGACGTGCGGTCCATCAGCGCGTCGATGTCCCGGTCGATGTACATGTTGAGGGCGTTCGCACCGCCGGCGGAGAGGTACCCGCCGACGCAGGTGGCGAGCACCAGCCACAGGTCGGGCACGCCCTGCTCGGCGAGGAACATCACCGGAACGGTGGTGATCAGCAGCAGCTCGATGATCCGTGGCTTCGTCAGCGCCACGAAACCCATGACCCTGGCCCCGAGCGGCCGGTGGCCGGGGCTCTGCTCGCGCTCCCCCACAGTCCTTCGGACGTGGCCCGCAGGACGGGATTCGACGGCCGTCACGCACACCCCTGTATAGCGGCTCCAGCGGCTCCGGCCGCGGGGCACAGACCAGCAAGCACCGGTCAGTGAGGCCGGTTATGACTTGCGCGTACCACGCCACTCTAGACGTAGGGGGTACGTCGCCCGTCCCGGGGGTGGGTCGTGTCCGCTCCGGGCCGTCCGGGCCCGCTCCGGGCTCCCACGGCCGGGCCGTTCGCCGCCCCGCACGGCGCGCCACGTTCCCGACAGGCGGTGCGGAGCCCGGCCCGGCAGTCTGTAACAGTGACCGCCCGGCTGAGTCGGGGCAGCCGCTCGGCACGTATCCGGTAGCGCCGGGCCGCCGGTCCGCGGGCGACGACCAGTCGAAATATGGCGCGTCCCCGCGAGGATAGGCTTGGCAACGCCCGGTGCAGAACGTCACCGGCTTCGACATGTGGAGAGGAGCCCTGACTCAGGGTGAGCACCAAGCCGACCACCACAGACCTCGAGTGGACCGAACTGGACCAGCGGGCTGTCGATACCGTCCGCGTCCTGGCCATGGACGCCGTGCAGAAGGTCGGTAACGGCCACCCGGGCACGGCCATGAGCCTGGCTCCCGCCGCGTACCTGCTCTTCCAGAAGCTGATGCGGCACGACCCGGCGGACGCCGAGTGGACGGGCCGCGACCGCTTCGTCCTCTCCCCCGGCCACACCAGCCTGACGCTCTACATCCAGCTCTTCATGGCCGGGTACGGCCTGGAGCTGGACGACCTGAAGGCGTTCCGCACCTGGGACAGCCGCACCCCGGGCCACCCGGAGTACGGTCACACCACCGGCGTCGAGACCACCACCGGCCCGCTGGGCCAGGGCATCGCCAACGCGGTGGGCATGGCCATGGCCGCCCGCTACGAGCGCGGCCTCTTCGACCCGGACGCCGCCCCGCAGGCCTCTCCGTTCGACCACACCATCTGGACGATCGTCTCCGACGGCGACCTGGAGGAGGGCGTCTCCGCGGAGGCGAGCTCGCTGGCGGGCCACCAGAAGCTGGGCAACATCGTCGCGCTCTACGACGACAATCACATCTCGATCGAGGGCGACACCGCGACCGCCCTCTCCGAGGACGTGCTGCGGCGCTACGAGGCGTACGGCTGGCACGTGCAGCGCATCGAGCAGGCCGCCAACGGCGACTTCGACGTCCAGGAGCTGTACCGGGCGCTCAGGGCGGCGCAGGCCGAGACCGAGCGCCCCTCGATCATCGCGGCCCGCACGATCATCGCCTGGCCGGCCCCGAACGCGCAGAACACCGAGGCCTCCCACGGCTCGGCGCTGGGCGCCGCGGAGGTCGCCGCGACCAAGGAGGTGCTCGGCTTCGACCCGGAGCGCGACTTCCAGGTCGACGACGCCGTCTTCGCCCACGTCCGGCAGGCGCAGGACCGCGGCCGTGAGGCGCGTGCCGCCTGGGACAAGAGGTTCCAGGAGTGGCGCACCGCCAACGCGCAGCGCGCCGCCGACTTCGACCGCATCGCGTCGGGCGAGCTGCCCGAGGGCTGGGAGCAGAAGCTGCCGGTCTTCGAGGCCGGCAAGGACGTCGCCACCCGCAAGGCCTCGGGCGAGGTCCTCAAGGCGCTGGGCGGCGTGCTCCCCGAGCTGTGGGGCGGCTCCGCCGACCTCGCCGGGTCGAACAACACCACGATCGACGCGTCGTCCTCGTTCCTGCCCGCGGACAACCCGCTGCCCGAGGCGAGCCCGTACGGCCGCACGGTCCACTTCGGCATCCGCGAGCACGCCATGGGTTCGGCCATGAACGGCATCGCGCTGCACGGCAACACCCGCATCTACGGCGGCACCTTCCTGGTGTTCTCCGACTACATGCGCCCGGCGGTGCGGCTGGCCGCGCTGATGCGGCTGCCGGTCACCTACGTCTGGACGCACGACTCGATCGGCCTCGGCGAGGACGGCCCGACCCACCAGCCGGTCGAGCACCTGGCCGCGCTGCGCGCCATCCCGGGCCTGAACATGGTCCGGCCCGCGGACGCCAACGAGACCTCGATCGCCTGGCGCGAGATCACGCGGCGGCACACGGCGAAGCCGGCCCCGCACGGCCTGGCCCTCACCCGGCAGAACGTGCCGACGTACGAGGCCGACGAGGACGCCGCGAAGGGCGGTTACGTCCTGTTCGAGGCCGAGGGCGGACAGCCGCAGGTCATCCTGATCGGCACCGGTTCCGAGGTGCAGCTGGCGGTCGAGGCGCGGGAGCGGCTGCAGGCCGACGGGGTTCCCACCCGGGTCGTCTCGATGCCGTCCGTCGAGTGGTTCGAGGAGCAGGACCGCGGGTACCGCGAGAGCGTGCTCCCGCCGTCCGTGACGGCCCGGGTCGCGGTGGAGGCCGGCATCGGCCTCACCTGGCACCGGTACGTCGGCGAGGCCGGCCGGATCGTCTCGCTGGAGCACTTCGGTGCGAGCGCCGACTACAAGGTGCTGTTCCGCGAGTTCGGCATCACCGCCGACGCCGTCGAGACCGCCGCGCGGGAATCTCTCGCCGCCGCCGGTCGCTGACGCCCCCAGACGACTAGTAGGAGATGCAACTCTCATGGCAGACGCACTCAAGCGCCTCTCCGACGAAGGCGTGGCGATCTGGCTGGACGACCTGTCCCGCCGGCGCATCACGTCCGGCAACCTCGCCGAGCTGATCGACCAGCAGCACGTGGTGGGGGTCACCACCAACCCGTCGATCTTCCAGAAGGCGATCTCCGGCGGCGACGGCTACGAGCAGCAGCTCGCCGACCTCGCCGCCCGCCGGGTGACCGTCGAGGAGGCCGTCCGCATGATCACGACGGCGGACGTCCGGGACGCCGCCGACGTGCTGCGCCCGGTCTTCGACGCGACCGACGGCCGGGACGGCCGGGTCTCCATCGAGGTGGACCCGCGCCTGGCGCACAACACCCGGGCCACGGTCGCCGAGGCCAAGCAGCTCGCCTGGCTGGTCGACCGCCCGAACACCTTCATCAAGATCCCGGCCACCCGGGCGGGGCTCCCGGCGATCACCGAGGTCATCGGCAAGGGCATCAGCGTCAACGTCACGCTGATCTTCTCGCTGGAGCGCTACCGCGCGGTCATGGACGCCTACCTCTCCGGTCTGGAGAAGGCCAAGGCGGCCGGCCTGGACCTGTCGGAGATCGAGTCGGTGGCGTCGTTCTTCGTGTCCCGGGTGGACACCGAGATCGACAAGCGGCTGGATGCCCTGGGCACCCCCGAGGCCAAGGCGCTGCGCGGCAAGGCCGCCCTCGCCAACGCCCGGCTCGCGTACCAGGCGTACGAGGAGGTCTTCGGCTCGGACCGCTGGGCGGCCCTGGAGAAGGCCGGCGCCAACCGGCAGCGCCCGCTCTGGGCCTCCACCGGCGTCAAGGACCCCGCGTACAAGGACACCCTGTACGTCGACGAGCTGGTCGCCCCGGGCACGGTGAACACCATGCCGGAGGCCACCCTCGAGGCGTCCGCCGAGCACGGCGAGATCCGTGGCGACACGGTGCGCGGCGGCTACGAGCAGGCCCGCGCCGACCTCGACGCGCTGGCGGGCGTCGGCATCTCCTACGACGAGGTCGTGCAGCTCCTCGAGGACGAGGGCGTCGACAAGTTCGAGGTGTCCTGGAACGACCTGCTCAAGTCCACCGAGGCGGAGCTGAAGCGCCTCGCCCCTCCGGAGGCGTGAGTTGACCTCTTCGTCCGCAGGCGGCGTCAATCCGCTGCGTGACCCTCGGGACCGACGGCTGCCGCGCATCGCGGGGCCGTCGGGCCTGGTCATCTTCGGCGTCACGGGCGACCTGTCCCGCAAGAAGCTGATGCCGGCCGTCTACGACCTGGCCAACCGGGGGCTGCTGCCGCCGGGCTTCTCGCTGGTCGGGTTCGCCCGCCGCGACTGGGCGCACGAGGACTTCGCGCAGGTCGTGCACGACGCGGTGAAGGAGCACGCGCGGACGCCGTTCCGCGAGGAGGTCTGGCAGCAGCTGGCCGAGGGCTTCCGTTTCGTACCCGGCGAATTCTCCGACGACGAAGCGTTCGCCACGCTGAAGACGACCATAGAGGACCTGGACAAGGCACGCGGTACCGGCGGCAACTTCGCCTTCTACCTGTCGGTCCCGCCGAAGTTCTTCCCCACCGTGGTCGAGCAGCTGAAGAAGCACGGGCTGTCGGAGGGTGCGGGTGACTCGTGGCGGCGCGCCGTCATCGAGAAGCCGTTCGGGCACGACCTGCACAGTGCGCAGGAGCTCAACAACATCGTCCACCAGGTGTTCCGGCCGTCCGACGTCTTCCGGATCGACCACTACCTGGGCAAGGAGACGGTCCAGAACATCATGGCGCTGCGCTTCGCCAACACGATGTTCGAGCCGCTCTGGAACCGCAGCTACGTGGACCATGTGCAGATCACGATGGCGGAGGACATCGGGATCGGCGGCCGGGCCGGCTATTACGACGGCATCGGCGCCGCCCGCGACGTCATCCAGAACCACCTGCTGCAACTGCTCGCGCTGACCGCGATGGAGGAGCCCTCCTCCTTCGACGCCAAGGCGCTGGTGACCGAGAAGCTGAAGGTCCTGCGCGGCGTCAAGCTGCCCCGGGAGCTGGGCAAGCACACCGTGCGCGGCCAGTACGCCCGCGGCTGGCAGGGCGGTGTGGAGGTGCCCGGCTACCTCGAGGAGGACGGCATTCCGCCGGACTCGCGCACCGACACCTATGCCGCGATCAAGCTGGAGATCGACAACCGCCGCTGGGCGGGCGTCCCCTTCTACCTGCGCACCGGCAAGCGGCTCGGACGGCGGGTCACCGAGATCGCGGTGGTCTTCCAGCGCGCCCCGCACTCCCCGTTCGACACCACCGACACCCAGGAGCTGGGCCAGAACGCCCTGGTCATCCGGGTGCAGCCGGACGAGGGCGTGACCATCCGGTTCGGGTCGAAGGTGCCCGGCACCCAGATGGAGATCCGGGACGTGACGATGGACTTCGCGTACGGCGAGTCCTTCACCGAGTCCAGCCCCGAGGCGTACGAGCGGCTGCTGCTCGACGTGCTGCTGGGCGACGCCAACCTCTTCCCCCGCCACCAGGAGGTGGAGGAGTCCTGGCGCATCCTCGACCCGATCGAGGCGCACTGGGACAAGCACGGGAAGCCCGAGCAGTACACCTCGGGCACCTGGGGACCGAAGGCCGCGGACGAGATGCTCGCACGAGACGGACGGAGCTGGCGCCGGCCATGAGGACCGAACTCACCGACACCACGTCCAGCCAGATCAACAACGCGCTGGTCACGGCCCGCCGGGCGACCGGCACCCCGGCCGTCGGCATGGTGCTCACCCTGGTGATCGTCACCGACGAGGGCAACCACTACGACGCGCTGCGGGCGGCGAGCACGGCCTCCAAGGAGCACCCGTCCCGGATCCTGGTGGTCATCAAGCGCCCGGGGCGCTCGCCCCGGGACCGCAAGATGGCCCGGCTGGACGCCGAGGTCCGGGTCGGCGGCGAGACCGGCATCGGGGAGACCGTGCTGCTGCGGCTGCACGGTGAACTCGCCAACCACGCCCACTCCGTGGTCCTGCCGCTGCTGCTGCCGGACGCCCCGGTGGTCGTGTGGTGGCCGGAGGACGGTCCGGAGGACCCTGGCGGGGACCCGATCGGGCAGCTCGCGGCGCGCCGGGTCACCGACGCCGCGGCCACCGAGGACCCGGTCGCGACGCTCGAGCAGCGCGCCAAGGCGTACGCCCCCGGCGACACCGACCTGGCGTGGACCCGGATCACCGGCTGGCGCAGTGTGCTCGCGGCCGCGCTGGACCAGCGGCACTCGGCGATCAAGTCCGCCGTGGTCGAGGGCGAGGCGTACAACCCGAGCAGTGAACTGCTCGCGCTGTGGCTCGCCGACCGGCTCGGCGTTCCGGTGGACCGCAAGATCTCCGACGGGCCCGGGCTGACCGCGGTGCGCCTGGAGACGGCCGACGGCACGATCTGCCTGGACCGGGCCAACGGTTCGCTGGCCGAGCTGGCCATGCCCGGTCAGCCGGACCGGCATGTGGCGCTGAAGCGGCGGGAGGTCAGCGAGCTGATCGCTGAGGAGCTGCGCCGGCTCGACCCGGACGAGAGCTATGCGGCCACCGTCAAGTTCGGGGCGACCAAGCAGGGCAAGAGTGTCATCGCCGCCGGTCAGACCGGTGCCGCTCCCGCCGGGCCCGGATCGGACGACGGTACCGGGGCGCACGCGGAGCAGAAGGCGCCGGCCGCCCCGGCGAAGCGGACCGCGGCGAGGAAGGCCGGCAAGTGAACGCTCCGCAGATCGTCGTCCACCGGGACAAGGAGCTGATGGCGCAGGCCGCGGCGGCCCGGCTGCTCACCCGGATCGTGGACGCCCAGGCCGCCCGCGGCTCGGCGTCGGTGGTGCTCACCGGCGGGCGCAACGGCAACGGCCTGCTGGCCGCGCTCGCCGCGTCCCCGGCCCGGGACGCGGTGGACTGGTCGCGGCTGGACCTGTGGTGGGGCGACGAGCGCTTCCTGCCCGCGGGGCACCCGGACCGGAACGACACCCAGGCCCGGGAGGCGCTGCTGGACGCGGTGCCGGTGGCTCCGGAGCGGGTGCACTCGATGCCCGCCTCGGACGGCCCGCACGGCGACCACGTGGAGGCGGCGGCGGAGGCGTACGCGGCCGAACTCGCGGGCGCGGCGCGGCCGGAGAACCACGCGTCGGTGCCGTCGTTCGACGTGCTGCTGCTGGGGGTCGGCCCGGACACCCATGTGGCGTCGCTCTTCCCGGAGATGCCGGGCGTCCGGGAGACCGAGCGCACGGTCGTCGGGGTGCGGGGCGCGCCCAAGCCGCCGCCGACCCGGATCTCGCTGACGCTGCCCGCCATCCGCGCGGCGCGTGAGGTGTGGCTGCTCGCCGCCGGTGAGGACAAGGCGAGGGCCGCGGCCATCGCCTTGTCGGGCGCCGGTGAGGTACAGGCTCCCGCCGCGGGGGCGCGCGGACGGAGCCGCACCTTGTGGCTGCTCGACGCGGCCGCGGCGGCGAACCTGCCGCGCGGGCTGTATCCGCCGGCCTCACCCTGACGGTCCTGCATCCGGGCCCCGGTGCCGTGTTCTCGACACGGCACCGGGGCCCTGCCCTTTCCGGATCCGGACTGTCCTGCTCCGGTTGTGTTGCGGCAGCGTTGCAGCACTGTGAAGCCCCGTGAATCCCGAGGTCACGGGGCTTTTTCGACCCACGGACCCTGGACACTGGCGTTCCCCGTACGACAGGCTGTGCGACCACTGCCCGCCGTAACCCTGGGGTGCCGATGACTCTGCCCGCCCGTTCGATACGCCGCCGCTCCGTCCTGTTGCCGATGGCCGCCTGCAGCGCTCTGCTCCTGACCGGATGCGGCTCCGGGGGCTCCGGCGGCACCACGGTGAAGGGGGTGCATCTGGCCAAGGCCGGGCAGCTGACGACCTGTACCCACCTGCCGTACCCGCCGTTCCAGTTCGAGAAGGGCGGCAAGGTCGTCGGCTTCGATGTGGCCATGATCGACCTGGTCGCCGAGGAACTCGGCGTGAAGCAGGTCGTGGTGGACAAGTCGTTCGAGACCATCAAGACCGGCGCCGATCTCAACGCGAACACCTGCGATGTCGCCGCCGCGGGCATGACGATCACGGACGAGCGGAAGCAGAACCTCGACTTCTCCGCCCCCTACTTCGACGCCACGCAGGCGCTGCTGGCCCGCAAGGGTCTCGAGGTGAACTCGCTGAAGGACGTGAAGGCGAAGAAGCTGAAGCTGGGGTCGCAGTCCTCGACGACCGGAGAGGACTTCGCCCGCAAGGCGGGGGTCGACTCGCGGTCCTTCGAGTCCTCCGACGCCGAGCTGAACGGGCTGCGCACCGGCCAGGTCGATGTGATCGTCCAGGACTTCCCGGTGGTGCAGAGCTGGCTGAAGGACTCCCGTACCGCGGCGAAGTTCGAGCTCGTGGGCAATCTGGACACCGGTGAGCAGTACGGCTTCGCGGTGAAGAAGGGCGGCAATCCGCAGCTGAAGAAGAAGATCGACGCCGCGATCGCGAAGGCACGGAAGGACGGCACGTACCGGAAGCTCCACGAGAAGTGGATCGGCCCGCTGCCGGAGGACGCCCGGTGAGCACCGCCCTGACACCTCGCCGCAGGCAGCGGCTGGCCCGCGGCGCGCAGTACGCGGTGTTCGCCGTCGCGGTGCTGCTGCTCGCGGCGTTCGCGGACTGGGAGCGGCTGCGGGAGCAGTTCCTCGATGTGTCCGTGGCGCAGCAGCTGTTCCCCGATCTGATCACGGTCGCGCTGTTCAACACCATCGTCTACACCCTCTCCGGCTTCGCCGTGGGGCTGGTGCTGGGGCTGGTCGTCGCGCTGATGCGGCTGTCCTCGGTGGGCCCGTACCGCTGGCTGGCGATGGCGTACATCGAGTTCTTCCGCGGGCTGCCCGCCCTGTTGATCTTCATCTTCGTCGGGGTCGGGGTGCCGTTGGCCTTCCCCGGTCTGGTCTTCCCCGGCGGCACCTACGGGCAGGTGGCGTGCGCCCTGGGGCTGGTGTCGGCCGCGTACATGGCGGAGACCATCCGGGCCGGGATCCAGGCCGTGCCGCGCGGCCAGCTCGAAGCTGCGCGGACGCTCGGCATGTCGCATGCGACGGCGATGCGGTCGATCGTGATCCCGCAGGCGTTCCGCATCATCGTGCCGCCGCTGACCAATGAGCTGGTGCTGCTCTTCAAGGACTCCTCGCTGGTGCTGTTCCTCGGGGTCACCCTGGAGCAGCGCGAACTCACCAAGTTCGGGCGGGACCTGGCCAGCCAGGAGGCCAACACCACCCCCATCTTCGTCGCGGGGCTGTGCTACCTGCTCGTGACGATCCCCCTCGGCCTGCTGGTGCGGCGGCTGGAGTCCCGGCATGCGAAGGCGCGGTGAGAACGGTATGAGCACGGAAACGACGCGGCCGGCGGCGATCGAGATCCAGGGGCTGCACAAGTCCTTCGGCGAGCTGGAGGTGCTGCGCGGCATCGACTTCCGGATCGGGTACGGCGAGGTGGTGTGCGTCATCGGGCCGTCGGGGTCCGGGAAGTCCACGCTGCTGCGCTGCGCGAATCTGCTGGAGCAGCCGACCGCCGGGAAGGTGCTGGTCGGCGGGGTCGACATCACCGATCCGGAGGTGGACATCGACCGGGTGCGCCGCCGGGTCGGGATGGTCTTCCAGTCGTTCAACCTCTTCCCGCACCTGTCCGTCCTGGAGAACCTCACCATCGCGCAGCGGCGGGTGCTGGGCCGGGGCAAGGAGGAGGCCGCGGAGGTCGCGCGGGAGAACCTCGCGAAGGTCGGCCTGACCGACAAGGAGGACAGCTACCCGGGGCGGCTGTCGGGCGGCCAGCAGCAGCGGGTGGCCATCGCCCGGGCGCTGTCGATGGGCCCGGAGCTGATGCTCTTCGACGAGCCGACCAGCGCGCTCGACCCCGAACTGGTGGGCGATGTGCTGGCGGTGATGCGCACCCTGGCCGACGAGGGCATGACGATGATGGTCGTCACGCACGAGATGGGCTTCGCCCGCGAGGTCGCCGACCGGGTCGTCTTCATGGACGACGGGAACGTGGTGGAGGAAGGCGGCCCGGACGAGGTTCTGACCCGTCCGGGCCACCAGCGGACCCGGGCCTTCCTGGCCCGGGTCACCGAGCCTCAGCGGCCGCGCAGCGAACGGTAGCGGGCGGCCAGGGCGGCGGTGGAGCTGTCCAGGCCCGCGCCGCCGGTGCCCTCGGTGAGGACCGGCTCGATCCGCTTGGCCAGGGCCTTGCCCAGCTCCACGCCCCACTGGTCGAAGGAGTTGATGTTCCAGACCGCGCCCTGGACGAACACCTTGTGCTCGTAGAGCGCGATGAGCTGGCCCAGCACCGAGGGGCTGAGCTCGGTGGCGAGGATCGTGGTGCTCGGGCGGTTGCCGTGGAAGGTGCGGTGCGGCACCTGCTCCGGCGCCACGCCCTCCGCCACGACCTCCTCGGCCGTCTTCCCGAAGGCCAGCGCCTGCCCCTGGGCGAACAGGTTGGCCATCAGCAGATCGTGCTGGGCGGCCAGTTCCGGGCCCAGCTCCTCGACGGGCCGCGCGAAGCCGATGAAGTCGGCCGGGACGAGCTTGGTGCCCTGGTGCAGCAGCTGGTAGTAGGCGTGCTGGCCGTTGGTGCCGGGGGTGCCCCAGACGATCGGCCCGGTCTGCACCCGCACCGGGTGGCCCTCGCGGTCCACCGACTTGCCGTTGGACTCCATGTCCAGCTGCTGGAGGTAGGCGGTGAACTTGGCGAGGTAGTGGCTGTACGGCAGCACGGCGTGCGACTGGGCGTCGTGGAAGTCGTCGTACCAGATGCCCAGCAGGCCGAGCAGCAGCGGGGCGTTGGCCTCCGGCGGCGCGGTGCGGAAGTGCTCGTCGACGAGGTGGAAGCCGTCCAGCATCTCGCGGAAGCGGGCCGGGCCGATGGCGATCATCAGGGAGAGGCCGATGGCCGAGTCGAAGGAGTAGCGGCCGCCGACCCAGTCCCAGAACTCGAACATGTTCTCGGTGTCGATGCCGAACTTCGCCACCTCCTCCCCGTTCGTGGAGAGCGCCACGAAGTGGAACGGCACCGCGGCCTCGTCCCCGCCGAGCCCGTCCAGCAGCCAGCTCCGGGCGGACCGGGCGTTGGTGACCGTCTCGATGGTGGTGAACGTCTTCGAGGCGACGATGAACAGCGTCTCGGCCGGGTCCAGGTCCCGGATCGCCTCGTGCAGGTCGGCGCCGTCCACATTGGAGACGAAACGGAACGTCAGCGAGCGGTCGGTGTACGCGCGCAGCGCCTCGTACGCCATGGCCGGGCCCAGGTCCGAGCCGCCGATGCCGATGTTGACGACGTTCCGGATCCGCCGGCCGGTGGAGCCGACCCACTTGCCCGAGCGGACCGATTCGGCGAAGCCCGCCATCTTGTCGAGCACGGCGTGCACCCGGGGAACGACGTTCTCGCCGTCCACCGTGATCACCGCGTCCCGCGGGGCACGCAGCGCGGTGTGCAGCACGGCGCGGTCCTCGGTGACATTGATCTTCTCGCCGCGGAACATCGCGTCCCGCAGCTCCGCCACGCCGGTCGCCGCCGCCAGTTCCCGCAGCAGCCGGAGGGTCTGGTCGGTGACCAGGTGCTTGGAGTAGTCCAGGTGCAGATCACCCACCTGAAGGGAGTACCGCTCGCCGCGGTCGGGGTCACCCGCGAACAGCTCGCGCAGCTGCACCTCCCCGAGCTGCTCCCGGTGCTTGCCCAACGCGACCCACTCCGGCAACCGGTCGAGCCCGGTACGGCCTTCTGCGTTCATCTGCGCCTTCACCACTTCTCTCGTACCTGCCCCGCTGCGGGTCCAACTTAATTGATCAGGCCCGGGTACGAGGTGTCCCCCGGCTGTCCTCGCGGCCAAGCGCGGGTATCAGCGCGGCGACACCGGCCAGGAACAGGCCGGCGGCCAGCAGCATGGGCGTGTTGAGCCCCCAGGCACCGGCCACCGCTCCGCCGAGGACCGCGCCGGCCGGGGCGCCCGCGACCGACGCGGTACGGAACGCCGCGCCGACCCGGCCGAGCAGCTCGGGCGGTGTGCTCTGCTGCATCATCGTCACCTCGGTGACATTCCAGACCATCCCCACGAAGCCGAAGATCCCCAGGGCGACAGCGGCGGCGGGAAGGCCGGGCAGGGTGCCCAGCGCCAGCAGACAGCCGGTCTGCACGAGTCCGCCGGCCAGCAGGACCCGGGTCCGCCCCAGCCGGTCGGTGATCCGGGACGCCAGCAGCCCGCCGACGACGGTCCCGACGCCGTACACCGTGATCACCAGGGCGTATCCGGTGTCCCCGGCGCCCAGCCGGCCCTTCACCAGCAGCACCAGGGTGCCGATGAGCGCGCCGATGGCGATGTTGCACACGGCGGTGGACAGGCACAGGGACCGCAGCACCGGATGCCGCCACAGGGCCCGCAGTCCCTCGGCGATGTCCCGCCGGAGCGTCGCCCCCGGCGGCCGCGGGTCCCGCTCCGGCGCCGCGGTCCGCACCGACGCCACCAGCGCGGCGGCGAGCAGATAGCTGGCCGCGTCCACGGCGTAGGGCGCGGCCAGGCCCAGCCCCAGCAGCACCGGCACCAGCGGAGCGCCCACGAACCGGTGCGCCGCCTCCTGCCCGGTCATCAGCCGGGCGTTCGCCCTGCCCAGCGCCGCCCGCGGCACCACGGACGGCAGCAGGGCGGTCGCCGCGTTGTCGAAGAGGGTCTGGAGTGCGGTGAGGGCGAAGGCCAGGACGATCAGCAGGGCGATACTCGCGTGGCCGGTCGCGACCAGGACGGCGAAGGCCGCCATGAGCAGGGCGCGCACCGTGTCCACCGCCCACATGGCCCGGCGCTGGTCCACCCGGTCCGCGACGGCGCCGCCGAGCAGCCCGAAGAGCAGCCAGGGCGCGAGTCCGGCGGCGGTGACCAGGGAGATGAGCAGCGGCGAGTCGGTGAGGCCGTAGGCGAGCAGGGGCAGCGCCGCACCGCGCAGGGCGTCCCCGAACCGGGAGACCACCGCCGCGGTCCACAGCCGCCCGAACCCGCCCCGCCAGGCGGGCACCACGGATTCCGGTACGGACTGCGCTCCTTCACCCGGCGCGGCGACCGGCACCTGCCCAGGTCCGGCCACCACCCTCGTCTCACCCGCCACCTGTGTGGCGCCTGCCTCTTGCGCCTCGTGTGCCCCTTCGTACTCGGGGGCCACTGTCGGCTCAGCCACTGTCGGCTCAGCCGCTGCCCGCTCGGTCGACGCCCCTGGACGGGCCCCCGTCCCCGGTAAGGGCTCCACCCGCGGCGCTGCTCGCCGCTGCGGTTCCGCCGGGTGCGGTTGCGCGGTTTGTGGATGCGCGGGTTGTGGTTGCGCGGATTGTGGTTCCGCCGGGTGCTCTTCCCGCGCCTCGCCTCCACCCGTGCCACCGGCACCGACACCCGCCACCGCCATGACTCACCCCTCCGCACCGTTCCCTGGTGTTCGTCACCCTAGGGACAGCCACTGACAACGCCCCCGGGCCAACTTGCCCCGGCCCGGAACGCCAACGGCCCGGTGCACCGGGGATGTACCGGTGAACCGGGCCGCTGGAACGGCTGACGGGGCGCGGGAGGCGCCCGGGTGAGCTCGGGGACGACGTCCGGAGGGCCTAGATCTCGCCGCGGAGCTTGGCGAGCGCCTCGGCGAGAATCGCCTCGCCGTCGGCGTCGCTGCGCCGCTCCCGGACGTACGCGAGGTGTGTCTTGTACGGCTCGGTGCGCGGCGGGTCCGGCGGGCTCTCCCGGTCCTTCCCGGCGGGGAAGCCACAGCGGGGGCAGTCCCAGGTCTCGGGAACCTGCGCGTCGCTGGCGAAGCTCGGCTGTGTCTCGTGCCCGTTGGAGCACCAGAAGGAGATGCGGAGGCGCGGTGCGGATTCGCCCCGCTCGGCCTCCCCCATCGGCCCCGCTCCGACCCGACTTCCACGGATCGCGTTGCCACTTGCCACGGTCGTAACTCCCTGCGTCATGGTGCCGCGAAGCATTGATAGGCAGCTCCGCTGCCGGGGCGCTCCAGTCTACGTAAGGCCCAACGCGCGTCCAGTGGCAGGAGTTACATACCACTCCTCGAGGACGCAAGCCCTCATGATATGCCGCAGGGACGACGGTGTGTCAGGAGTCGAACTTCATCAGCACGCCGAGGGCCACAATGCACGCGAACCACAGCAGACCGACCACGACCGTGATCCGGTCCAGGTTCCGCTCGGCGACCGACGAGCCACCGACGGAGGACTGCATGCCGCCGCCGAACATGTCGGACAGACCGCCGCCCTTCCCCTTGTGCATCAGCACCAGCAGCATCATCAGCGCGCTGAAGACGATCAGGGCGATCGAGAACCCCATAACCACGGCTGGACCAACTCTCTCGGACGGTGACGGACGCTGCTCTTGATCGAACAATCGGGTCTTGATCGAGCAATCGGGGGCCGGGCAGCTGCAGCGCGCTGCCTCGACCCCCGACAGGGTACTTCGGAGTACCGCCTTCGGCCTACTTACTGGTCGCGGAAGCGGACGATCTTGACGAACTCGTCGACATCCAGTGCCGCCCCGCCGATCAGGGCGCCGTCCACGTCGGGCTGCGCCATGATCGCGGCGACGTTGCCGGACTTCACGGAGCCGCCGTACTGGATGCGGACCTTGTCGGCCAGCTCCTGGGTGTACAGCTCGGCCAGCCGGCCGCGGATCGCCCCGCAGACCTCCTGGGCGTCCTCGGGCGTGGCCACCTCGCCGGTGCCGATGGCCCAGACCGGCTCGTAGGCGATCACGATGGTCTCGGCCTGCTCCGCCGGTACGCCCTCCAGGGCCCCGTCGACCTGGGCGAGGGTGTGCGCGACCTGGTTGCCCGCCTTGCGGACGTCCAGGCCCTCACCGACGCAGAGGATCGGGGTGAGGTCGTGCCGGAACGCGGCCTTGACCTTGGCGTTCACCAGGGGCTCGTCCTCCTGGTGGTACTGCCGTCGCTCGGAGTGGCCGATCGCCACGTAGCTGCACTTGAGCTTGGCCAGCATGCCGCCGGAGATCTCGCCGGTGTAGGCGCCCTCGTCGTGCGCCGAGAGGTCCTGGGCGCCGTACTTGATCTTGAGCTTGTCGCCGTCGACCAGGGTCTGCACCGAACGCAGGTCGGTGAAGGGCGGCAGGACGGCGACCTCGACGTCCTCGTAGTCCTTGTCGCTCAGGGCGAAGGCGAGCTTCTGGACATGGGCGATGGCCTCGAGGTGGTTGAGCTTCATCTTCCAGTTGCCCGCCATGAGCGGGGTGCGGCTGGTCATGTCCGTCCTTTCTGGTTCTCGTCCCCGCCCGCGCGGCGCGCGGACGGGACTCGTGTCGGTGCGCGGCCCGCAGGCCGCGGGGGCGTGCGCCCCGGCGGTCAGTCCTCGAGCGCCGCGAGGCCGGGGAGCGTCTTGCCTTCGAGGTACTCCAGGCTCGCTCCGCCGCCGGTCGAGATGTGACCGAAGGCCTTCTCGTCGAAGCCCAGGGTGCGCACGGCCGCGGCCGAGTCGCCACCGCCGACGACGGTGAAGGCAGAGCTGTCGACCAGGGCCTGGGCGACCGCGGCGGTGCCCCCGGCGAAGTCGGGGTGCTCGAAGACACCCATCGGGCCGTTCCAGAAGACGGTGGCCGCGTCGGCGAGCTTCGCGGCGTACAGCTCGCGGGTGCGCGGCCCGATGTCCAGGCCCTCCTGGTCGGCCGGGATGGCGTCGGCGGCGACGACCGTGGGGTTGGCCGGGGCCTTGGTCTTCAGGTCCGGGAACTCGGGCGAGACCAGGACGTCGACCGGGAGCACGAACTCCACTCCCTTGGCCGCGGCGCGCTCCAGGTACTCCCGGACCGTCGGGATCTGGTCCTCCTGGAGGAGCGAGATGCCGACCTCGTGGCCCTGGGCCTTGAGGAAGGTGTACGCCATGCCGCCGCCGATGAGGATGCGGTCGGCCCTCTCCAGCAGGTGGTCGATGACGCCGAGCTTGTCCGAGACCTTGGCACCGCCGAGCACCACGGCGTACGGGCGTTCGACGTCCTCGGTGAGGCGCTTGAGCACGTCCACCTCGGCGGCGATCAGGTAACCCGCGGCGTGCGGGAGCCGGGCCGGGAGGTCGTAGACCGAGGCGTGCTTGCGGTGCACCGCACCGAAGCCGTCGCCGACGTAAACGTCGGCCAGCTCGGCGAGGCTGTCGGCGAACGCGCCGCGCTCGGCGTCGTCCTTGCTGGTCTCTCCCGCGTTGAAGCGCAGGTTCTCCAGCAGCGCGACCTGGCCGTCGGCCAGCGCGGCGACGGTGGTGCGGGCGGACTCACCGACGGTGTCGGTCGCGAACGCCACGCCCCTGCCGAGGAGTTCGGCCAGCCGCTTGGCGGCCGGGGCGAGGGAGAACTGCGGGTCCGGGGCGCCCTTGGGACGTCCCAGGTGCGAGGCGACCACCACCTTGGCGCCGGCCTCGGCGAGCTTGGCGACGGTCGGCACGACGGCACGGATCCGGCCGTCGTCGGTGATGGTGGTGCCGTCGAGCGGCACATTCAGGTCGGCGCGGACGAATACGCGCCGGCCCGCCACACCGCCGTCGATGAGGTCGTCGATCGTCTTCATGTTTCCTGGACTCCTTGGGTGCCGAGACAAGCGGCAGGGCCCGTGCGGCGCGCTGTGCGCTGCGCGAGCCCTGCCACTCACATCGAGGTGTCGTAAGGCCGCTGGGGTCAGAGCCGCCCGCCGACGAAGGTGGTCAGGTCCACCAGGCGGTTGGAGTAGCCCCACTCGTTGTCATACCAGCCGACGACCTTGACCTGCTTGCCCTGGGCCATGGTGAGGCCGGCGTCGAAGGTGCAGGAGGCCGGCCAGTTCACGATGTCCGAGGAGACGATCGGGTCCTCGGTGTACTCCAGGATGCCCTTGAGCTGACCCTCGGCGGCCTTCTGGAAGGCCGAGTTGATCTCGTCCTTGGTGACCTCGCGGTCGAGCTCGATGACGAGGTCGGTCACCGAGCCGGTGGGGACCGGGACACGCATGGCGATGCCGTCCAGCTTGCCCTTGAGCTGCGGGAGCACCAGAGCGGTGGCCTTCGCGGCGCCGGTGGAGGTGGGGATGATGTTCTCCGCGGCGGCCCGGGCGCGGCGCAGGTCCGAGTGCGGGAAGTCGAGGATGCGCTGGTCGTTGGTGTACGCGTGGACGGTCGTCATCATGCCCTTGACGATGCCGAAGCTCTCGTCGAGCACCTTGGCCATCGGCGCCACACAGTTGGTGGTGCAGGAGGCGTTGGAGATGACGTGGTGGTTGGCCGCGTCGTACTTGTCCTGGTTGACGCCCATCACGATGGTGATGTCCTCGTTCTTGGCCGGGGCCGAGATGAGGACCTTCTTCGCGCCGGCGGCCAGGTGCTTGGCCGCGTCGTCACGCTTGGTGAAGATGCCGGTGGACTCGACGACGATGTCGGCGCCCAGCTCACCCCAGGGGAGCTGCGCCGGGTCGCGCTCGGCCATCGTCCGGAAGGTCTGGTTGCCGACCGTGATGGTGTCCTCGGTGTGGCTGACGTCCTGCTTCAGCCGGCCGAGGATCGAGTCGTACTTGAGCAGGTGCACCAGGGTGGCGTTGTCGGTCAGGTCGTTGACACCGACGATCTCGATGTCCGCACCCTGCTCCAGGAGAGCCCGGAAGTAGTTGCGGCCGATGCGGCCGAAGCCATTGATTCCTACGCGGATCGTCACGAACCGATCTCCTCGTTGGTACGCCGGTCTGGAACCCGGCGAGCTGTATGGGATGTCCCCGACCACCCCCGACCCTACCCCCTTCGACGGGGGGACCGGCGACATCGGGCGGCCGGGGACACGCACGGTCAGCGGCACAGGGCGCGCAGTGCTGTCCGTACCACCTGTGCCCGCTCCTGGGCGCCGTTCACATGCTCCAGACCGAAGCCGAGCAGCACCGTGTCGCGCGTGGTCACGGCCGACGAGGCGTGGAACAGCTCCCGGGAACGAGCCCAGTCGGTGGTGCTCGCGGGGCTGCCGGCCGGCGCGCCGGGAACCGCCCAGGGACCGAGCGCCTGCTCGAATCCCTCGGTCTGCCCGGGGGTGCCGCTGGTGAGCAGACGGGTGTTGTCGACGAACACGCCGCGCCCGCCGGTGCCCGGGTCGGTGACGTAGGAGACCGACAGCTCGACCTTCTTGCCGGCGTAGCCGCTCAGGTCGAACGCGACGGACCGCCAGCCGTCGGAGGAGCCGGTGAACCGGTTCCAGCTGCCGCTGCTGCCGGTGGCCCGGCAGGCGTCCTCGCCCTGGGTGAGGTAGTGCGACAGGAAGGGGTGGCCGCGGAGGTAGAAGCCCTCGGTGCAGTCGGCGGGCACCTCCGTGCCGGTGCCGCCGCGCTTGTCGGGCAGGGTCGTCCAGTCGTCCTGGCCCACGGTGTGCGCCTCGACGATCACGTTGTCGTAGTCCCGCTCGGTGTCGTAGCTGAGCCGGAAGTCCAGCGTCGGCTCCGCGGCGGCGTCCGTGCCGGTCAGATCGACGGTGCGGGACAGCCGCATCCAGGAGTTGTCCTGGTGCCGGGCGGCGGCGAACCAGTCGCCCTCGTACGGCTGGAACGGGGTCCGCACGCCGGGGTAGTCGCCCGCGGCGGCGCTGCGGAACTGCGGGAAGTCCGCGGGCGGCAGTTCGTCGGAGGTGACGGTGTAGGCGCCCGCGCCGTCCAGCGGATTGCCCTCGGCGTCGCCGAGGCGGGCCGTGGTCCCGCCGAGCCGTCCGGTTCCGGCGAACCGGTCCGGGGACTTCACCGAGATGCGGCCGGAGGCACCGAGGTAGTACTGGCTGAAGTCGTCGGTGGCGGCCCGTCCGACCGTGGACGCGCCGCCCGCCTTCTCGCCGGTGGTGATGAGCTTTCCGCCCTCGTTGAGGAAGTCCCGCACGGCGAGCAGCGTCGAGCCGCCGGGCCGCTCGGCGCCGGTGTACCAGAGCACGGTGCGGAAGTGGTCGAGGATGCCGAGGTGATGCGGGGTTCCCTGGGTGGCGACGTCCCAGACGACGGCCTTGCGCCCGTTGTCGGCGAGCGCCCGGGTGTACGCGGCCGTGTGCCGGGCCGCGCCGGTGCCGCCCTCCTCGGCGATGACCAGGGTGTCCGCCGCGGGGCGCTTCGCGACGGCGTAGGTGAAGGGGGTGCTCTCGGTCCGCTTGCCCGCGCGGGTGCGGCCGGTGAACCAGACGGTCACCTTGTCGCCGGTGCGCGCTCCGGTGACCTTCGCCCGGTACTGGTCGAAGCGGATGTTGTCGTCGCCGCCATAGGTCTCGCCGCCCTTCCAGGCCTTGAGGCGAGCGGTGTGCGTACGGCCGCCGTCGATGCGGTAGTTGAGCTGCTTGGCCCGGACGCTCTTGCGTGCGGTGACGGAGACCTGCTGGGCGGCGCCGCGGGCGTAGGAGGTGGTGAAGGCGTCCGGGGTGAAGTCCGGGGCCTCCATGCCGACGGGCGAGCTGGGCCGGTCCGGGTGCGCGGCGGTCTCGGCGACGGCCAGCGCGAAGGGCACGTTTTTGCGGAACTCCTGCTCGATCAGCTTGCGGTCGTCGGGGAAGTTGAAGCCCGACGGGCAGTCGGCGGCGTTCCAGGCGTCGTTCGGGTCGACCCGCGACGCCGTGGCACAGGTGGACATCTCCGGGGTGAACATCATCATCCCGTTGGCGTTGCCCGCGTGGCCGTCCGCTTCACCGTTGGTGGTGTAGAGCTCGGACGAGACCTGGGGGCGGTAGCCGGGGACCGCGGGCTTCTCCGGGGTGCCGGCCAGCGCCTTGTAGAGGACGTCGTCCGGGGTCTCGGTCGCGACCTGCCAGCCGACGCCGTAGAGGATCAGTTCCGCGGCCGAGTGGTAGTTGATGCCGTACTCGAAGCCGATGCGCTTCTGGAGACGGTCGATCGCCTTGGTCTCCGGCTCGGACATGGCGCCGCTGCCGCGGAAGGTCTCATCGGCCGGGTCGGGCGAGGAACCCTCGTTGTCGTAGCCCCACTTGTAGGCGAAATTGCGGTTGAGGTCGACGCCGTCGCCGGGGGCGATCTTCCCGTCACCGTTGTTGTCGTGGAGGTTCTTGCGCCACAGCCGGTTGCCCGGAGTGAAGCTGAAGTCGTATCCGTCGGGGTTGGCGGAGAGCACGAACCACAGCTCGGTGGAGTCCACGATCCCGGTGATCCGGCGGTCCCGGCCGTACCCGTCCAGGTAGTGGTGCATCAGCCGGCGGGTCATCTCCGGGGTGATCCACTCGCGGGCGTGCTGGTTGGACATGTACAGCACCGCGGGCCTGGCGCCGTCCCGGACCTTCCGCGCGCCCTTGCCGACCTTGAGGGCGAGGATGTCCTTGCCGCCGACGGTCTTTCCGATGCTGACGGCCTTGGTGATGTCCGGGTGCGCCCGCGCGGTGGCGAGGATCTCCTGCTGCAGACCGTTCTCGCCGCTGTACGGGCGGAACACCCCGTCCCCGGCGGCCGCGAGGCGGTGCTCGGCCGTGCTGGAGAGGGTGCGCCGTTCGAGGTCGACGCCCTGGTGGCGCAGCTCTGCGGCCTGCCGGCCGGTGAGCACCAGTTCGACCTTCGTGGTGCCCGTCGCCGGTGCCCGCTCGCCCAGTTCGTGGCCGTCGGCGCCGGCCCGGAGCAGCAGCGGGATCTGTTCCCTGGTCACGTCCGCGTTCCACACGGAGACTTCGTCGCCGTCCGGGCCGTTGCCCGGCCGGGCCTGGGCGGCAGGTGCGGCCACCACTAATCCCAGCAGCAGTGAAGCCGCTGCGAGGATCGATCTCGCCTTGCGTCTCATGAGCCCCCCTTGCTGTAGTCCGTCACGGTTGTGCGCTGACGACAGGCTTGTGACGCTGCATGATCATGTCAATAGGGCCGGTCGCGCCGCGCGGGCACGGCCGACGGGGGGTTCCGGCGGCCTGCCGGGGTCCGATGATCAGGTCAGCACGAGGGCGGGCACCACGGGCGGAGCCGCGCCGGGCAGTGCCCGGAAAGGACGGCGGCCCCGCACCCTCCAGGGGTCACGGGGCCGCCGACCGACGGGCTTCCGGCTTCCGGCTTCCGGCTTCCGGCTTCCGGCTTCCGGCTTCCGGCTTCAGCCGACCATGCCGTCGGCCATCTCCTCCGTCAGATTGGACTCCGTCCCCGGAATGCCGAGGTCCTGGGCCCGCTTGTCGGCCATCGCCAGCAGCCGGCGGATACGGCCCGCGACGGCGTCCTTCGTCAGCGGCGGATCGGCGAGCGCGCCCAGCTCCTCCAGCGAAGCCTGCTTGTGCTCCATGCGCAGCCGTCCGGCGGCGGCGAGGTGCTCGGGCACCTCCTCGCCGAGGATCTCCAGGGCCCGCTGGACCCGCGCCCCGGCGGCGACGGCGGCCCGCGCCGAGCGGCGCAGGTTCGCGTCGTCGAAGTTGGCGAGCCGGTTGGCCGTCGCCCGGACCTCACGGCGCATCCGCCGCTCCTCCCAGGCCAGCACCGACTCATGGGCGCCGAGCCGGGTCAGCAGCGCGCCGATCGCGTCGCCGTCCCGTACGACGACCCGGTCCACACCGCGCACCTCACGGGCCTTGGCCCCGATGCCGAGCCGGCGGGCGGCGCCGACCAGGGCGAGCGCGGCCTCCGGCCCGGGGCAGGTGACCTCCAGGGACGAGGAACGGCCGGGCTCGGTGAGCGAGCCGTGGGCCAGGAACGCGCCGCGCCAGGCGGCCTCGGCGTCACAGGTCGCACCGGAGACCACCTGGGGCGGCAGCCCGCGGATCGGGCGGCCGCGGCCGTCGACCAGCCCGGTCTGCCGTGCCAGCTGGTCACCGCCCGCCACCACCCGAACGACGTAACGGCTGCCGCGCCGCAGCCCGCCCGGGGCCATCACCACCAGGTCGGACGCGTGCCCGAAGATCTCCAGGATGTCCTTGCGCAGGCGGCGGGCGGCGATGCCGGTGTCCAGCTCCGCCTCGATCACGATCCGGCCGCTGACCAGGTGCAACCCGCCCGCGAACCGCAGGATCGACGAAACCTCCGACTTCCGGCAGCAGGTCCGGGTGACGGGTAGTCGGGAGATCTCGTCCTTCACCGCTGCCGTCATCGCCATGGGCCGATCCTTCCATGCATCCGAAAAATACGGTCGTACGCGGCGGCCAGCAGCTCCGGGTCGTGCTTGGAGGAACTGTCCGGCGCGGCCACCGGCGCCAGCTCGACCGTGCCGCCCAGGCGCTGGGCGGCCTCGGTCAGGCTCTTCCGGTCGGGCACGGCGGCCTCGTCGGCCAGCACCACGTCGAAGGCGAGTTTAGGGGCGTGTCGGGCCAAAACCTCCAAATGACGCTGCGGGGAGAACCCCTCGGTTTCACCGGGCTGCGGCGCGAGGTTCAGCGAGAGCACCCGGCGGGCCTTGGTCTCGGTGAGCGCGGTGAGCAGCTCCGGGACGAGCAGATGCGGGATCACCGACGAGAACCACGAGCCGGGGCCGAGCACCACCCAGTCGGCGTCGAGAACCGACTCCACGGCCTCGGGCACGGCCGGCGGGTCGTTGGGCACCAGATGAACGGACTGGACCTCGCCGGGCGTGAGCGCGACGGTGGCCTGGCCCCGGACGGTGCTGATCGCCTCGGCATCGGCGGGGTCGTGGCCGCGTACCAGTGCCTGGAGCTCCAGCGGCACCGCCGACATCGGCAGCACCCGGCCGTGCGCACCGAGCAGCCGGCCCACCCACTCCAGTGCCTTGACGTGGTCGCCGAGCTGTTCCCACAGCGCGACGATCAGCAGGTTGCCGACGGCGTGGCCGTGCAGGTCGCCCTCGCTCGCGAAGCGGTGCTGGATCACCCGGGCCCAGGTCTGGCCCCAGTCGTCGTCCCCGCACAGCGCCGCCAGCGCCTTGCGGAGGTCGCCGGGCGGCAGCACGCCCAGCTCGTCACGGAGCCGCCCGCTCGATCCCCCGTCGTCGGCGACCGTGACCACGGCCGTGAGATCACCGGTGATGCGGCGCAGCGCGGCCAGCGAGGCCGACAGGCCCTGGCCGCCGCCGAGCGCGACGACCTTGGGCTGGGCAGCGCTGCGCCGGCGGTTCGCCCGCCGCGTGGGCAGGCCCGCCCGGTCCGGCACGAGCGCCCGGACCCGACGGAGCCGCGAGCTGCGCCCGCCGCCCGGCCGCGGCGGGACGGCCGGGGCGGGGGCCGGGGCTTGAGGGGTGCCCGGAGCCCGGGGGGTGTCCGGGACCCGGGGGGTGTCCGCGGCCCGGCCGGCGTCCGGGAGCCGGTCGGCGCACTCCTCGGCGCCGGCCGGCCCCTCGGCGGCGCGGCCGCTCGTGTCCGGGGCAGGCCCGCCCGGTGCGGGGGCGGCGCTGTCGTCCCGGCCCTCGTCGCGGCGTTTCACTCGCGCCCCATGTCCCGGTGGACGACCACGGTCTCGACCCCTTCGGCCGCGAGCCGCGCGGCGAGCTTCTCGGACATGGCGACACTGCGGTGCTTGCCACCGGTGCAGCCGATCGCGATCGTCACGTAGCGCTTGCCCTCACGGCGGTATCCGGCCGCGATGAGCTGCAGCAGTTCGGCGTAGCGGTCCAGGAACTCCTTGGCACCGGGCTGGTGGAAGACGTAGTTGGAGACCTCTTCGTTGGTCCCGGTGAAGGGGCGCAGCTCGGGCACCCAGTGCGGGTTGGGCAGGAAGCGGCAGTCCGCGACCAGGTCGGCGTCGACCGGCAGGCCGTACTTGTAGCCGAAGGACATCACCGTGGCACGCAGCTCCGGCTCCTCCTCGCCGGCGAACTGGGCGTCCATCTTGGCCCGCAGTTCGTGGACGTTGAGGCTGGAGGTGTCGATCACCAGATCGGCGTCGCCGCGCAGCTCGCGCAGCAGGTCGCGCTCGGCGACGATGCCGTCCACGATGCGGCCGGAGCCCTGGAGGGGGTGCGGGCGGCGCACCGACTCGAAGCGGCGGACCAGTGCCTCGTCGGACGCCTCCAGGAAGATCACCCGGCGCTTGACGTTCTTGGCGGCCAGGTCGGCCAGGGACTCCCGCAGGTTGTCGAAGAACCGCCGGCCGCGGACGTCGACGACGACCGCGATCCGGGCCACGTTGCCCTGCGAGCGGGCGCCGAGGTCCACCATCGTGGGAATCAGGGCGGGCGGCAGGTTGTCGACCACGAACCAGCCGAGGTCCTCCAGGCACTTGGCCGCGGTGCTGCGGCCCGCGCCCGACATACCCGAGATGATCACCAGCTCGGGGATGGCTCCGGAGTCGGCGCCGTCCGCCGTCGTGCCCGTACTCACCTGTGCTCCGTCTCCGTCGTTGTCATTCATCCGTCCTGCCCCCGTTCCGACGAGGACGCCGCGGCTGCGGCCTCGTCCTCCATGATCTCTCCCGTCGCGGTGTTCACCGCGGGCCCGGCCGGAGCCGCACCGGCGAGCGCCACCACGACCGTCTCGGCCGTCTTGCGGCCGATGCCGGGCACCTCGCAGATCTGGTCGATCGTGGCGGCCCGCAACCGCTTGACCGACCCGAAGTGCTTGAGCAGGGCCTGGCGACGGGTCTCGCCGAGGCCGGGGACCGTTTCGAGGGGCCCGGACCGCATGCTCCTGCTGCGCTTCTTCCGCTGGTAGGCGATGGCGAAACGGTGCGCCTCGTCGCGGATGCGCTGGAGGAGGTAGAGCCCCTCGCTGGTGCGCGGCAGCACCACCGGATCCTCGTCGTCCGGGAGCCAGACCTCCTCCAGACGCTTGGCGAGGCCGCAGACGGCGACATCGTCGATGCCCAGCTCGTCGAGGGCCCGCCGGGCGGCGGCCACCTGCGGCCGGCCGCCGTCGACGACGACGAGCTGCGGGGGGTAGGCGAAGCGCCGCGGCCGGCCGGTCTCGGGGTCGACGGGGCCCCCGGCCATGGGGTCGGCGTCGGGATCGACCGGGCCCGAGGACGGTACGGGGGCGGGGACGGCGCCGGGCTCCACGAGGGCCGGGCCGACGGCTTCGGGACCGGTGGGCGACACAGTAACGGCGGCTTCGCCGCCGGTCCCCTCGGGAGCGGTGGGCGACGCAGTGCCGACGACGGCTTCGCCGCCGGTCTCCTCGTCCCACTCCCCCGTCCGCTGCTTCTCCTGGAGGTAGCGGCGGAAGCGGCGCCCGATGACCTCGTGCATGGCCCGGACGTCGTCCTGTCCGGCGAAGCTCTTGATCTGGAAACGCCGGTACTCGCTCTTCCGGGCGAGGCCGTCCTCGAAGACGACCATGGACGCCACCACGTCGTCGCCCTGCAGATGCGAGACGTCGAAGCACTCGATCCGCAGCGGCGCCGAGTCCAGGTCCAGGGCTTCGGCGATCTCCTCCAGCGCCCGGGAGCGGGTGGTCAGATCGGAGGCACGCTTGGTCTTGTGCAGCGCCAGGGCCTGCTGGGCGTTCCGCTGCACGGTCGCCATCAGGTTCTTCTTGTCGCCGCGCTGCGGTATCCGGAGGCTGACGTTGGAACCGCGGCGGGCGGTGAGCCACTGCACGACCGGATCGGCCGGCTCGGGCACCGCGGGGACGAGGACCTCGCGGGGCACGCCCTCGCCGGTCTCCTCGCCGTACAGCTGCTGGAGGGCGTGCTCGACGAGTCCGGCGGTGTCCACGGCCTCCACCTTGTCGGTGACCCAGCCGCGCTGACCGCGCACCCGGCCGCCGCGGACGTGGAAGATCTGGACGGCGGCCTCCAGTTCGTCCTCGGCCACGGCGATCAGATCGGCGTCCGTGGCGTCGGCGAGGACGACCGCGTTCTTCTCCATGGCGCGGCGGAGCGCCTCGATGTCGTCGCGCAGCCGGGCGGCCTTCTCGAACTCCAGCTCGTCCGAGGCGTCCTGCATCTGCTTCTCCAGGCGCCGCAGATACGCCCCGGTGCTGCCGGCCATGAAGTCGCAGAACTGGTCGGCCAGTTCGCGGTGCTCCTCCGGAGTGACCCGGCCGACGCAGGGTGCGGAGCACTTGCCGATGTAGCCGAGCAGACAGGGGCGGCCGATCTGCGCGGAGCGCTTGAAGACCCCGGCGGAGCAGGTGCGTACGGGGAAGACCCGCAGCAGCAGGTCGACGGTCTCCCGGATGGCCCAGGCGTGGGCATAGGGGCCGAAGTAGCGAACACCCTTCCTCTTCGGTCCGCGCATCACCTGAACGCGTGGAAATTCCTCGTTCAGGGTGACGGCGAGGGAGGGGTAACTCTTGTCGTCCCGGTATTTGACGTTGAACCGCGGGTCGAACTCCTTGATCCAGGAGTATTCGAGCTGCAGCGCCTCGACCTCGGTGGCGACGACCGTCCACTCGACGGAGGCCGCGGTGGTGACCATCGTGCGGGTCCGCGGGTGCAGCCCGGCGAGGTCCTGGAAGTACGAGGAGAGCCGCTGACGCAGGCTCTTCGCCTTCCCGACGTAGATCACCCGGCCGTGCTCGTCCCGGAACCTGTAGACCCCCGGCGAGTCGGGGATCTGTCCCGGCTTGGGTCGGTAGCTGCTGGGGTCTGCCATGCCCTCACCCTACTGGCGGGAGGGGACAGTCCGGCGGCCGGAGACCGTCGGCCGAGGGGACTCGGGTGTGACGTGTCCCATGCAACGGAGCAGCGGTGGCGCCCCGGGGCGGGGCTCGGGCGGGCGAGGGGCCGGGAGTGACGCCGGAGCGCGTGCAAGGGGCACCGGAGGGGGCGCGGGGGCGGGGCTTCGACCGGTTCCGCCGGCATCGGCCTGAGCGGCCACGACAGCCCGGACCAGGCACGTCGGGAGGACGGAGGGGCGCAGCCCCGTGGGACGGCGGAGAGGTGCGGAGCGCGGGAGCGCGGGAGGAGCCGAGGCATCCGTGGAGGTACGGGAGGACCGCGGTGCGGGAGGACCGCGGTGCGGGAGGACCGCGGTGCGGGAGGACCGCGGTGCGGGAGGACCGCGGTGCGGGAGGACCGCGAAGGAGTGGGCCTCGGAGGGCTGGGCCTCAGAGGGCGGGCCCCAGAAGAGTGGGCAGGGTGGGTGCCGGGCGCGGTGGTCACGGGACAGCGGCCGTGGCCCCGGCGCGGTACGTGTGGGCGGGCCGGGCGGACGCGACCGCCGTGGCGAGCGGGCAGCTCTGCAGCGCAGTCGGCGGCGGGCAGCCGTCGAACAAACGGGACGCCGCGGCGACGGAGTGCGGGCCGGTCGGCGCGGACGGTCAGCGCGGACGGTCAGCGGCACCTGCGACGACGAGCGGCGACAGCGCTCAGTCCGAGTGCCAGCACCGCGGCCACGGCGGTGGCGGCGGACGCCGCCGTCACCAGGCTCTCGTCAACGGCCCGGCCGGGGGGCGAGGCGGGCCCGCCCGGGGTTCCGTAGCCGCCGACCTTGCCGTCCCGGTCGTGCGCGGAGCTGGGCAGCCCACTGCCGTACGCCGGGTGACGGAGAGCCGGGCGGGCCTCGACCGTCCTGCTCCCGCCCGGGGACCGGTCCTGTGCCCGTCCCGGAGCGTGCGCCGGTGCCGCGTACCGCGTGCGGGCCTGCGCGTCCGCCTGAGCCCAGTGCGCGGCCACCGAGGTCACCGCACGCGCCGGGGAGGCGGCCCGCGCCGATGCCTGGAGCGGTGGCGCGAACAGCAGCAGTACGGCGGCAAGTGCCCCGGTCACGGCCGCACGGGCGGCGGTCCTGTGGGCGGTCACAACTTCACGCTCCGATCCGGTCGGGCGCGCGGCCCTGGGTGCAGGGCCGGCCCGGAGATGACGGCTGTTGTCGGCGCACCGGCGCGGATCGCCCCCTGCTGACGGTCGTTCTGGGCCATCTCGTCCCCGGTCCTGTCGTTGACATTGTCATAACCGTAGATCACATGCATGTCGCCTCTCGTCCGAGTTGATCCCGGTCTGCACAGTGGAGTAATGCAGTCATCCGGCACATGCGGCCCGGGTTTGACGGCTGCTCCGGTCGGATCGCTTCGTGCATGACCGAAGGTTGCACGGGAGTTGGGGCCGGCTGTACCGCTAATGGGGTCGAGCACGCGCGGAAGTACGGATTTCTCCGCGCCGGCCGGCGCTGCCCCGATGCGGAACTCCCCCGGGTGCGGGGCGAATCGGAGCAGCGGTCCGGGCGGCGGGGCTCTGCCCTGGTCCGATGTTGCTGCCCGGACGGCAGCTCGGGGCACGCCGTCGGCGGCCCTGCGCCGCCTGCGGTCAGACGAAGTCGATGCGCTCCTCGCTGACCGGGTAGCCCGCCGTCGCGAAATGTGCGGCCATCGGGAAGTTCCCCTGGTCGGTCGCGGCCACGATGCGCGTCGCGCCCCGTGCCACCAGGTCCTGTGTGCACTCGACCAGCAGGTCGTAGGCATAGCCGTGGCCGCGCCGCTCGGGGAGGACGCCGATGAAACCGATGCAGGAGCCCGACGGGTTGCGGGCGGGGACGTGGAAGCCCACCATCTCGCCGGCCGGGTCGTAGGCCACGCGCCACCAGTCCCGTGGGGAAGGCATCCAGCTGAGGACGGTCAGGAGTTCCTCGACCGCGCCGGCCCTGCCGTGCGTCGCGATGTCGTTCAGGTCGTGGGCGTCCAACGAGCCTTCCTGGATCCGGCGCACCAGGCCCCGGATGACGTCGTCGTCCGGCTCGGGCCGGTACTCCAGGCGCCCGGTGCGCTCGGGGAGCGGGCAGTCGGAGGTCCAGGTGTAGCGGTAGCGCTCGACCAGCTTCCGGAGGCCGGCCGCCTCGGCCGCGGCCGTCCGGGCCTCGGCTGCGGCCCGCACCTCCGGCTCGTCGCGCCAGCCGGGCGGCAGCAGCAGGCTGTACTCGGCGTGCAGAGGTGCGGCGCGCAGCAACTGGACAGCGGCTTCGTGGTCGGTGAAGTCGAACCAGTCGAGGGCGATGGGTTCGTCGTCCCCGGGCTTGGCCCACCAGGCCGCGCGAGCGACCACGACGCCGTCGCGCAGAGCGACCCAGGTCCATTCCGGCCGGTACTGGCCGCCGTCGGCGACCATTCCGTAGCTGTCGCCGAGAACGGCGCGGCCGACCAGGCCCGGGTCGGGCAGGGAGGTGAAGAGGGGAGTCTCGCCCGCGGTGAGCGGACGGATGACCAGTTCAGTCATGGGTGAAGTGATCCTTCGGGGAGAGTGACGCGCTCCCGAATCAGACCTGGGACGCCCGGTGGACGGGGCGGGAGCGCAGGGTTGCTGTGGTGGACATCGCTCTCGCCTCCTCATCTGTGATCACGGGCGTGCGCTCACCTTAACGGCGGCCGCTCGCAGAGGTCCAGGCATTTCCGTGCCGTGCCTCTCGGCGTCGGCCGACGGCAGTCACGGCCCGCGTGGACCGGACGCGGTCACGGTCCGCGTGCACGGCGGCGCGGGCGTTCCGCTCCGCCGTGCACGCGGGCCCCGCGCGGGTCTTGCTCTGCCCGGACCGTCGGTACAAGCGCGCCGGGCCCAGACGCACCGGGCATGGGCGCCCGCCGGGCATGGGCACGCCTTGGTCCAGGCACGCCCTGGCCCAGGCACGCCCGGACATAGGCCCGGGTCCAGGCACGCCCTGGCGCCGGCCCGCCCGGGCTCAGGCGCGCCGGGTCCTCGTCTGCTTCCCCTCCGCGGACTTCTTCGCGGTGGTGCTCTTCTTCGCGGCCGTGGTCTGCCCGGCCACGGTCTTCTTGGCAGCGGCCTTCTTGGTGGTGGTCTTCTTCGCCGCCGTCCTCCCGGCCGCATCGGCCTTCGGCGTCGAGTTCACCGTGGTGGACTTGGCCGCCGCCCGCTTGCCGGTCGACGTCTTCGCGTCCACCGTCCGCTTGGCGGGCGCGGACCGGGCCGCGACCGTCCTGGCGGACTTCCGGGCGGCCGGGGCCTTCTTCGCCGTCCGCTGTGCTCCCACGCGCGGGGTGGCGTCGCTGACCCGCTCGCCCAGGAGATCCCGAAGGAACTTGCCGGTGTGGCTCGCCGGGACGGCCGCCACCTCCTCGGGCGTGCCCTCGGCGACCACCAGACCGCCGCCGCTGCCGCCCTCCGGACCCATGTCGACGACCCAGTCGGCCGTCTTGATCACATCGAGGTTGTGCTCGATGACGATCACCGTGTTTCCCTTGTCGACCAGTCCGGACAGCACATTGATCAGCTTGCTGATGTCCTCGAAGTGCAGCCCCGTGGTGGGCTCGTCCAGGACGTAGACGGTCCGGCCGGTCGAGCGCTTCTGCAGCTCGCTCGCCAGCTTGACGCGCTGCGCCTCACCGCCGGAGAGCGTCGGGGCCGACTGCCCGAGGCGGACGTATCCCAGGCCGACCTCGTTGAGCGTGCGCAGATGGCGCGAGATCGTCGGCACGGCGTCGAAGAAGTCCAGCGCCTCCTCGATGGGCATGTCCAGCACCTCGGCGATGGACTTGCCCTTGTAGTGCACCTCCAGGGTCTCCCGGTTGTAGCGCGCACCGTGGCAGACCTCGCACGGCACATACACGTCCGGCAGGAAGTTCATCTCGATCTTGATGGTGCCGTCACCGGAGCAGTTCTCGCACCGGCCGCCCTTGACGTTGAAGGAGAACCGGCCCGGCAGATAGCCGCGCACCTTCGCCTCCATCGTCTCGGCGAAGAGCTTGCGCACATGGTCGAAGACCCCGGTGTACGTGGCGGGGTTGGACCGCGGGGTCCGGCCGATGGGCGACTGGTCGACATGCACCACCTTGTCGACCAGGTCGTCGCCGTCGACCCGGGTGTGGCGCCCGGGGACGGTCCGGGCGGCATTGAGCTCCCGCGCCAGGTGCGTGTAGAGGATGTCGTTGACCAGCGTGGACTTGCCGGAGCCGGAGACACCGGTCACCGCCGTGAACACCCCGAGCGGGAAGGACACATCGATGTCCTGGAGGTTGTTCTCCCGTGCGCCGCGGACCGTCAGCCGGCGCTCGGTGTCCACCGGCCGCCGGATGTCCGGCGTCGGGATCTCCTTCTTCCCGGCGAGGTACTGGCCGGTCATCGACTCGCTGTTGGTCAGCAGCTCCTTCAACGGGCCGCTGTGCACGACCTTGCCGCCGTGCTCGCCCGCGCCCGGGCCGATGTCCACCACCCAGTCCGAGGTCTTGATGGTGTCCTCGTCGTGCTCCACGACGATCAGCGTGTTGCCCAGGTCCCGGAGCCGGACCAGGGTCTCGATCAGCCGGTGGTTGTCGCGCTGGTGCAGGCCGATGGAGGGCTCGTCCAGCACGTAGAGCACGCCGACCAGGCCGGAGCCGATCTGGGTGGCGAGCCGGATGCGCTGTGCCTCGCCGCCCGAGAGCGTCCCGGCGGCCCGGTTCAGGGACAGGTAGTCCAGGCCGACGTCGACCAGGAAGCGCAGCCGCTCGTTGACCTCCTTGAGCACCCGCTCCGCGATCTTCTTCTCCCGGGCGCTGAGCTTCATCTCCCGCAGGAAGTCCGCACAGTCGCTGATCGACATCGCGGACACCTCGGCGATCGACCGGCCCTGCACCGTGACCGCGAGGACGATCGGCTTCAGCCGGGTGCCCTCGCACGTCGGGCAGGGCACCTCGCGCATGTAGCCCTCGAAACGCTCCCGGCTGCTGTCGCTCTCGGCCTCCGAATGCCGCCGCTTGACGAACGGCACCGCGCCCTCGAACGAGGTGGTGTACGCGCGCTCGCGCCCGTAGCGGTTGCGGTAGCGCACCTCGATCTGCGTCCGGTGCCCGTTCAGCAGGGCCTTCTTCGCCCGCTGCGGCAGCCCCGCCCACGGGATGTCCGTACGGAAGCCCAGCTCCTCGGCGAGGGCCCCGACCAGCCGGCCGAAGTAGTCCTTGGTGTGGCCGTGCGACCACGGGTTGATGGCGCCCTCGTCGAGCGACTTGTCCTCGTCCGGGACGATCAGCTCCGGGTCCACCTCCATGCGGGTACCGATGCCGGTGCAGTCGGGGCAGGCACCGAACGGCGAGTTGAACGAGAAGGAGCGCGGCTCCAGCTCCTCGAAGGACAGGTCGTCGTACGGGCAGTAGAGGTGCTCGGAGTACATCCGCTCGCGCTGCGGATCGTCGGCGTCGAGGTCGACGAAGTCGAGGATGACCATGCCGCCGGAGAGCCCCAGCGCGGTCTCCACGGAGTCCGTGAGCCGGCGCTTCGCGCCCTCCTTCACCGTGAGGCGGTCGACGACCACCTCGATGGTGTGCTTCTCCTGCTTCTTCAGCTTGGGCGGGTCGGACAGCTGGATCGTCGTGCCGTCCACCCGCGCGCGGCTGTAGCCCTTGGTCTGGAGGTCGGAGAAGAGATCGACGAACTCGCCCTTGCGCTCGCGCACCAGCGGGGAGAGCACCTGGAAGCGGCTGCCCTCCTCCAGGCTCAGCACCTTGTCGACGATCGCCTGCGGCGACTGCCGGGAGATCGGCCGGGCGCACTCGGGACAGTGCGGCTTGCCGATCCGGGCGAAGAGCAGCCGGAGGTAGTCGTAGACCTCCGTGATCGTGCCGACCGTCGAGCGCGGGTTGCGCGAGGTCGACTTCTGATCGATGGAGACCGCCGGTGAGAGACCCTCGATGAAGTCCACATCGGGCTTGTCCATCTGGCCCAGGAACTGGCGGGCGTAGGAGGAGAGCGACTCGACGTAGCGGCGCTGCCCCTCCGCGAAGATCGTGTCGAACGCGAGGGAGGACTTGCCCGACCCCGACAGCCCGGTGAAGACGATGAGGGAGTCGCGAGGGAGGTCGAGCGAGACGTTCTTGAGGTTGTGCTCGCGAGCGCCACGGACGATGAGACGGTCGGCCACGCCGGTCGGCACCTTTCGTGAGAAGAGGCGGGGGTACGCCGGCACCCCCGGTCCAGGGTATGGGCGGCGCCACTGCGGTGTCGTACTTGATGCCGGACCGAGCCTATAGCACGCACATTCGATTTACGGGGTCGTGTCGCCACCTTCACCCGAACGTGTGGCGGCGATAGCGTCGAGTCATGACTGATCACGTGCAGGACACGGCGGCGGTCCGGGAGGCCACCGCACGGCTGCTCACCGCCCTGGGGAAGCTGGACGACACGGCCGTCCGCGAGCCCTCCCGGCTTCCGGGCTGGTCACGCGGGCATGTGCTCACCCATCTCGCGCGCAACGCCGATGCCCTCGTGAACGTCCTCGAGGCCGCGCGTACCGGCACCCACATTCCCATGTATGCCGGCAGTGAGATCCGCGACCGGGACATCGAGCGGGGCGCCGGCCGTCCGCTCGCCGTCCAGATCGAGGACCTCACCGCTGCCGCCGACCGTTTCAACAACGCCACGGCCGCTCTTCATCCCGAGGCGTGGGAGACCACCGTCACCTTGCGCAACGGCGTCACCGACCGTGCCTCGCGGGTGCCCTTCCGGCGGCTGATCGAGATCGAACTCCACCACGTGGACCTGGGCATCGGCTGCACGGTCGGCGATCTTCCGGCCGCCTTCGTCGAGCGCGACCTGGACTATGTCGTGGGTGAGCGGTTCGCGGGCCGGCCCGACGTCCCGCCGCTGCTGCTGACCACCGACGACGGCCGCAGCCGGCGCACCGGGCGGACGGACGGCGACCCGGTGGCGGTCTCCGGGTCCGCGGCGGCGCTGCTCGGCTGGCTCACCGGCCGGGCCGAGGGCGCGGATCTCGACGCCGGGGGCGCCCCGCTGCCCGTCGTGCCGCCGCTAGGCTGACGCCATGACGTACAGCGGAGTGGTGACGGTCGGCGGACCCGCGGACGTGCACGAACTGACGGACCTGATGATCTCGAAGGTCGCCGTCGGCCCCATGGAGAACAACGCCTATCTTCTGCGCTGCCGCGCGACCGACGTCCAGCTGCTGATCGACGCGGCGAACGAGCCGCGCACCCTGCTCAACCTGATCGGCGACGGCGGGATCGCCTCGGTGGTCACCACGCACCGGCACGCGGACCACTGGCAGGCGCTCGCGCAGGTGGTGACGGAGACCGGTGCCCGCACCTACGCCGGGCGGCACGACGCGGTCGGCATCCCCGTTCCCACCGACGTCCTGGTGGACGACGGCGACACCATCCGGGTCGGCCGGGTGGAGCTGACCGCGCGCCATCTGGTGGGCCACACCCCGGGCAGCATCGCCCTGGTCTACGACGACCCGCACGGCCATGCGCACGTGTTCACCGGCGACTGTCTCTTCCCCGGCGGCGTCGGCAACACCAACAAGGATCCCGAGGCGTTCGCCTCGCTGATCCACGACGTGGAGACGAAGCTCTTCGACCGGCTGCCGGACGAGACCTGGGTCTACCCCGGCCACGGCAACGACACGACCCTGGGAGCGGAGCGGCCGCAGCTGCCGGAGTGGAAGGCCCGCGGCTGGTAGCCCGTGCCGGAGCGCGCACCGACGTCCGCGCCGGTGCGCGCTCCGGTGTGCTGCTCGGAGCGAGGGACCGGTCCGAGCAGCATGCACACGAGACCGCGTCAGGAGGGCAGTCGGCCCGAAGGGACGAGCGGCTCGGAGGGCGGCGAATCGGAGGACGTGCGGCCGGCCGCACGTCGGAGGGCGCGGTGCGACGCGTGCGGGGCGCGGTGGGTGTCGGCAACTCCCGTGCGGGAGGACGCCCGCTGTCGGCGGGCGGCGCCCGGAGGGGTTCGCCCCGCCGTCGGCCGGGTACCCGCAGGGGCGAGGAACCGCCATCCGGAGCCGGGTCCCCCAGCCTGTGCCGTGAGCCAGCTCAGGAGTCTTATGGACAACGACGTGCAGGACCTCATCACCAGGGCGCGTGAACTCGCCGAGCGGGCCGCCGAATCCGGGGATCCCGGGACCGCCGGCGCGGCGCAGGCCTATGCGACGCTGGCGCTCGTCGCCGGAATCGGTGACGTCAACGCCCAGTTGCGCACCCTCACCCACCGGGTGGACACGGAGAGCGGCGTGATCGGCACGGTGCTCTCCGATCTCGGCCAGAAACTCGACACCCTCACCTACCGCGTCCAGAGCTGATCCGGCGGGACATCGATCCCCGCCTCCCGGAGAGGGGCGTCCGCCCGGAAGGATTGCGGAACCCCGTTCGGAGGGTTTGTGGGGTCACGCTCGGGGAGTTGCAGGGTGTCCACTGTGCGGTGACCGCCGGTGGGTGCACCGAGCGGGTCCCCTCGGCGGCCGTGCCGATGGTCCGCCCGGTCTTCGGGGGCACGCCCCGTGCCGAGTCGGGCGGACCTCACCTCCCGTACGGCTGACGGACGGTCCTCAGGCGGCGCTGGGCGGCCCGTCGCCGTTGCCCCGGTACCGCCTGCTGTCCCACAGAGCCATGGGCACGATGCCGGCCACCGCGCGCGGACCGCTCCGCTCCGCGCTGCCGGGCCATTCGCTCACCAGTCCCTGGGGCTCGACTCCGTGCGGCTCGACCCCACGCATCCTGGCGGCCAGTCGCTCCGCTGCACTGAGCTTGCCTTGACTCATGCACTCCTCCAAGGTTCGGGACCTGACCTGTACGGGTCGTCAGCGATACGGGCCTCGCCCGCCGGTGGAAAGGCAGCGGTGGTGCCGAGGTCGCCGATGGCGTCAGTGATCTGTACGGAGCCGGAGCCGGGTTCGTTCATCCGTGATTGCCCTGAGCACGCGAACCGGAGCCGCGGCCGGTACCGCGCACGGCCTCGGCAGGTCGCCGCCACGCGTCGGCACCGGTGGGCATCCGCCCCGAGCCCGGCGCCCTGCCATCCCTCGGAGCCGGGTCGGCAAAGGCCGCGGGCTGCCGGCTGCCGGCTGCCGACGGCAGGCTGTGCAGGACAGCCGACGGGGACTGCGCGGGACAGCGGGCGGATGGTGTGCGGGACACGGAGCGGAGGCTGCTGGGCGGTGGGCCCCGCTCGTACCGCGCCGGGGAGCGACGGCGCACGACCGGTACCTGCCGGAATCCTCACGCACCGCTCGTCGGCACCGTCCGTGCCCGCGCACCCGCCGGCGCCGCGGATGCCACCGGGCGCCTCCGCGGGACCGGTGACCCGGGGCCGCTCCCCTTCGTTGAGCGCGGCGTGAACGATCACGTCGCCACCGCCCGCCCCTCGATGACGCGCCTGGCCGCGGCATCGCTGGCCGGCACCGCCATCGAGTTCTACGACTTCTTCTTGTACGGCACGGCGGCGGCCCTGGTCCTGGGGCCGCTCTTCTTCCCGACGTTCTCCCCGCTCGCGGGGACCCTCGCGGCCTTCGGCACCTTCGCGGTCGGCTTCCTCTCCCGGCCCCTGGGCGCCGTGCTCTTCGGACACATCGGCGACCGGCACGGCCGCCGTCCGGTGCTGGTCGCCTCGCTGTTGCTGACGGGGACCGCGACCGTCGCCGTGGGCTGTCTGCCCACCTACGCCTCGCTGGGCGCCGGCGCTCCGCTGCTGCTGTTGGCGCTGCGCTTCCTGCAGGGGCTCGGACTGGGCGGGGAGTGGGGCGGGGCCGTGCTGCTGACCGCCGAACACGCCCCCGAGCGGCGCCGGGCCCTGTGGGCGAGCTTCCCGCAGATGGGTCCGCCGGTGGGCTTCGTGCTGGCGAACGGCGTGATGCTCGCGCTGTCGGCCTCGCTGACGGAGGCGGAGTTCCGCGCCTGGGGCTGGCGGGTGCCGTTCTGGGCGGCCGGGGTACTGGCGCTGGCGGGGCTGCTGCTGCGGGCCTCGCTCACCGAGAGCCCGCAGTTCCGGGAGCTGGCCGAACAGGGCAGCCGGGCCCGGGTGCCGCTGGCCGAGGTCGTCCGGGGGCACTGGCGGCTGGTCCTGCTGACCGCCGGGGCGCTGGCCGTCGGCTACGCCGTCTTCTACGCGGTGACGACGTGGTCCCTCGCGTACGGCACCGAGGAACTCGGCGTGAGCCGCACGGTGATGCTGGGCTGCATCATGGCCGCGGTGGTGATCAAGGGTGCCTGCACACCGCTGGTCGGAATGCTCGCCGACCGCTACGGCCGACGGTCGCTGTGCCTGGTGGGGTGCGCGGCCGCGGCGGTGTGGATGTTCCCGTTGATCGCGCTGCTGCGGACCGGGCAGCCCCTGCCGATGTTCCTGGGATTCCTCGTCGCCCTGCTGGCCTTCATCATGATGTTCGCCGTGGTCGCGGCCTACCTGCCGGAGCTGTACGAGCCTCGGGTGCGCTGCACCGGGGCGGCCGTGGGCTACAACCTGGGCGGGGTGCTCGGCGGGGCGCTGACTCCGGTCGTGGCGACCGCGGTGGCCGCCGGGGACGGGCCGCCCTGGGGCGTGGCCGCGTATCTGACCGGGATCGCGGTGGTCAGCCTGGTGTGCTTCGCGCTGCTGCCCGAGACCCGGCCCATGGAGGCGGTGGAGGTGGCCTCCGCGGCGAGCGCGCCCGCCTGATCCCGGCCGGCCCGGCGAGCGCACGGCCCGGCCGCCATCGGCCGGTCGTCGAAGGCGGCCGTCCAGGGGTGGCCGTGGGCGTGGCCGCGTCCTGACCCGGTTCCGGAGATCCCGGCCGGGTTCCGGAGGTCCGCCCGGAACAGGCCGGACGTGCGGGCGGGGGCGCCCCCGCGAGGGCGCCCCTGCCGGGGTGGGTCAGGTGGTGACGTCGTCCTTCTCGGCGGCCTTCGCCTCCGCTTCCTTCTTCGACGCGTACAGACTGGTGATCGTGGTGACGACGAGCACCGCGCAGATCACGCCGAGCGAGACGGGGATGCTGATCTCGGGCACATGGACCCCGGACTCGTGGAGCGCGTGGAGCAGCAGCTTCACGCCGATGAAGCCGAGGATGACCGACAGCCCGTACGAGAGGTGGACGAGCTTCTTCAGCAGTCCGCCGATGAGGAAGTACAGCTGGCGCAGTCCCATCAGCGCGAAGGCGTTGGCGGTGAAGACGATGTACGGATCCTGGGTGAGGCCGAAGATCGCCGGGATGGAGTCCAGCGCGAAGAGGATGTCCGTGGTGCCGATCGCCAGAACGACGACGAGCATCGGGGTCATCAGGCGCCGGCCCTGCTCCCGGACGAACAGCTTGGGGCCGTGGTACTCGCCGGTGGACGGGAAGCGCTTCTCGACCGCCTTGAGGAAGCGGTTCTCGTTGTACTCCTCGTCGTCGTCCTCGGAACGGGCGTCCTGGATCAGCTTCCAGGCGGTCCAGATGAGGAACGCGCCGAAGATGTAGAACACCCAGGAGAAGTTGGCGATGATCGCGGCGCCGGCGGCGATGAAGATCGCTCGCAGCACCAGGGCTATCAGCACGCCGATCATGAGGACGCGCTGCTGGAGCACCGGTGGTACGGCGAACTTCGCCATGATCAGCACGAAGACGAAGAGGTTGTCGACGCTCAGCGACTTCTCGGTGATGTAGCCCGCGAAGAATTCGCCCGCGGGCTGCCCGCCACCGAAGAGATAGAGGCCGAGCCCGAAGAGCCCGGCGAGCACGACCCAGACGATCGTCCAGATACCGGCCTCCTTCATGGAGACCTCGTGCACCTTGCGTCCACCGATGAAGAAGTCGGCCGCGATGAGGGCGCACAGACCGACGATGGTCAACGCCCAGACGGCGGGGGTTACATCCACTGTTCCTCCGGCATGGGTACGGCAACTGCCAGCGTCGTCGCTGCCGGAGGTCTCTTCCACCCGGGAAACGCGTGCCGCTCTCGGGCCGGCGCCCCGGGATCTCACCGATCCGTACTGACGGGAACGCCGCAGCAGGGAGTACTCCCCTCCGCGTAAAGAACAGTACAGGAAATGCCAAGGAAAGGTAAAGCGCTCGGCAAAGTCAGCTCAAAGTCGCTGGTCACCGGCCGTATCGGCGTCGGGCCGCGGCCACCTGCGCGAGCACCTGCTCCAGCACCGCGCTGCCGGGCGGGGCGAGCGGCGGCTCGTAGGTCCAGGCGTGGCCGACCCACGGGTCGGCGAGGTGGTCGTCGGGGATCGGAGTGATCCGCATCAGGGAGCGCCAGAGGGGGTCGAGCAGCGGTCCGTACTCCTGGGCGTCCTCCCGGTCGGCGACCATCATCAGGTGCACGCCGACGGCCGGGCCCTCGTCCGCCAGATAGCGGAGCCGGGTGACGTCACGGTCGTCGAAGCCGTGCGGGAAGTCGTTGACGATCAGCAGGTGCTGGGAGGTGTCCACGTCCGGGGGCAGCGCATCGGAGGCTCCCCCGCGCAGGGCCATCTGCACCAGGTCCACCCGCTGGGTCAGCCCGGCCAGGACCGCGGCCACCCCCGCCGCACCGGCCGCGGGCGGCTCACGGAAGACTCCGGAGCGCACGAGCGGGGCGAGCGAGGAGGCTGCCGCGCCCGCCGGGTCGATCACCTGGACGGTGAACTCGCCCGCCGGATACACGGCGAGCAGGCGGGCGGCGTGCGCGACCGCGGTGTCCATGGCCAGACGGCGCAGCTCACCGGGGTCCAGGAACGCGCTGTCGGGGGTGCTCGCGCGCCCGCGGTCCACCCACAGCCCGCGCTCCAGCGGCAGCCGGACCAGCATGGGGATACGGAGGTCCGGGCGCTCGGGCAGGTGCAGATCGCCGAGGCGCAGCGCCATGGGGATCTCCATCGGTACCCGGTAGGCCTGCCAGACGGGGTTGTCCCAGCGGGCGAACGCGGGTGGCAGCGCCGGTTCCACGACCTCGGTCTCGGCGACGAGCTGGGCGAGGTCGCGGTCGAGGGCGGCCTGGGCCTGCTCGACGAGCCGGGTGTGCTTGGCGTGGGCTTCCGCGTGGTGGGAGTCGCCGGTGGCGGCGAGCCGCAGGCGGGGATCGGCGAGCAGCCGGTCGAGCTCCTGCTCCCGGCGGGAGTCGGCGAAGTCGACGGCGCTGCGGTAGGCGGCGACGGTGCGGGCCAGGTCCTCGAACATGCCCCACACCTGGTTGTAGAGCCGCTCGTCCAGGGTCCAGCCGGTGGCGTCGCCCGCGACGGGCGAGGACGGCGAGGCGGGCCCTCCGGGCCCGTCGGCCGGGCGCGGAGCAGCGGCGGACGGCGCCGCGGCACGGCGGGGATGCCGGTAGTCGACCGCGCCTCCGCCACCGGCCGACGGGTCCGGCCCCGGGGCACCGGACAGCGGAATGGAGGGGTCCGGCGGGGAGGCGGCAGGTGCGGGTGCCGGATCGGGGGCTGACGGAGAGGCGGCGGGTACGGGTGCCGGATCGGGCACGGACGGGGAGGCGAGCGGAGCGGAATCGGTGCCCAGCGATATGGAGCTGTCCCCTCCCCTGGTCACACCGCCGCCCCGGCCGTCGGCCGAGCCGTTGGGTGTTCGGTCGGCTGCGGTGCCGGGCACGGCGCCGGTCCCGCCGCCGGACGAGGCGGTACGGACCCGGTCGCCCTCGGCGGTGCGGGACGGTGCCGGAACGGAGCGGGCCGTGCCCTGGGCCACCGCGTCCCGGATCGTGGCGGCGAGTTCCACGGCCTCGGGCAGCCCCTGGTCCCGGAACAGCGCGGCGAGACCGCCCGCGTACCCCTGCCCGACGGCGCGCACCTTCCAGGCGCCCTGCCGGCGGTACAGCTCCAGGGCGACGACTGCGGATTCGCTGTCCAGGTCCGTGACCGTGTAGCCGGCGATCTCGCTGCCGTCGAGACCGGTGACGGCCACGAACGGCGCCGCGACGGCCCCGAAGCACGCCGGCCCGCCACCACCGCCCGGCAGGGCGAGGAGTACGTGGACCCGGTGGACCTCGCCGGGCAGCACGTCGAGGTCCACGGCGAGCCGGTGAACGGCCGCGGCCTGCCGGGAGACCTCCAGACCGGGCAGGGCCGGGGCGGCCGGGTGAGCGACCCAAGCGGCACCCCGCACCGTGCCCTGTTCGTCGCCCAGGGTGGCTCCGGCCACGACCGGGCTGCCCGCCGAGACCCGGATCTCCACACGGTTCCCGGGCAGCGGGTGGTTCTGCCCGCGCACCAGCTCGGCCGTCATCGTGCGTCCCCTGTCCTGTGTCCTGCATCCTGTGGTGCGTGGTGTGCTTCGTGGTCGCGCGAGCCTGCGGGTGTGGCGGACTGTCGGGCCTCACCGCCGTCGCCGGCCCCGCTCTCGTGGTGCCGGCCGCGGGCTCCGTCGTCCGCCCGACCCGGTGACGGGGCGGACCGCGCCCGGGGCCGTTGGCATCCGCCGTACGCGCCGCCGCCCGAGCCCCGGTGGACGAAGGCTGCCTGCGGTCGGCCGCGGCGCGTTCGGGATCCGCCACACGCTCCTCCCGGTGCCACGTGCTCACGGCCCCTCACGACCTCACGGCGTCGGGGCCTCAGGGCCTCCATGCTCACGGCGTCCCGTCTCCAGGGCCGGAACGCCGTGCGGCTCCCGGAGCCGTAGCACCGCCGGGAGCCGCCCGTTCCGCTCTGCCTGGTCCCGTCCTGCCGGAACGGCTCCGCAGACCCGTGGGCCCAGGTCCGCAGCCCGCAGCCCGCAGCCCGCAGCCCGCAGCCCGCAGCCCGCAGCCGGGCAACGACGGGGTGCAGGCCCGACCCCAGGAATGCGTCGGTCGCCGGTGTGCGTCAGCTGTGGGCCCCGCAGAGGCTCGCCCCGGGGGCAACTACCGCACAACGGGCCCGTGCCCGAGTCTGCCCGAGTCCCGAATTCCGAACTCCCGCCCCACTGCTGCGCAGACGGGCCTGCCTCCGGCAAACGGCCCTAGGCCCTGTCGTCAAACTCCCGCCTGCTCCGCGACGTCATGCACGCACTCTCGCCGCACCGGGCCCTGACCCGAGTACGTCCAGTACGAGGCCCAGGGCCCGGCACGCCGAGAGCACGCACCTGACGCCGCGGAGCCCGCCCTCCGGGCGGACGACGGGAGTTTGACGACAGGGCCTAGAGGTGCGGCAGCATCGCCGGCATGAGGTCCTGGAAGGTGCGGCCGTCGGCGGCGGAGCCGAGGGCGGTCATCTGCCAGCCGCCGCCGGCACGGTGCACCTTCGCCATGATCTGCGCGGTGTACTTGCCTCCGCCGGTCAGCGTGTAGCGCGCCAGCTCCTGGCCGTTGGTCTCGTCGACGATGCGACAGAAGGCGTTCTGCACCTCGGCGAACGTCTGGCCGGTGAAGGAGTTCACGGTGAAGACGATCTGGTCGATGTGGACCGGGACCCGCTGCAGGTCGACCAGGATCGCCTCGTCGTCCCCGCCCTGGCCGGCACCGCCGACCAGGTTGTCGCCGGTGTGCCGGACCGAGCCGTCGTCACTGACGAGGTGCCGGAAGAACACGACGTCCACCGGCTGCTTCTCGGCGAAGAGCACGGCCGACGCATCGAGATCGATCTCCTTGGTGCGGGTCCCGAAGAGCCCGCGGCGAGGGGCGGCCTGCCAGCCCAGCCCCATGCGCACCGCGGTCAGGGCGCCCCCGTCGGACTTCTGCAGGCTGATGCCCTGTCCCTTGGACAAGTTGACGCTCACGCGGTGTCCCCTCTCGAACCGTTCCCCATCACCATCAACCACCTGTTCGGGCAGCTGACGGAAACCCTACGCAGTGCGACCGACGCGGGTCATGGCCCGCCCTGTTTTGTGGCGTTCCTGCAACACGCGGCGGCCGGCCCACGCCCGGTCTCCGGGGACACGGGTGGGGGCGCGGGCCCTGGGACGCCGGAGTGCTCGGCTGCGGTTGTGCGGAGGTGCGGAGGAGCTGGTCCCCGGCCCGGCCGGTGGGCCGCCCGGGCATACGCCGACGCCGGCTGCCGCGCCGCGCCCCGGCGCTGAACGGCGGCCCCGGAGCAGTGGTCCGGAGCAGTGGTCACCGGAAGCAGCATCCCGGGTCATGACAACGGCAGAGAGCAACGCCCTGGACCTGGCCCGCGGCCTCCCGGCCTCCCGGCCAACCGGCCAACCGGCCAACCGGCCAACCGGCCAACCGGCCAACCGTCAGGAGAGTCCGGCCTCCCGCATCTGCCGGAGCTCCTTCTTCAACTCCTTCACCTCGTCGCGCAGGCGCGCCGCGACCTCGAACTGCAGCTCCGCGGCAGCCGCACGCATGCGCTCCGTCATGTCCTCGATCTGCTGGGCGAGCTCGGCGGCAGGACGGTCGGTCGGAACGGCGCCGCTCTTCGCGCTCTTCGCGCCCTTTCCGCCCTTCCCCGCCTTGGCGGGCTCGGCCTTGCCCCCCTTGCCGCCCAGGTCCGGAACGGGGGCCTTCCCTTCCTTGGCGCTGCGGTATCCGGAGCCCAGCAGCTCCTCGGTGTCCACCTCTTCGCGGGCGATCGCCGCCACAATGTCGTTGATCTTCTTCCGCAGGGGCTGCGGATCGATGCCTTTCTCCTTGTTGTACGCGATCTGCTTCTCACGGCGCCGGTTGGTCTCGTCGATGGCCTTCTCCATCGCCGGCGTCATCTTGTCCGCGTACATATGGACCTGGCCCGAGACGTTCCGCGCCGCGCGCCCGATGGTCTGGATGAGCGAGGTGCCGGAGCGGAGGAAGCCTTCCTTGTCCGCGTCGAGGATGGCGACCAGGGACACCTCCGGCAGGTCGAGTCCCTCGCGCAGCAGGTTGATGCCGACCAGCACGTCGTACTCACCGGCACGGAGTTCCCGCAGCAGTTCCACGCGGCGGAGCGTGTCGACATCGCTGTGCAGGTAGCGGACCTGAATGCCGAGCTCAAGGAAGTATTCGGTCAGGTCCTCCGCCATCTTCTTGGTGAGGGTGGTGACCAGGACGCGCTCGTCCTTCTCCGCACGGGTCCGGATCTCGTGCACCAGGTCGTCGATCTGGCCCTCGGTCGGCTTGACGATCACCTCCGGGTCGACCAGACCGGTCGGCCGGATGATCTGCTCCACATGGCCGTCGGAGCGGGAGAGTTCGTACTGCCCGGGGGTCGCCGAGAGGTAGACCGTCTGCCCGATCCGTCCCAGGAACTCCTCCCACTTCAACGGCCGGTTGTCCATGGCCGACGGCAGCCGGAAGCCGTGCTCCACCAGGGTCCGCTTGCGCGAGGCGTCGCCCTCGTACATCGCGCCGATCTGCGGAACCGTGACGTGCGACTCGTCGATGACCAGCACGAAGTCGTCGGGGAAGTAGTCCAGCAGGGTGTTGGGGGCCGAGCCGGCCTCACGGCCGTCGATGTGCAGCGAGTAGTTCTCGATACCGGAGCAGCTGCCGATCTGCCGCATCATCTCGATGTCGTAGGTGGTGCGCATGCGCAGCCGCTGGGCCTCCAGCAGCTTGCCCTGCTTCTCCATCCGGGCGAGCTGTTCCTCGAGCTCCGCCTCGATCCCGGTGATGGCCTTCTCCATCCGTTCCGGGCCGGCCACGTAGTGGCTCGCGGGGAAGACGTAGAGTTCCCGGTCCTCGCTGATGACCTCGCCCGTGACCGGGTGCAGGGTGGAGAGGGCCTCGATCTCGTCGCCGAACATCTCGATGCGGACGGCCAGTTCCTCGTAGACCGGGAAGATCTCGACGGTGTCGCCCCGCACCCGGAACGTGCCCCGGGTGAAGGAGAGGTCGTTCCGCGTGTACTGGATGTCGACGAAGCGGCGCAGCATCCGGTCCCGGTCGATCTCCTCGCCGACCTTGAGCGGAACCATCCGGTCCACGTACTCCTGCGGGGTGCCCAGGCCGTAGATGCAGGAGACCGACGCCACCACGACCACGTCGCGACGGGTGAGCAGCGAGTTCGTCGCCGAGTGGCGCAGCCGCTCGACCTCCTCGTTGATCGAGGAGTCCTTCTCGATGTAGGTGTCCGACTGCGGGACGTACGCCTCGGGCTGGTAGTAGTCGTAGTACGAGACGAAGTACTCGACGGCGTTGTTGGGCAGGAGCTCGCGGAATTCGTTGGCGAGCTGGGCCGCGAGGGTCTTGTTGGGCGCCATGACGAGGGTCGGCCGCTGGAGCTTCTCGATCATCCAGGCCGTGGTGGCCGACTTGCCGGTGCCGGTGGCGCCGAGCAGGACGACGTCCTTCTCGCCCGCCGTGATGCGGCGCTCCAGGTCGGCGATGGCCGTGGGCTGGTCGCCACTGGGCTGGTAGGGGCTGACGACCTCGAAGGGCGCCACGGTGCGTTCGATCTTGGAAACGGGCCGCATGCATCCACGGTACGACCAGCCACTGACAACCGGGCCCAGCGAGTACTCCGTCCCCGGCCCGTGCGTCATGCGAACCGCGCTGACCAGGGACGAAGCGCTGTGTGGGCCGCCGGGCAGCGGCGGAGCAGCGCGCACGGCCCCGGCTGCGGGTGCCCTCGCCCCAGGCCGGGCCGAGGGCACGGACGTCTCCTCCGGCAGCCTCTCCGGGGCAGCACCGACCGAGCGGAAACGTGCCGGCCCGGGGCGGGGGCACCCGGCGGTCCGGTGCTGCCCGTGGGCGCACGACGCATGCCGAGGCAGCGGCCGGCAGAGGCGGACCGGGGCGCGGACGCGGGCACGTGCCGGGGCATCACGAGCCGTTGCGGTACGGCCGGCGCCAGGTGCGGCCGGAGCGGGCCGGGCACGAGGCACGCGTTCCCGATACCGCGGTCACCCCCGCCCGTTCGCTCGAGCGGGTGAACTCGCACAGCGTCGAACACAGGGCCGTCGCGGCATGGCACCGTGAAGTTCTCCGGGGGGCGTCCCGTTCAACTTCTGTCCATTCCACGCCTGTCCACTGTTGCACCACGCCTGGGACCCTCGGCCCGTCCGCGAAAGACGACGCGAGGAGTCCACGTGCGCATACGCCCTCTCGCAGCCACAGTCGGAACGCTTCTGGGAGTCTCGACACTCTTCTTCCCCGCCACGGTGGCGCAGGCCATCGACCACCCGCACCGACCCGTGGTCGTCGCCCATCGCGGCGCGTCCGCCTACGCCCCCGAGAACACCCTCGCGGCCGTCGACAAGGCCGACGACCTCGGCATCACCTGGGTGGAGAACGACGTCCAGCGCACCAAGGACGGTGAGTTGGCCGTCATTCACGACACCGATCTGAAGCGCACCACCAACGTGGAACAGGTCTTCCCCGACCGGGCGCCCTGGAAGGTCGCCGACTTCACCATGGCGGAGATCAAGCGGCTGGACGCGGGCAGCTGGTTCTCCCCCGCCTACGCGGGCGAACGCGTGCCCACCCTGGAGGAGTACCTCGAACGGGTCGGCGACCACCGGCAGAAGCTGCTGCTGGAGATCAAGGCCCCGGAGCTGTACCCCGGTCTGGAGCTCCAGACCCTCCGTGAACTGCGCCGTGAGGGCTGGCTCGACCGCTCGCACGTCCGGCGCAAGCTGATCATCCAGTCCTTCAGCGCGGACAGCGTGGGCATGGTCCACAAGCTGCGTCCCGACATCAAGACCGGCTTCCTCGGCGCTCCGGAGGTCGCGGACCTGAAGACGTATGCGCGGTTCGTCGACCAGATCAACCCGAGTCACCGGACGCTGACTCCCGAGTACGTGGCCGCCGTGCACCAGCTGCGCGGGGCCCACGGCCGCCGGCTGGAGGTCTTCACCTGGACGGTCAACGACGGCCCGCGGGCCGCCCTGCTCAAGAGCTACGGCGTGGACGGCATCATCACCAACACCCCTGACATCGTCCGCGACGCGACGGCCAGGAGCAGCACCTCGGACCACAGCGCCTTCGCCGGCGCCTCCGCGTCGTAGCTCCGACTCCCGGGAGCACGACGCACGGCGGCCGCGTCCCCCGAGGGGGCGCGGCCGCGGTGCGTGCGGCGGCTTCCCCTCTCCCGGCGGCTCTGCTTCCAGGCCTCCAGGGCGACTGCTCGTCCGCCGCGCCTGGGGCTCTGCTCTCCCCGGGACCGGTGCGGGCCCGCAGCCCCCGGCGACCCGTACTCGCGGAGGGAGGCGCCGTCGGCGGCGCTGCCCGGCGTGCCAGGTGTTCCCCTCGCAGGAGGCCGGCCGCGGGGTTCCGGCGCAGGTTTCCGGCGCAGGTTTCCGGCGCAGGGGGCCGCTCGCCGCCCAGCGCCCGCCGCCTGTGCACAAGGCCCGCGCTCGCGGCGCACGGCGCTCCGGAGCGCACTACCCTGCGGGGAATGAGCGCAGTGAGCTGGACCGTGACCGGCACCCCCATCGGGCCCTTGCTGCTCGCGGCGACCGGCCGGGGACTGGTCAACGTCGTCTTCCACGCGGACGAGCGGACGGCCCGCGCGGCGGTCGACCGGCTGGCGTCCCGGCTCGGCGGCGAGCCGGTGGAGGCGTCCGAGGACCCGCTGCTCGCCGAGACGGTCCGGCAGTTGCGCGCCTACTTCGCGGGAACACTGCGCGAGTTCACCGTGGACCTGGACTGGTCGCTGTCGGCCGGCTTCAACCGGCGGGTGCTGCGGGAGCTCGCGGCCGGCGTCCCGTACGGCACGGTCGTCGGCTACCAGGACCTGGCCGACCGGGTCGGCGAACCGGGGGCCGCACGGGCCGTGGGGACTGCCATGGGCTCCAATCCGCTGCCCGTCGTGGTCCCCTGCCACCGGGTGGTGGAGAGCGGCGGCGGGATCGGCGGCTTCGGCGGAGGGCTGGAGACGAAGCGCACCCTGCTCGCGCTGGAGGGCGTGCTCCCGCAGCCGCTGTTCTGAGCGGTCGGCAGGCCGTTCCCCGACCCGCTCCGGACGGCTCCGCGGCCCTTGCTCCGGAGGGCCCCACGGCTTGCCCAGCGCTCTCGGCCCGGGCAGGCGGGGCGCCCGCGACCTCGCAGGTCCGCCGCGCAGGAGGGACGCCCCGCGACCTCGCAGGCCCCGCACAGGAGGCCCGCACAGGAAGCCCTCGCAGGAAGCCCTCGCAGCGGCCGTCGCGGGAGGTGCCCGCACAGAAGCGCCCTCCGGTCACGTTTCCGAAAGCTTCCTTGCCGGCCCATGGCCTGCCGGCAGCGGTGCTGCCAGACTGCCGCCGTGCCCGACTCCTCCGATTCGCCCTCCTCCACTCCCCCGCCCGTCCCCCCTTCCGCTCCCTCACCCGTATCCGGCTCCGGCGCCCCGGCCGTGCCCACGGAGGCGGAGGCCGTACCCGGTCTGCACGCCGTGCGGCGGCGCACCACGGCCGTACTGATCGCCTCGCAGATCCTCGGCAGCCTGGGCACGGCGATGGGGGTCGCCCTCTCGTCGGTGCTGGCGCAGGAGATCGGCGGCTCGGAGGCGGTGGCCGGGCTGGCCGGGACCGCGGCCGTGGCGGGGACGGCCCTGCTGTCGGTTCCGGTCGCCGCCCTGATGAGCGCCCGCGGCCGGCGGCCGGGGCTGGCGCTGGCGTATGCGGTCGGTGCGGTGGGCGCGGGTCTGTCCGTACTGGCCGCCGCGGTGGGGAGCTTCCCCTTGCTGCTGCTCGGCATGGTGGCGTTCGGCGCCAGTACGACGGCGAACCTCCAGGCCCGGTTCGCGGCGGCGGATCTGGCGCCCGCGGGGAATCTCGGCCGAGCGATCTCCACGGTGGTCTGGGCGGCGACGATCGGTGCGGTCCTGGGGCCGAACATCGCGGCCCCGGCCGGGGACAGCGTCGCGGCCCTGGGGATTCCGCCCACGGCAGGACCGTTCCTGTGGGCCGCGGTGGTCTTCCTGGCCGCGTCCGTCCTGGTGCTGGTCCTGCTGCGCCCCGACCCGCTGCTGACGGCCCGGTCGCTGGATCCGGCCGGGTCGCAGACACGGGAGAGCCGGTCGCTGCGCGCGGGCGTGCGTGTGGTCGCCGGATCCGCGCGGGCCCGGCTGGCGTTCGTCACCATCAGCGCCGCGCACACCGCAATGGTGGCGATCATGGTGATGACCCCGGTGGACCTGGGACACCACGGCGCGGACATCGAGCTGATCGGGCTGGTGATCAGTGCCCATATCGCGGGGATGTACGCGTTCGCCCCGGTGATGGGCCGGCTCTGCGACCGGGTGGGACCGTTCACCGTGATCGCCCTGACGGTGGCCCTGATGGCTTCGGCCGCCCTGCTCGCGGGCACGGCCGACGGACACCACGGGCGGACCACGGCCGGCCTGTTCCTGCTCGGCCTGGGCTGGTCGGCGGGGCTCGTGGCGGGCTCCGCGCTGCTCACCGAGGCCGTGCCGCAAGCCGCCCGGGCCGCTGTCCAAGGGCTCTCGGACCTGACGATGAACACCTCGGCCGGGGCCGGTGGCGCCCTGGCCGGGCTGATCGTCGCGCGGGCGGGTTACGGCTGGCTGAACCTGGCGGCGGCACTCCTGCTGCTGCCCGTGGCCGCCCTGGCCCTGTTCACCGCACGCCCGGCCCGCGCCTGAACTCACGCCCGGCCCGCGCCTGAACTCACGCCGGAGGCCCCGGAGGCCGAAGGGCGTCAGAGGCTGATGTGGTACGCCTTCCGGAGCGTCTCGTGAACGGTCCAGGTGGTCCGGTCGCCCTCGCGCAGCACGCACGCGTCGCCCGGGCCCACCTCGATGACGGAACCGCCCTCGGCCTCGATCGTCGCCCGCCCGCTCACGACGACGAACAGTTCGTTGGCCTCGGTGTCGGTCACCACGCCCGGAGTGATCTGCCAGATACCGCGGAGCTGTTTGCCGTCCGGGGACTCCCAGAGCACCTTTCCGGTGACGACGGGATCGCCGGAGACGATCTGCTCGGGAGCGAGCGGCTCCACCTCGAGCTCCACATCCGGAATGTGCACTGCGAACGACGCGACGGGGTTGTCCATGCCAGTCATAGCCGGTCACAGTAGCGGCGCCGGTTCCGCCGCCGGACGGCAGGTACCGCAGCGCGTCGATCCGGAGCCCGCCCGGTACCCCTCGGAGGGCACGGGCGCCCCCGGACGACGGCCCCGTGGCGACAACATCGCCGCCGCCCTCCCGGTGGAGGGCGGCGGTGATCTCTCCCGCGGCGGCGGGCCGCCGGCTCAACAGCGGGGCACGGGCTTGCTGTACGTCGTGTTGCTCGCGTTGGCCACGTAGTAGTCCGAGACCCAGCGCCCATTGTCCAGCTTGTTCCAGACCGAGGTACCGCTGACCGCCGTGCCGGGGGCCTGACAGGTCGTCCAGGCGAGACTTCCGCTGGACAGCGCGCCGGCCGTGGCGTACGAGGTGCCGGGGCCGGTCCGCTGGTTGACCCCGCCGGCCGGGGTGATCTGGTACGGGTGCGCGCAGCGGGGCAGCGGGGCGCTGTAGCCGGTCTTGGAGGGCGTGCTCACATAGTGGTCGGAGACGAAGCTGCCGTCGGAGAGCTGGTCCCACACCGAGGTCCCTCCCACGGTGGCACCCGGCTTCTGGCAGACCACCGCGACCGAGGATCCGGGGGCGACGGACCGCACGACGGTGCCGGAGGTCGACGGCGTCCGGCGGGCCTTGAGGACGGCGTCGCTGGTCACGGTGTAGGTGTGGGCGACGGTGGCCACCGGCGCGTCGAGCTGGTTGCTGTCGATGTTGATCTTCACGCCGCCGTGCGTCTCGTCGTGGCTGTTGCTGTACTGCTTGGCGCGCTGGTGCGCCGCCCACTGGGAGTCCGGGATCCCCGACCAGCCGCTGAGCGAGGTACTGCCGTCGTACCGGGCGATCCAGAGGGCGTCGGGGCGGGCGTGGCTGGTGGAGCCGTAGGCGGCGGAGAGGTCCGCGGCGCCGTGGTTGAGGTTCATGTAGACACCGGAGAGGTAGCCGCGGGCGTGGAGTTCCTTCGTCCACGCCGACAGGTACGTCAGGACCGAGTTCCGGCAGGTGCTGTCGGGGCTGGTGTACTGCTCGATGTCGTTGTAGACGGCGCTGCCGGGCAGCATGCCGCGCGCGGTGGCCGCGGCGATGGCGTCGGCCGCCGCCGCCTTGCCCTCCTCCGCCGCCGAGCCGGGGGTGATCTTCTCGTCCTGGGCCCGTGCGCCGCAGGCCGGCTGCAGTCCCTTGTAGATGGGCAGCAGCCGCCAGCCGAGTTTCGACACCTCGGTGACCCAGCTCGCGGTCAGCCGGGGCTGGGTGCAGGTGCGGTTGACACCCCCGATGTACACGCCGACGGCACGGTACGACGACTCCTTCCACGCCTTCATCGCGTCGAGGCTCGGCGCGCTGCACGCGTCGAAGGCCGGACCGGTGTAGCGGGTGGAGGCCGCGCCCGACGGATAGGTGATCGAGGTGGCGGGCTCCGCGGCGGCGGGCGGGGCGAGCACGAGTGTCATCGCGCCGCCCACGGCCGCGGCCAGGCCCATGACGCCGAGCCGCTGTCTGATACGGAACGGGAAACGGGACATGTCGACCCCCGGGCGCAGTCGGACCGAGTCCGGCTGCACGACCGTCAGGGAGGCGCCGCGGGCGGCGTCCTGACGGTACGACGGACTCTATGGATATCTGAGGTTCTGTCTGTTCTGTCATAGTTTTGCCACTCTTGTGCAGTGCTGGTCAAGCACCGGGGCGCGAGGTTTGACGGTGTGACCGGAACGCCAGGGATGGGAGGAGAAGAAGCGTTCCTTCGAGCACGGCCCACGAGACGGGAGACGCGCAGCGATGCCCACACCCCCGATGAACGTGTCCGAGGAGGTCCGGGAAGCGCTCGCCCGCAGACACCCGGTGGTGGCCCTGGAATCGACGATCATCGCGCACGGTCTGCCCCGTCCCCGCAATCTGCAGGTGGCAAAGGAGCTGGAGGCCGAGGTCCGCGAGGGCGGCGCCGTCCCGGCGACCATCGCGGTGCTGGACGGCCGTGCGCAGATCGGCCTCACCCCGTCCCAGCTGGAACGCATCGCTGATGATCCGTCACTGCGCAAGCTGGGTCACCGCGATCTGGCCCCCGCGGTGGCGGCGGGCGCCGACGGCGCGACGACCGTCTCGGGGACGGCCTTCCTCGCCGCCCGCGCGGGAATCAGGGTCTTCGCTACGGGCGGGCTGGGCGGTGTGCACCGGGAGTGGACCGCGACGCAGGACGAATCCGCGGACCTGTCGCTGCTGGCCCGCACCCGGATCACGGTCGTGTGCGCGGGCGTGAAGTCCATCCTCGACGTGCCCGCAACGCTCCAGCGCCTGGAGACGCTGGGGGTGGGGGTGCTGGGCTACCGCACCGACCGCTTTCCCGGCTTCTATCTCAGCAGTTCGGGCGAGCCGGTCGACTGGACGGTGCACGAGCCCGAGGAGGTCGCCGCCGCCATGGCCGCCCAGGACGCGCTGGGCGGCCCGGAGTCGGCCCTCGTCGTCGGCAATCCCGTTCCCGAACGGGAGCAGCTGGATCCGGAACTCCACGACCGGGTGCTGGCCGAGGCGCTGGCCGCCTGCGCGCGCGAGGGCATCACCGGACAGGCGGTGACACCGTTCCTGCTGGGCCATCTGGTGCACCACACCGACGGCGCCTCGCTGAAGGCCAACCTCGCGGCGGTACGTGGCAATGTGCGCTTGGCCGCACGGATCGCCACGGCCTGGTCCCGGACCCCGGCATGACGGGGCCCGGTATGACGGGGCCCGGTATGACGGGGCCCGGGGAGGCCGCAATGACGGGGCCCGGGGACGCCGGTGGGTCGCCGGGCCCGGTCCGCGGCGGACTGCTGGTGATCGGCGATGTGATCACGGATGTCGTCGCCCGACACGCCACTCCCCTCGCTCCGGCGACCGACACCACGGCCCGGGTGAGCACGCTGCCGGGCGGTGCCGGGGCCAACGCGGCCTGCTGGGCGGCCCGGAGCGGAGCACCGGACGTCCGGCTCATGGGGTGCGTGGGGGCGGACTCCGCCGCGTGGCACGAGGACGCGCTGCTGCGCTGCGGGGTCCGCCCCGCCCTCCGCGTCGATCCGGACGCGGCCACGGGCACCGTCATCTGCCTGGTCGACGCCACGGCGGAACGCACCCTGGTCACCGACAGCGGCGCCGCGCTCCGGCTATCCCCCGCGGACTGGCGGGACAGCCTGCTCGACGGCGTGGCCCGCCTCCACCTGTCGGGCTACCTCTTCTTCGCGGCGGGCAGCAGGGCGCTGGCCCGGGCGGCGATGGCGGCGGCCCGGGAGCGGTCGGTACCGGTCAGTGTCGATCCGGCGTCGGCCGGCTTCATCGAACGGCACGGCCCCGCCACCTTCCTGACATCGGTTGCCACCACGGACCTCCTCCTCCCGAACAGCGACGAGGCCACGCTGCTCACCGGCCTCGCGGACCCGGCCGACGCGGCGGCCGAACTCAGCCGGGACTTCTCTCTCGTCGCGGTCAAGCGAGGGGCCGCGGGAGCCGTGCTCGCCGCGGGCGGTGACGTCCTCGCCCGGGTCCCGGCCCCCGCGGTGACTCCGGTGGACACCACCGGCGCGGGCGACGCCTTCACCGGGGCCTTCCTGGCGGCGCTGCTGACCGGAGGTGATCCGGTGGCTGCCGCGGAGGCGGGCTGCCGGGCCGGCGCGGAGGCCGTCACCCGGGCCGGCGGCCGGCCGCCGGAGCGGGGAGTGTCCGCAGCGGCGGGCGTTCTCCGGCGTGGCGCTCCCACATGAGCGCGGCCTCCTTACCGCGCTGGTGGCGCAGGAGGGCAGGTCGGGGAGGGTGCGGTGGGTCGGCGGCCGCCTTGCCGCGCCGGTTCGCCCCTCACCTCATGAGTGCGCCTCCTTCTCCGCTCACGCGCCGGGCGCTCGACGGTCCGGCGTACCCAATCGTCCACGTCGCGCTACCCGGCACCGGCGCGGCGCCGGCATACCCGACCTCCATGGGTAGGAGTTCTCCATGACGGATCGCCCCTTGCTGCTTCTCGACGTGGACGGCCCTCTCAATCCGTACGCCGCCCGGCTGTACCGGCCGCGCGGCTACACCACTCACCGCCTCCACCCCGCCATCTGGCTGTCCCGGCAGACCCCGGGGTCCCGCAGCCACCGCCGCGGCCTGCGGGTCCGCCTCAACCCCGGGCACGGCCGGCGACTGACCACGCTGCCGTACGAACTGGCCTGGGCGACCACCTGGATGCACCAGGCGAACGAGATGATCGCCCCCGCGATCGGCCTCCCGGGCGACCTCCCGGTGATCGAATGGCCCGAGCTCTTCACCAAGGACCCGGACGGCCTCTACTGGAAGACCCGGCATCTGCTGACGTGGGCGGCGGGGCGCCCGTTCGTCTGGGTCGACGACATGATCACCGACCTCGACACCGCACACGTCGCCGCCCACCACGACGCCCCAGCCCTGCTCTTGCGCATCCACCCCCGCCGGGGTCTGCGCGACGCGGACTTCGCGACGCTGGGCCGGTGGGCGGCGGAGCTGTAGCGCCGCAGGGCCGCCGGGCCCTCAAGCAAGCAGGTGTTCGACCGGAAGCCCTGGCCGCCGATGATGAACTTTCTCCTGGAGGAGGTGATCCTGCATCGTCCCATCGGCGGTCGCGAAGTGTTGCGCGAGCAGATCCGGCACCTGAAGGCCTGCGCCGAACTTCCCTTCCTGGGGCTGCAGATCATGCCCACGGCCCGCGAGAAGCACGCGGGCCTGGACGGCCCCATGGTGTTGCTGGAGACCCCCGACCACGATCAACTGGCCTATATCGAGGGGCAGCGCATCAGCTTCCTCGTGGATGATCCGGACGAGGTCAGTGCGTATCAACAGAAGTATGGAATGCTGCGGTCGCAGGCGCTCAGCCCGGAGGAGAGCCTGAATCTGCTGGCCGACCTGGCAGGAGGGTCATGAACAGCGCAACGAACACCCACCGCACCGACAATCCTCAGTGGATCAAGTCCAGCCACAGCGGCAGCGAAGGCGGTAACTGCGTCGAAGTCGCCATCGGCCGGCGAACCATCCGGGTACGCGACTCCAAGGACCCCCACGGCCCCGCACTCAGCCTCACCCCCGAAGCCTGGACCGACTTCATCCACTTCGCACGCCAACAGGTCTGATCTGAAGTTGCCAGCCGACCTGGCAGGAGCGTCATGAACAGCGCAACGAACACCCACCGCACCGACAATCCTCAGTGGATCAAGTCCAGCCACAGCGGCAGCGAAGGCGGCGACTGCGTCGAAGTCGCCATCGGCCGGCGAACCATCCGGGTACGCGACTCCAAGGACCCCCACGGCCCCGCACTCACCCTCACCCCCGAAGCCTGGACCGACTTCGTCCACTTCGCGAGCAGAGGAGTCTGACCCGGTTGACGGAGAGCCCTGCGCGGTCGGGGCCGGCTGAGGCATGAAGAGGGCCCAGGGCAGACACCACGCTCAGGCGCTGCTCTGCCTCGCCCGACGACGCGCCGATGCTCTCTTCGCGATCTCTGCCGGTTCGAAGCCCCGTGCGGCAGGCGCGACCCGACAGGGAATCCCTCCGGAGTCTCCCGTACCTCATCTCGTCGTGCTCGCCCTGTCGTCGGCGGCTTCGGGCACGGGGAGAGCCGTACGGAGTCGGCCGAGAAGCGCCTCGGCCGCCGGGCCGGCGGGGCCGTCCGTGCGCCAGACCAGGGCGATCCGGCCGCGGGGCTGCGGCCCGCTGATCGTCAGTACGCGCAGCCGCTCCCCGAGAAGCGACGCCGGGCCGACCGGAGGCGCCGGTACGACAGCCACGCCGAGGCCGCGGGCGGCCAGTTCGGTGAGCACATGCGGGGCGGCTGCCTCGAAGGCGATCCGCGGCTGGAATCCCGCCTCGACACAGACCCGTTCGAGCACGCCGCGCAGTCCGGTGCCGCGGGGCAGGCTGATCAACGGACGGTCACGGAGCTCGGTCAGCGGAACCTCCGCGCGGTTCCGGTCCGTGCCGAGCGGGTCGTCGGGAGCCACCACCGCGACCAGCGGTGTGTCGATCACCACCTGGCAGGAGAGGCCCGGCGGGGGCTCCTCGTCCACCAGCCCGGCCAGCGCGAGGTCGAGTTCGCCGCGGCGCAGTGCGGCGAGCATCCGTTCCGAGGTGTCCTCGGTGAGGGAGATCTCGACCTGGGGGTGGGCGTCGTGGAAATCGGCCACGACGGACACCATGTCGAACTCCTGGCCTGCCGGGCCGGAGACGAGTCCGACCGCGACCCGGCCGCGCAGCAGTCCGGTGAAGTCGTCCACGGTCTGCCGCACGCCCTCGATGGCGGCGAGCGCGGCCCGCGCGTACGGCAGTACGGCTTCGCCGGCCTCCGTGGTGGTCACCGAGCGGCCGGAGCGGTCCAGCAGCGGCTGTCCGAGCTCGCGTTCGAGCTGCCGGATCTGAGCGCTCACCCCCGGCTGTGCCACATGCAGGCGGGCGGCGGCGCGCGTGAAGTTGGCCTCCTCCACCACGGCGACGAGGTACTGCAGCTGCCGAAGTTCCATAAGCAGCGATTCTAGCGACGAGATCATCCAGATCTTGGACTTATGGCACGGCTCCCGGCACCGTGGAGTCATGGCGAAAATGACGCACCGCACCCTCCCCGACCTGCCCTCTTTCACCGGCTCCGCCTTCTTCCCCGGCGACGCCGGCTACGCCGAGGAGGTCTCCGGCTTCCAGGCCGCGTACACCCACCGTCCGGCGCTGGTGATTGCCGCCGCCGACGCGGAGGACGTCCGCACCGCCGTCGCCTACGCGGCGCGGCAGGGGATGCCCGTGGCCGTGCAGGCGACCGGGCACGGGCTGTCGGTGGCGGCCGAGGGCGGGATCCTGATCAGCACCCGGCGGATGACCACGGTGCGGATCGACGCCGAGCGCAGGACCGCCCATGTCGCCGCGGGCGTCCGGGCGGGCGCGTTGATCGAGGCGGCCGCCGCCCACGGGCTGGCCCCGCTGACCGGCTCCTCGCCGTCCGTCGGTGTCATCGGCTACACCCTGGGTGGCGGGGTCGGCCTGCTGGCCCGGCAGTTCGGTTACGCGGCCGACCATGTTCGGGCCGTGGAGATGGTCACCGCGGACGGGCGGCTGCGCCGCGTCGAGCCGGGTGACGCGCTGTTCGGCGCGGTGCTGGGCAGCGGCGGGAACCTCGGCGTCGTGACCGCCCTGGAGGTGGAGCTCGTTCCCGTCCGCACCGTGTACGGCGGGCGGCTGGTCTTCGACACACCACTCGTCGAGAAGGCGCTGGAGACCTGGCTGCGCTGGGCCGCCGAGGCGCCCGAGGAACTCACCTCCTCCGTCACCCTGCTCGGCTACCCGGACATCCCGCAGGTCCCCTCCTTGCTGCGGGGCCGGTACGTCGCCTCGGTCCGTATCGCCTACAACGGCCCGGCGGACGAGGGGGAACGGCTCGTCGCACCGCTGCGGGAGGCCGGCGAGCGCCTGGAGGACGACCTGCGGACCATGCCGTACACCGAGTCCGGCAGCATTCACAGCGACCCGGACGACCCGCACCCGTACGCCGCGACGAACGCGCTGCTCGGCGAGCTCACCCCGGAGGCGATGCGCGGGCTGCTCGCCACGGCCGGGCCGGACTCCCCCGTCCCGTGCGTCGTGGACATCCGTCACCTCGGCGGCGCGCTGCACAAGGAAGGGCCCACGAGGATCGCTGTCGACCACCGGGAGGCGGAGTTCCTGGTCCGCGTCATCTCCACGCACGGCCCCGTCGGCAGCGGTCCCGACGAGGTCCGCGACCGGCACGCCCTGGTGCGCGAGCGGCTCGCGCCGTGGACGCTCGGCCACAGCCTCAACTTCCTCTACGGCTACGGGGAGTACGCCGACGAGGCACAGACCCGAGCGGGCTACCGGGCCGCCACCTACGACCGCCTGGCCGCTCTCAAGGCGGTGCACGATCCGCAGAACCTGTTCCGCTTCAACCGCAACATCCGTCCCGCCACGGGCTCGGTGGACCCGGCCGGGGACCTGCCGTAGCGACGCGTGGCACCGCCTCGGTCCGCTCCCCGGACCGAGGCCGACCCCCGCCCAGCGGCCGCCCCTTCGCTCTTCCACCTCCCCTGCGTGCCCTCATGGAGGCAGCTTCGGGGCCTCCCCGCGCATTGCGGCAAGGGGATGCGGCGTACCCCCGTATCCTCGGGGAAGGCCAGTCGGGAACGAGAGGAGTCCGCTGTGCCCATCACCTTCCGCAAGAGCTTCCGCATATTTCCGGGCGTCCGGCTCAACATCAACCGCAAGTCCGTCTCCGTCACTCTCGGCAAGGAGGACGGTGTGCGCCGCACCTACTCGTCCACGGGGCGCCGGACGACGTCGATGGACCTCCCCGGCCCCTTCGGATACCGCAAGACCACGCGCCGCGGCTGAGCGTCCCGGTCCGCGAGGAGCCGGCCCCAGCCGAGGCGTGCCGGCCACCGGCCCTGCCCTGCCGATCCCCGCCCTGCCGGTCCCCCACCCGATCCTGACCGCCCGTCAGCCGTACAGCGATCCCGTCAGGGCGCCGACCGGGTCCTCGTCCGCCGGGCCCTCCGGCCACCAGTCCTCGCGTCCCCGGTCGGAGCGGTACGGGTACCAGCGGCCGTCGCGGCCGTATCGGAGCTGGACGAAGCCCCGGGGGTCGGTGAGCCGGTTGTGCCGGATCGTCATGCGCGGGAAGTCCGCGGCGGCGAGCGCGCTGCGGGCCCGGTCGAAGTCGCCGGCCGGCGGGTCCCAGGGGACGTCGAGGACGGCCAGGCCCTCCGCCCCGCCCTGGCGCCAGGCCGCGACGGCCCGGGAGAGCTCCTGGGCGGTGCGGCCGCTGCTCGCGGCCAGCTGGGCGAACCGGGCGGAGAAGCTCCGGCGTCCGGAGAGGTGAGGGTGGGTGGCGGCGAGCCGTACGGCGTCCTGCCAGGCCGAGCGGACCGCGAACGGGTCCGCCCCGTCGGCCAGATACGCCTGGGCGCGGGCCGCCGCGTCCACGGCCAGGAATTCGAGGGCCTCGGCCGACGGGGCACCGGCCGGTTCCGGAAAGGCCGGCGGGTACGCGGCGGCGGTGGGCGCCGCCAGGGGCGCGGGAAGCGGCGGACGAGCCCTGCCGGACAGGGCGACACGCGCCACCACCGCCGCGGTGGCGACCGGGGTTGCGGCGGCCTTCTCCCGGGCGGCGCGGGCCGCGTTGCGGCGGGTGAGGTCGTCGAGGAGTTCGCTCTCCTCCCGGCCGCGCAGCAACAGCAGGACGAACGGGTCGGTGTCCAGCAGCCGGGCCGTCTCGTAGCAGAGCGCCGCCGCGTGTTTGCAGGGCCGGCCGCCGTCCGGGCAGGAGCAGGACGGGTCCATGTCACCCGGACCGGGAAGCAGGTGGACGCCCGCCCGGTCCGCGGCGGCCACCAGCGCCCGCGGCATGTCCTTGTCCAGGAGCGCCGCGATGTGGGCGGGCTCCGCGGCGACGGCGTCGAGAAAGTCGTTCCACTCGGCGTCGGTGAGGACCTGGAGGCGGAGGGCGGTCCGGTACGGGCGGGGGCGGGTGCCGTGCACCGCGGCGGCGACGCGCCCCGGGGTGACGGTGATCGCGTCGACGAACCCGCGGCGTGCGTAGCCGCGGCCGCGGGAGAGCCGGGCCGGGTCGGGCGCGTTCTCCTCCAGGGCGCGCACCCAGGCGTGGCCCCACCAGGACCGCGGGAACTCCTCGGGGCCGCCGGTCCCCGGAGCGGCGGGGCGGCCGGGGCGGGTCATGACGGCCTCCGCAGCGAGACGAGGTCAGCGAGCTCCGCGTCGCTCAGTTCGGTCAGCGCGGCCTCGCCACCGCTCAGCACGGCGTCCGCCAGCGTCCTCTTGGCGTCCAGCAGTTGGGCGATCCGGTCCTCGACGGTGCCTTCGGCGATCAGCCGGTGCACCTGCACGGGCTGGGTCTGGCCGATGCGGTAGGCGCGGTCGGTGGCCTGCTCCTCGACGGCCGGATTCCACCAGCGGTCGTAATGGATCACGTGTCCCGCGCGGGTGAGGTTGAGCCCGGTGCCCGCGGCCTTCAGGGACAGCAGGAACACCGGGGCCTCGCCGGACTGGAAGCGGTCGACCATCGCTTCGCGCTGCTCCACGGGCGTGCCGCCGTGCAGCAGCTGGACCGGGACGCCGCGGCGGGTGAGATGCCGTTCGAGGAGCCGGGCCATCTCCACGTACTGGGTGAAGACCAGTGCCGCTCCGCCCTCGGCGAGGATGGTGTCCAGCAGCTCATCGAGGATCTCCAGCTTGCCGGAGCGGGCGGTGAGTCCGGGCGCGGCCTCCTTCAGATACTGCGCGGGGTGGTTGCAGATCTGCTTGAGCGCGGTGAGCAGCTTCATGACCAGCCCGCGGCGCGCGATGCCCTCGGCGGCCTCGATCCGGGCCAGGGTCTCGCGCACCACGGCCTCGTACAGCGCGGCCTGTTCCCGGCCGAGCCCGACGGGGTGGTCGGTCTCGGTCTTGGGCGGCAGTTCGGGCGCGATACCCGGATCCGACTTCTTGCGGCGCAGCACGAACGGCCGTACCAGCCGGGCCAGCCGCTCGGCCGCCTCCCGGTCCTCGCCGCCCTCGACGGCGCGGGCGTGCCGGGCACGGAAGGTCTTCAGCGGCCCGAGCAGCCCGGGGGTGGTCCAGTCGAGGAGCGCCCAGAGTTCGGAGAGGTTGTTCTCGACGGGGGTGCCGGTGAGGGCGATCCGCGCCGGAGCGGGGAGGGTGCGCAGCGCCTTCGCGGTCGAGGAGCGCGGGTTCTTCACGTGCTGGGCCTCGTCGGCGACGACCAGTCCCCAGCGCCACCCGGCGAGTTCGGCGGCGCTGCTGCGCATCGTGCCGTACGTGGTGAGGACGAAGCCGCCCGACAGGCCCTCCAGGGTGCGGCCGGTGCCGTGGAACCGGCGCACGGGAACGTCCGGCGCGAAGCGGGCGATCTCGCGCTGCCAGTTGCCGAGCAGCGAGGCCGGGCAGACCACCAGGGTCGGGGCGGGGTGGTCTCGGTGCAGATGGAGGGCGATGAGCGTGATCGTCTTGCCGAGGCCCATGTCGTCGGCGAGGCAGCCGCCGAGACCCGCCGAGGCCATCCGGTCGAGCCAGGCGAGGCCGCGGAGCTGGTAGTCGCGCAGCGTGGCGCGGAGCCCGGGGGGCTGTGCGGCGGGCCGCAGTTCACCAGTGAGGCGGGCGCGGAGGTCGGCCAGCGCGCCGACGGGTACGGCCTCGACGTTCTCTCCGTCCACCTCGGCGGTTCCGGTGAGCACGGTGCGCAGCGCGTCGACCGGATCGAGGAGCCCCAGGTCGCGCTTGCGTGCCTTGCGGACGAGGGCGGGGTCGACCAGCACCCACTGGTCGCGCAGCCGGACGACGGGGCGGTGCGCTTCGGCGAGCGCATCCATTTCGGCGTCGCTGATCGGCTCGCCGTCCAGCGTCAACTGCCAGCGGAATTGGAGGAGTTCTTCCGCTTCGAAGAAGCCGAAGCCGTCGGCGGCGGAGCCGGGAGCGGGGCGCACGACGGCGGTGGCGGTCAGCTCCCGGGCGAACTCCTTGGGCCAGTGGACGGCCACCCCCGCGGCGCCCAGCCGGTTCGCGGACTGGCCCAGCAGCTCGTACAGCTCCGACTCGGTCAGCGGCAGCACGTCCGGCGCGGGCCGGTCGAGCAGGCGGGCGAGCGGGGGCCAGACGCGGGCCGCGCGGCGCACGGCGAGCAGGGTGTCGATCCGGGCGCGCGGCCCGAAGCGGTCCGCGCCGTCCCAGAGCGCCACGGCGTCGGCGACCAGCGTCGGATCGGCCAGGCTGTGGACCTGGACGACGGCCGCCGCGACGCACCGCTCCTCGTTGCCTTGTTCTTCGCCGCCTTGCTCCCCGCCGTCTGCCGGGCCGGAGCCGCGCGCGGAGGAGTCCCCGATCGCGGAACCGTGACCGATCCCCGAGTCGAAGAGGTCGTACGGGGAGAGGTCCAGCCGCAGTGAGATCCGCACGCCGGCGTCCAGGCCCGCGGCCACCTCGGCGGCCCACTCCCGGGCCTGGGGCAGCCGCTGCGGCTCGTCCGCGGCGAACGGGGCTCCGGCGGAGTGGGGCACCGGGGCGGCTCCGGGGACCCTGCCGGCCCTGGTGGTCCTGCCGGCCCGGCGGCCCACGGTGGAACGGGTGGCGTGCAGCCGCCCCGCGCCACGGGCCGCAGGAGAGCGCCCGTTGTGGCCCCCGGGCTGCATGTCGGCCACCGCATGGGGAGCGGCAGGTGTCCGCGGCAGCACATCGGCGACAGCGTCGAGGAAGGCCCGCAGCAGTGCCTCCGGGTCGGGCAGCTGCAAGGGTTTCCGTCCCGCGAGCGGCACCGCGTGAGCCTCCGCGGGCATGGCGGCGGCGATGGCCCGCAGATGGGCGACGTCCTCGGGATCCAGCGGCCCGGCCCGCCAGGCATCGATGTCGTCCGGGGTCAGCCCGGGGAGCAGCTTGCCGCGTGCGACGAGGTGCAGGGCGTGCAGGGCCGCCGCTCCCCAACAGGCCGCAGCGGGATGGGCGGCGGGGTCGCGGCGCACCCGGGCCAGCAGAGGAACGGCGTCGGCGAGCGGAAGGTGCACGGCGGGGACGGTCCGGCTGCGGACCCCCTTCCCGTGCCGCCGTACGACGGTCAGGTCCTGCGGGGCGGGGCGGAAGTCGGTGCCGGAGCCGAACCCGGAGCCGAACCCGGAGCCGGAGCCGGAGCCGGAGCCGGAGCCGGAAGGGAACGTCTCGGGGGCCGCACTGTCACCGACCTGCGGACCGTCACGGCTCGGGACACCACCAGGGAACGGGAACGGACCAGGGCGCTGGTCCAGACCAGGACCATGGGGCGGCCCAGGGGCATGGGACGGCGCGGCACTCCGCGACTGGGCACCGGGGAGAGGGCCGCCGTCGGGCCGCCAGAAGGCGACCCGTCCATGGCGGGGTGGATCAGCCGGCAGAAAAACAGCCGCGCAGTCCGCGAAGGCACCGGCCTCGGGGTGCTGCTCCCGCGTCACCGTCTGCCACCCCTCGCGCCGTACTGCTGTACCGGTACCCGTTCCCGCCCGCCGGACCTGCGGACCGCGTGCGAGTCTACGGCCGACAGGGCACGACAACCCAGCGTGAGTCAACGCTCACAGCCGTCCACTGGTTATCGGTCGCCAACCGCGTCACCGCGGACGACGCGATCGCCGTGACGACGCTCAACGTCAGCACGTTGTCCCGAACAGCGCCGCCCCCGGGAGCTCGCCGCGCGCCGTCGCACCGTGCCCGCGTTCCCGGCTGAGCTGTGGCCGCGACGCTTCCGGCCACCTGCACAGTGGTGACATGGCGAGAGTCGGCCCACCCGCACCTGCCCCTGGCAGCGTCCCGAGGCCGCGCCCACAGCCTCAGCCCCGCCACGACCCCTGGCCCACAGCTCCCTACCGAGGGATGCTGGAGGTGGAGATGGTGGCACATGCGTACCGGGAGCGAGCCGACGGAGGCGCGGAGTCCGCTGCGGATGCGGCTCGGGCTGACCGTGTGGGGGTTGCTGTGGGCCATTGCGGGCACGGTGATCTTCGCCGAGCTCGGTCGGACCGGGTGGGCCGTCGCCTGCGGTGTTCTCATGCTGATCGCGACGGCCGATCTGCTGGTCATCGCGCATCACCTGCATCAGGGGCCCCACTGGCAACCGGGCCGGGACGTTCCGCCGTACCGGCCGGTTCGGCGCCACTGACGGAGCCCAGCCGCAGTGCGGGACCAGGGGCAGGCACACATCCGAGTACGGCTGCGGCGAAGGGCGCCGAACGGCGTGACCCGACGACCGGACCGGACGGCCCGACCGGGGCCACCGCGCAGGGGAGCCCGAAGGGGCACACGGCAGGAACAGGGAAACGGGCCCGGGGGTTTGGCCATCCCCCGGGCCCTGGTGTGCCGCCCATGTGTGCACGCCGGACCCGTCGGCGCGGGTCAGTCTGACGTCGTCGTGTTCTTCCTTTGAACTACCGCCCCAGGACAGCGGGGCGGGCCGGAGTCGAACCGGCATCCGACGACCGGGCCCGCGCCCGGTCGATCCGGCGATCGGCGGCGAATGCTGAGTCTGGAGCGAGAGTCTGAGACTGAACGCGTGTCACGGGCGGAAGACCTGACCGGAGACCGAGGGTTGAGCTCGGCGCGCTCCGGACTTCAGGCAGTCCCCTCTCGTGACCGAATGCTCGGAGAGGTGGTCAATACCTCCCAATGCAGCCGCGTGTATCACGACGAGCTTCCTCTTCAGCTTTGCGCTCCTCGCGCACCCCGCCCGCTCTCAACAGCGGCCGGGGAGATCATGACGCTACCCGAAGAGGTAGCCGAAGACCACGTCGCCGGCGTGCTGGTCGGAGACCTCGGCGCCGTTGGCCTCCTCACGGGCGAACTTCACCGCCTGCTGCAGCCGTTCGACGCGGTCGAGGATTTCGTTGACCCTGCGGGCCGGGAGGGCACCGGAGAACTTGACGGTCGTCCAGTAGCCGACCGGAATGTCCTCGTAGTAGACCTCGACCTGCGCCGGGTGCTTCTCCGTCGCCTCCGCCTTCACGTGGTTGCGCGGCACCTTCTTCGTCCGGACGGTGCGCACCGGATCGGTCTTCCAGGCGTCCGTCGACGGGTCGAGGGACCAGGACTCCGACGCGTCCAGCGTGGGCATCCTGCGGACGAACGCGTTGATGTCCGTCAGCTGCTTCTCCAGGAACAGCAGGTACGAGACGGGTACGTCGCGCAGCAGCGTCCGGCCCTCGACGGTGATGTCCGCGCGGGCTTCGCAGTTCGCCCAGTCCTTGGTGGCGGTGACATCGAACAGCCGGGTGAGCGTGGCCGCGGTGTCCCGCAGGACGTCCTCCGCCTTCACCTGCACACGGGTGGACTCGGGCGGGAGCTGCTCGCCCTCCTCGTCCTTCGGCTGGTACGTGCGGGAGATCCCGGCCAGCAGCGCCGGCTTCTCCAGTCCCCGCTGCGTACCCGAAAGGTCCTGCTGCGCCTTGGACTTGACGCCCTTCTCGACTGCGATGATCTGATTGAGTTTCGCCACGCGCCGCACGCTAGCAGCCTGTACGAACGATGATCGACCGGATTTCCGACGCCGTCGGCCGACCGGGCTCCGTCACCCCCCGTGAGCGCCCGTGCGGTGCCGGAGCGCAGGCGGTGCCGGAGCCCGCCGGCGAAACTGTCAGGCGGCGTCGCCCGGGCCGGTGTCGCCGAAGCGAGCCGCCTCCACGAAGTCCGGGCGCGGATCCAGCGCCGCGGCCAGCCGGAGGTGACGGGTGGCCTCCTCCGGACGGTTGGCCCGCTGGAGCGTGCGCCCGAGGGCGAAGTGTGCGAACGCGTTGTCCGGCTCACGCTCCAGGACGAGCTGGAACTCCAGCTCGGCCGAACGGAGTTGCGCCGCGTGGAAGAAGGCCCGTGCCCGCAGCAGCCGGGCCGCGGTGTTCTCCGGATGAGCCGAGATCACCGGGTCCAGGAGCTTCACCGCGCCCTGCGGGTCGTGGGCGGCGAGCAGATGCTCCGCGGCGCGGTAGTCGATGACGTGTGTCTCGGGGGTGCGCTCGGGCACGGTCCCTCCTGTCCCAGCTGCGAAACGGACGCCTGTCGATCCGGCACAACAACACTGCCCCCTCGACCATTCCCTGAGGGAAACAGCGCGGGAACAGACGCCACCCCGCACCAGCCCTCGGAGCCCCCGCAGGCGGACACCCCGGCACCGCACGCTCCCGCCGCATCGGCCCGACGCCCTCCGCCCCGACGCCCTCCACTCCGGCGCCTTCGCTCCGGCGCCTCCACTGCGGCAATCGGGCCCCGCGACACCCGGCGGTCCTACTCGGCAGCCCCGGCCGCACGCCGCCGCAGCTCGTCCCAGACCTTCCCGACCTGCTTCTCCAGGGCTTCCAGCGGCCCGTCGTTGTCGATCACCAGGTCGGCGACGGCGAGGCGCTGCTCCCGCGTCGCCTGGGCGGCCATCCGGGACCGGGCCTCCTGCTCCGCCATCCCGCGCAGCCGCACCAGCCGCTCGACCCGGGTCCGCTCGGTCGCGTCCACGACGACCACCAGGTCGTACAGCGGTGCCAGACCGTTCTCGGCCAGCAGCGGCACATCGTGGACGACGATCGCCCCCGGTCCCGCCGACGCTTCCAGCTCCGCCGACCGGGCACCGACCAAGGGGTGGACGATGGCGTTCAGCGCACGCAGCCGATCGGGGTCGCTGAACACGACGGCGCCGAGCCCGGGGCGGTCCAGCGTGCCGTCCTCGGTCAGGATCCCGGGGCCGAACTCGGCGACCACCGCGTCCAGTCCCGGCGTTCCGGGCTCCACGACCTCCCGCGCGATCCTGTCCGCGTCCACGATCACCGCGCCGTAGGAGGCGAGCAGCCGTGACACCTCGCTCTTGCCGGATCCGATTCCGCCCGTCAGGCCCACCTTCAGCATGAGCTCAGGGTAGAAGACCGGAAGCGGCGGGGATCAGCCGCCGTCGCCCTCACGCTCGGCGAGGAAACGTTCGAACTCGCGGCCCAGTTCGTCCGCCGACGGCAGCTGGGCCGGCTCGGCGACCAGGTTGCCGCGGGTCCGGGCGCCGGCCATGGCGTCGTACTGGTTCTCCAGCCCCTGCACCAGGGAGATCAGCTCATCGTCGCCCTGCCCGATCTGCCGCTCGATCTCCACCTGGGTACGGTGCGCCTCGGTACGCAGGGCACGCGCCACGCCCGGCAGCACGAGCCCGGTGGCCGCGGTGATCGCCTCCAGCGCGGTCAGCGCCGCGTCCGGGTAGGGCGAGCGGGCGATGTAGTGCGGCACATGGGCGGCGACACCCAGCACGTCGTGGCCCGCCTCCGCCAGCCGGAACTCCACCAGCGACTCCGCGCTGCCGGGCACCTGCGCCTCGTCGAAGACGCTGCCGTGGCCGGGCATCAGGTCGACCCGGTTGCCGTGCGGGGTGATGCCGACCGGGCGGGTGTGCGGGACCCCCATGGGAATGCCGTGGAAGTTCACCGAGAGTCGCACGGAGAGCCGCTCCACGATCTGGCGTACGGCGGCGGCGAAACGTTCCCACTCCACATCCGGCTCCGGGCCGGAGAGCAGCAGGAACGGGGCTCCGGTGGCGTCCTGGACGAGGTGGAGCTCGAGCCGGGGCGCGTCGTACGCCGTCCAGCGGTCCCGCCGGAAGGTGAGCAGCGGACGCCGGGCGCGGTAGTCGATGAGCCGGTCGGTGTCGAAGCGGGCCACCGTCTGCCGCGGCAGTCCGTCGAGCAGCTGCTCCACGATCTGCTCACCGGTCTCACCTGCGTCGATGTACCCGTCGAAGTGGTAGAGCATGACCAGCCCCGCCGAGTCCTGGGCCATGGCCATCTCGGCCACCGCGAGCCCCTTGGGCTCCCATGCGTACAGATCCTGCGGATCAAGCACCGTAACCGCGCCTCCCTTGCGTTCACCTTCGCCAACACGCCCCCGGGCATGGGCATTCCCCCCGGGCCGGGTGATCCGGTGGGGCACGGTGCGTTCCGTGGACGGAACCGACGATCCGAGCACGCGAAGGGCTCGGGCCGACGGGATCCCGATGACAGCGGTCAGAGCCGGATGACGACGAGTGCGGTGTCGTCGGGCACGCCGTCCGTGGCGCCGAGCTCGCCGAGCAGCGCGTCGGCCAGCGGCTCCGGACCGAGCCCCCGGTGCCGGCTCAGGCTGTCGGCCAGCCGCCGGACACCGGAGTCGATGTCCTCGCCCCGGCGTTCGACGAGTCCGTCGGTGTAGAGCACGAGAGCGGAACCCGCTTCGAAGGCGGCCTCGGCCTGCGGCCGGGGAACGGTCTCGGGCCGCACCGCCAGCGGCGGGTCGGTCGCGGCGTCCAGGGCCTCGACGCTGCCGTCGGCGTGCAGCAGCAGCGGTGGCGGATGGCCCGCCGAGCTGTAGGTGACGCGGTGCGCGACGAGGTCGACGACGGCCTGCACCACGGTCGTGGACAGGGCCCGGTCGATGGAGCGGGCGTACACATCGAGAATGTCCAGCGCCCGAGCCGGGCCGTCGACCGCGCGGACGGCGGCCCCCAGGGCGCTGCGCAGCTGGCCCATGACCCCGGCGGCCCCCAGTCCCTGCCCGACGACGTCCCCGACCGTCACGCCGAACCGGTCCTCGTCCAGGTCGATCAGGTCGTACCAGTCGCCGCAGACGTTCAGCAGTCCGCCCGCCGGCCGGTAGCGGACGGCGGCCGGCCGGCGCGGCACGGACGGGATGACCGGCAGCATGGCCTGCTGCAACGCCAGTGCGACCTCGCGCTCCCGGGCATGCTCCTGCCGGAGGCGCTCATTGAGCTCCTGAAGATCGCGGGCACGGGCGTACAGCTCGGTCTCCATGGCCTCCTTGCGCGCCTGCGGGTCGTCGCCGAGGCCGTGCTCCCAGCCGCTCCGCTCCCGCCCTCGGACGAAATCCGTCACGTCCTCGGCCCGGTGGATCACCAGGACCACCGAGCCGTCCGGCCCCCTGACCGGGGTGTTGGCCTGGCTCCAGTACCGCTCCTCGAACTGTCCCTCGCGGCCTGGCACCGGGATGTCGTACTTCTGCAGCGCCATGCTGTCGCGCTCTCCGCCGGTCAGCGCCCGGCGCAGGGAGGCCTCCAGATTGCGGACGGGGTGGCTGTCCGGGTCGGAGGGGTTGTCCGGGAACGCATCGAAGACGTACCGCCCGATCAGCTCCTCCCGCTCGCGACCGGTCGCGGCCAGATAGGCCTGGTTGACGGCAACGATCACCAGGTCGGGATTCAGCACCAGATACGGGCTGGGGGTGGCCGCGAACAGGGCGGCGTAGTCGATGTCCTCGTCCGTCGTGTGCTCCTTGTGCGCGCCCCCCTGTTACGGCCAATGTACGGCGTCACCGGCGCCCCGGCCTGTGCACGAGCTGCCGGGCACCGGAGCCGGGAGCGCACGGCCGGCCGCGAAGCCCTCCCCCGCCGCGGGCACGCGATCGGTACATGCGACGGGAACGCGGTGAGGCCCGCTCCCCGAAGGGAGCGGGCCTCACCGTTCAGCCGTTGCGGTCGGCTACCGGAACCGGAGCGTCAGCTCTGGCCGCCGGCCAGCTTCTCGCGGAGCGCGGCCAGGGCCTCGTCCGACGCCAGGGCGCCGGAGTTGTCCGCCGACTCCGAGGAGTACGAGCCGCTGCCGCCGGCGTTGCCGCCACCGGTGCCACCGGCCGGAGCGGCAGCGCCCTCGGCCGCGGCCTGCTCGTCGGCCTCGCGGGACTTGATGACCTGCGCCTGGTGCTGCTCGAAGCGGACCTGCGCCTCGGCGTACTGGCGCTCCCACTCCTCGCGCTGCTTCTCGAAGCCCTCGAGCCAGTCGTTGGTCTCCGGGTCGAAGCCCTCGGGGTAGATGTAGTTGCCCTGGTCGTCGTAGGACGCGGCCATGCCGTACAGGGTCGGGTCGAACTCGACCGCGGACGGGTCGGCACCGAAGGACTCGTTGGCCTGCTTCAGCGAGAGGCTGATGCGGCGGCGCTCGAGGTCGATGTCGATGACCTTGACGAAGATCTCGTCGTTGACCTGGACGACCTGCTCCGGGATCTCCACGTGGCGCTCGGCCAGCTCGGAGATGTGGACCAGGCCCTCGATGCCCTCGTCGACGCGGACGAACGCACCGAACGGAACGAGCTTGGTGACCTTACCCGGGACGACCTGACCGATCTGGTGGGTCCGGGCGAACTGCTGCCACGGGTCTTCCTGGGTCGCCTTGAGCGACAGGGACACGCGCTCGCGGTCCATGTCGACGTCCAGGACCTCGACCGTGACCTCCTGGCCGACCTCGACGACCTCGGAGGGGTGGTCGATGTGCTTCCAGGACAGCTCGGAGACGTGCACCAGGCCGTCCACGCCACCCAGGTCCACGAAGGCACCGAAGTTGACGATGGAGGAGACGACGCCGGAGCGCACCTGGCCCTTCTGGAGGGTGGTGAGGAAGGTCTGGCGGACCTCGCTCTGGGTCTGCTCCAGCCAGGCACGGCGGGACAGGACCACGTTGTTGCGGTTCTTGTCCAGCTCGATGATCTTGGCCTCGAGCTCCTTGCCCACGTAGGGCTGGAGGTCGCGGACACGGCGCATCTCGACCAGGGAGGCCGGGAGGAAGCCGCGGAGGCCGATGTCGAGGATGAGACCACCCTTGACGACCTCGATGACGGTACCGGTGACGATCCCGTCCTCTTCCTTGATCTTCTCGATCGTGCCCCAGGCCCGCTCGTACTGAGCGCGCTTCTTGGACAGGATGAGACGGCCTTCCTTGTCCTCCTTCTGGAGAACCAGGGCCTCGATCTCATCGCCGACGGCGACGACCTCGTTGGGGTCGACGTCGTGCTTGATCGAAAGCTCGCGGGAGGGGATCACACCCTCGGTCTTGTAACCGATGTCGAGCAGGACCTCGTCCCGGTCGACCTTCACGATGACGCCGTCGACGATGTCGCCGTCGTTGAAGTACTTGATCGTCTCGTCGATCGCGGCGAGGAAGGCTTCCTCGTTACCGATGTCGTTGACCGCTACCTGCGGGGTGGTGGCGGTGGTCTCGGTGCTGCTCGTCATGTGGGAAAGGGCTCCGGTACGGACATTGAGTCGTAGGCACTGCTACGCCGGGGACCCTTATCGCAACCGCCGAAGCCGGACAGCCAGAGAGACGCAATCCCTTCCGGAGAAAGGAGCCCTTCCGAAGAAAGGGCGGACGCCTCGACAACCGAGGGGACATACAACAGATGCGAGCGCAGCCTGCTCCGTCTGAGGTGCGCAGGCCCGCAGCGCAACTTGTAGCATACGGGGGCAGCCGGACACGGTCAATGCGCGAAGGCACACACCACGGGGCGGAATGCCCCATTCCCGGCACAACTTGCGTTCTGTGAGGCCGTGGCCTCACTGCACATGCAGCTACAAGGTTCGAGCGAAGACTACGACGACGGGCCCCATGAACCAAGAGGAAGAAGCGGTGGCGACCCGGCGCGACGCCGGGAACACGGAGAGCAGCCGGGCGAACCGGGGCTGGTGGGACCGCAACGCGGACGAGTACCAGCTCGAACACGGCGGCTTCCTGGGAGACGAGCGCTTCGTCTGGGGCCCGGAGGGGCTCGACGAGGAGGACGCGGGGCTCCTGGGCCCCGCCGAGGAGCTGAAGGGCCGTGACGTCCTGGAGATCGGGGCCGGCGCGGCACAGTGCTCGCGCTGGCTGGCGGCGCAGGGCGCCAGGCCGGTGGCCCTCGACCTCTCCCACCGGCAGCTGCAGCACGCGCTGCGGATCGGCGGCGGCGTGCCGCTGGTCCAGGCGGACGCGATGGCGCTGCCCTTCGCGGACGGCTCGTTCGACCTGGCCTGCTCCGCCTACGGGGCGATCCCGTTCGTCGCCGACCCGGTGCGCGCGATGCGCGAGGTGCGGCGGGTGCTGCGGCCGGGCGGGCGCTGGGTCTTCGCGGTGACCCATCCGATCCGCTGGGCGTTCCCCGACGAGCCGGGGCCCGAGGGGCTGTCCATCGCCTCCTCCTACTTCGACCGCACGCCCTATGTCGAACAGGACGAGTCCGGGAACGCCGTCTACGTGGAGCACCACCGGACGATCGGCGACCGGGTGCGGGACGTGGTGGCGGCGGGGTTCCGGCTGACCGACCTGGTGGAGCCGGAGTGGCCGGACTGGAACCAGCAGGAGTGGGGCGGCTGGTCCCCGCTGCGCGGGCATCTGATCCCGGGCACGGCGATCTTCGTCTGCGAACGGGACTGAGCCGGTCGACGGGACGGGGCGCCGGGCCTGGGGAACAGGGCCGGGCACGGGGACGGGGCGGCCGAGTCGGTATGTCACCGGAAGCGGCGACCCGCCCCGGAGGCGCGGCCTGCTGGGCGTGCGGCCCAGGTGCGGTGTGCGTGACCGGGCCGGTGGCGGGGTGCGCTCCGCTGGGAGACTGGGGCCGTGATCCGCACCGACGCCCTCGACCAGCTGCCCGTACGGACCGCGCTCCCCGCGCTGCGAGCCGCCCTGGAGGAACGGGGCGCCGCGGTGCTGTGCGCCCCGCCGGGCACCGGTAAGACCACCCTCGTTCCGCTGGCGCTGGCCGGGCTGACCGGCGACGGGCCGGTGCGGCGCGTCGTCGTCGCCGAGCCGCGGCGCATCGCCGCCCGGGCCGCTGCCCGGCGGATGGCGTGGCTGCTGGGTGAGGAAGTCGGCGGGACGGTCGGCTTCACGGTGCGCGGCGAGCGGCGGGCCGGCCGGGACACCGTCGTCGAGGTGGTGACGACCGGTGTGCTCCTCCAGCGGCTGCAGCGGGACCAGGAGCTGGCCGGGGTGGACGCCGTGGTGCTCGACGAGTGCCATGAACGGCATCTCGACGCCGACACGGCGGCCGCGTTCCTGCTGGACGTACGGGCGACGCTGCGGCCGGACCTGTGGCTCGTCGCGGCGTCGGCGACCACGGACGCGGCGGGCTGGGCACGGCTGCTCGGTGACGGTGCGGCCGGCGACGGCGCGCTCCCCGGCCCTGAGCTCCCCGACCCTGCGCTCCCCGGCCCTGCACTCGCCGACGGCACGGCGGGCGGCGGTGGCGCGCGCTCCGGCGCTGCGGACGGGCCGGCGGGCTCCGGCGGCGCGGACGCGCCGGTGGTCGAGGCGCACGGCGTGTCGCACCCCGTGGAGGTGGTGTGGTCGCCGCCGTCGCGCCCGGTCCGGCCGCCGCACGGGCTGCGGGTGGATCCGGCGCTGCTGGACCATGTCGCCACCGTCGTCCGGCGGGCGCTGCGCGAACGGGACGGGGACGTGCTGTGCTTTCTGCCCGGCGTCGGGGAGATCGGGCGTGTCGCGGGCCTGCTGCGGGGGGCCGCGGCGGAGGTGCTGCAGGTCCACGGGCGCGCCCCGGCGGCCGTGCAGGACGCGGTGCTCGGCGGCGGCACGGGGATGCGGCGGGTCGTGCTGGCGACGTCGGTCGCCGAGTCGAGTCTGACCGTGCCGGGGGTGCGGACCGTGGTCGACGCCGGCCTGGCGCGCGAGCCGCGCACGGACCACGCGCGCGGGCTGAGCTCCCTGACCACCGTGCGGGTGTCCCGGGCGGGGGCGCGCCAGCGGGCGGGGCGCGCCGGGCGGGAGGCTCCGGGCGCGGTGTACCGCTGCTGGGCCGAGGCGGAGCAGGCGCGGCTCGCGCCGTGGCCGTCGCCGGAGATCGGGGTCGCGGACCTGACGGGGTTCGCGCTGCAGACGGCCTGCTGGGGCGACCCGGACGCCGCGGGCCTCGCCCTGCTGGACCCGCCGCCGGCCGGGGCGATGGCCGCGGCGGGTGAGGTGCTGCGTGCCGTCGGCGCGGTCGACGCCGACGGGCGGGCGACCGGCCGGGGCGTCCGGATGGCCCGGCTCGGCCTGCATCCGCGGCTGGCCCGGGCCCTGCTGGACGGCGCGGAGCTGGTCGGTCAGCGCCGGGCGGCGGAGGTGGTCGCGCTGCTGTCGGAGGAGCCGCCCCGGGAGTACGGGGACGACTTGGCGGCGGCCTGGCGTTCGGCCCGGCGGGGCGGTGACGCCTATGCGCAGCGCTGGCGGGCGGAGGTCCGGCGGCTTCAGGGGGCGGCGGGGCGCACGGGCCCGGCCGGCGGACCGGGCGCGTCGGACGGGGAGCTCACCGACGACGCCGTGGCGGGGCTGGTCACGGCCCTGGCCTTCCCCGAGCGGGTGGCCCTCGGCCGCGGTTCCGGTGCGTATCTGATGGTCTCCGGGACGGGTGCGGCGCTCGGTGACGGGTCGCGGCTCGGCACCGCGGAGTGGCTGGCGGTCGCGGTCGCCGACCGGTCCTCCGGTGCGGCTTCGGCCCGGATCCGGCTGGCCGCGGTGACCGACGAGGACACCGCCCGGCAGGCGGCGGCCGGGCTGCTGTCCGCGGACGAGGAGGTGGCCTGGTCCACCGAGCGCGGGGATGTGGCGGCCCGCCGGGTGGAACGGCTGGGCGCCGTCGAGCTGTCCGTCCGGCCGCTGTCCCGGCCCGACCCGGCCCGGCTGCGGGCGGCGTTGCTGGAGGGGCTGCGGCGCGAGGGGCCGGGGCTGCTGCGCTGGTCGGACGAGGCGTCCGTGCTGCGCGGCCGGATGGCGTTCCTGCACCGGGAGCTGGGCGAGCCGTGGCCGGACGTGTCGGACGCCGCGCTGCTCGGTGCGCCGGACGCATGGCTGGGCCCGGAGCTGGACGGCGCGCGGCGGCGGAGTGACCTGGAGGGGGTGGACGCCGGACGGGCGCTGGCCCGGCTGCTCCCGTGGGCCACCGGCGACGCCGCGCGCTTCGACGAGCTGGCGCCGGAACGGATCGCGGTGCCCAGCGGGTCCCGGATCCGGGTCGACTACTCGGGCGAGCGGCCGGTGCTGGCGGTGAAGCTCCAGGAGCTGTTCGGGATGGAGCGCACCCCGCTGATCGCGGGCGGGCGGGTGCCGCTGCTGGTGCATCTGCTCTCCCCCGCCGGCCGTCCCGCGGCCGTCACCACCGATCTGGCGTCCTTCTGGCGGGACGGGTACCGCGCGGTCCGGGCGGAGTTGCGCGGCCGGTACCCCAAGCACCCGTGGCCGGAGGATCCGCTGTCGGCGGAGGCCACGCGGTACACGAAGGCGCGGCTGCAACGGAAGTGAGGGCACGGGGGACCGCTCCCGAGCCACCACGGGGCCGCGGCGGGGTCAGGGCCGCCGTCGGGTCCGGGGCCGGGTCAGGGGCCGCCGCCGGAGCCCGATCAGGATCAGGAGCCGCCGCCGGGCCCGATCAGGATCAGGAGCCGCCGCCGGAGCCCGACCCGTCGGCCGGCCTCCCGGTACCGCCCCGCGCGGGACGGCGGCCGCGGGCCTCCAGGAGGAGTGCGAGCGCGAGCAGCGCGGCCGACAGGGTGACGAATCCCCACGGCAGCCATGACGTCATGAGCAGGATCGGCGTTCGCTGGGACGTCACCAGGGCGACGGTGTGGTCGATGTAGTCCTCGCGCATCCGCACGTGTCCGGCGAACGCCGTCACCCGGTCACGGCCGCCGAGCAGGGAGCCGCCCCGCAGTTCCTCCCGGTGGATCTCCTCGCCGTTGACGGGCGCGCCGGTGGTGGGGTCGACCCAGAACATGCGCCGGGTGGTGTACCAGCGCGTCGTACCGGCCTTCCGTACCGACTCGGGCGTGACGCCCGAGACCGGCATCTTCTTCGGCACGGGGACCCTGGTCCAGGGGATGGTCTGCTCGAAGTAGTAGACCTCCAGCCCCCGGAAGGTGCGGGTGCCCCGGTAGTGGATGGGTGCGGAGGTCCGGGTCTGGGCGTCGAAGTAGGTGTAGTCGCGGCGCTCGGTGAGGAAGGGCCACTTGAACTCGATGCCCTCCCGTTTCACCGGGTCGTGGTCGACGTGTTCGCCGTCGGCGTGCACCGGCGCCTGGGTGTGCGCGTCGAAGATGTAGCGCTCGGGGATGCTGGAGACCATCTTCCCGTCGGGGCCGACGACGTGGGAGAGACCGTCCCAGACCACGACGTCCCGGCCGGCGGTCCGCTCGACCTTCTCCGACGCTTCGACGTTGCCCTTGAGGGTCTGCACGATGGTGACCCGGGAGACCTTGCGGGGGCGCATGGTGGTGTAGTCGAGCAGGGTGGCGTTCTCCGCCTCCAGCACCATCTCCTGGTACTGGCCCGCCGGGATCTTCGCCAGCCGGGGAAAGGCGTACCAGCGCAACAGCGGCGCGAGGGCCGCGCAGAAGACGGCGAGGGCGAGCAGCACCAGGCTCGCCCGTCGGCGCATCCCGCCCCGGGGGCGACGGCGCCCCGGCCGGCGGGCACGGGGCGGGGAGGCCGGGGGCCCGGGTGCCGCCTCCGGCGGCGGTGCGGCCCGCGTCACGGCGTCCCTCCGTCCAGGGGGTGGTCGGGGACGGTGGTGAGCAGCGGCTTCGGGGACGTCTCGCCGGCCGGGGGGCCGATCGCCGTCACGGTGAGGACCAGCGCGAGGGCGGCGGTCAGTCCGGCGGCGGCAGCTGCGAGGGCGCGCATGACCGGCCTCCCCTGGGGATCGACGGCAGCGACCTGACGGTCCGTCAGGGCTGGGGCACCGTAGCAAGGGGAGCCGGAGATGAGAACACCCCGGCACCGCTCCCCACGCGGGGTGCGGTGCCGGGGCGACAGGTGTACGGGGGCTCCGGCGGGCACCGTCTGATCGACGGCACCCGGCGGAGCGCACGGCCGGCGCCTACTGGCCGGAGGACTTCGGGGCCGAGGTCTCCGGGGCGGGCGTTCCCGGGGCAGAGGTTCCGGGAGCGGGGGTTCCGGGAGCGGGGGTTCCGGGAGCGGGGGTCGTGGCCTCCGTGACGGTCAGTTCGACGGTGAGGACGGTGCCCTCGGCGGTGGTGACGCGCAGCCGGAACGTACCGGCCCGGTCGTCGGTGTAGATCTTCGGCAGCTTCAGGACACCGTTCGCGCCGGTCTTGAGGGTCTTCAGGGTGCGCACGGGCTTGCCGGCCGCGTCCTTGAAGAAGGGGCCCTCGTCGTTCTCGGCCGACGCGAGGAGTCCGGAGGTGACGAACGAAGCGGTCACGGGCACCCCGGCCGCGGCCTGCCCCCGGTAGGTCGCCCGGACCTCCAGCGGCGCGGCGAACGCACCACCGGCCGGGGCCGTGAGCGGCGCGTCACCGACGCGGACGAGGGCATCGGCCTGCGGCGCGGGACGGGCCTCGACGGTGCCGGTGTAGTCGGTGCCGAGCAGCAGGCGGCCCTCGACGCCGGCGTGCAGCGTGAAGGTTCCGGCCCGCTCCCCGGCGAGCAGCTTGGGCGCGCGGGCGGTGCCGTCGCTGCCGGTGAGGACGGTGACCCGGGTCGCCCGGTCGGGGAAGCGGGTGTCGGTGCCGCCGCGGATCTCGAACCGCACGGGCACCTTGGCGACCGGCTTGCCCTTCGCGTCCTGCGCCCGCACCCGGGGCGGTTCGGTGAAGGCGGTGCCCGCCGTGGCCGTCAGGTCCCGGGCCCCGACGCGCTGGAGGGCGGTGACGCGGGAGGCCGGGGTGGACTCGTCCGGCCCGTTCGGGTCGTCCGGCTGCTGCGGTTCGTTCGGCTCGGTCGGGCGGCTGGGCTTGTCGGCGCCGTCGCCGGGCTTGTGCGGGCGGTTGCTGCCCGGCTTGCCGGAACCGTGCCGGCCGGACGAGCCCTTGCCGCCCTTGTCGCCCTTCTTGCCGCCGGTGTCCCGCGCCCGGCTCCGTTCGCCCGGGAGAGGGCCCGGGTCGATGTCGACCGGCAGCACGCCGGCGCCGTCCGGCACCTCGTGGGTGCCCTTGCGGTAGTACTCGAACCAGGAGAGGACGGTGCGCAGGTACTCCTCGGAATGGTTGTAGCCGAGGATCGCGCGGTCCCGGTCCTCCGGGACGGACAGGTCGCGGCCGGCGGCGCACAGATAGCGGCCGGCGGCCAGGGCCGCGTCGTAGATGTTGTTGGGGTTCTTCGCGCCGTCGCCGTTGCCGTCCGCACCCCAGTTCTTCCAGGTGGACGGGATGAACTGCATCGGACCGACCGCGCGGTCGTGCGTGGTGTCGCCGTCGAACTCCCCGCCGTCGGTGTCCGTGATCCGCGCGAAGCCGTTGCCGTCGAGCTTCGGGCCGAGGATCGGCCTGAGGGTGGTGCCCTCGGCGTCCACCGAACCGCCCCGCGCCTGGCCGGACTCCACCTTGCCGATGGCGGCGAGGAGTTCCCAGGGGAGGTTGCAGGCCGGGTTGCGGTCCGCGAGTGTCTTCTCGGCCTTCTTGTAGGCGGCGAGCACGGAAGCGGGCAGCCCCGCCTCGGCGGACTCCTCGGGACGGCCGGGCACCGGTATGGAAGTGCCGGGCCGGTTCGGGGTGTTCAGCGGTGGCAGGTCGGTGTGGTACGGCGAACCGCCGTCGATGGGGTTCTCGCGCACGGGCTCCGAGCCACCGCCGGTGGCCTGTTCGGCACTGAGCAGGCTGGGGGCCTGAGACGCCGTCAGCGCCGCCATCGCCACTGCCGTCACGGCGGTGGTGGCCGCGCTCTTGCGTAGCCGCCGACCGAACTGTGCTGCCATCTCCGCGTTCCCTCCCCTGGGAATCCCCTGCCGACGGTCAGGGGACGTCGGACGGGATCCGCCCCGTCCGGAATGCGGCGCGCCCCCGGCGCCGCAACTCAGGTGACATTACGACATCCTGGGCCCCCGAGCCATCGCAGTCCCGAGAGCCTTCACGACTGCTCCACCTCGCTGTTGCCCGCAGGTCGCGGAACCAGTCGCGGAACCGTACGGCACGCATACTGGTCGTTCCGATCAAGGACAGAGCCGAAGGGAACCCATGCCGTTCACACTGAGCCACGCGGCGGCCGTGCTGCCGGCCATCCGCAGGGACGGGACGGCGCGGGGGCCGCTGCTCGCCTCCGCCCTGGTCGCGGGGTCGTTCTCACCGGACGCCACCTACTTCGCCGACAGCGTGCTGCCCGGGGCCATGGAGTTCGGCGACTTCACCCATGCGCCGGCCGGGGTGCTGACCGTGGACGCGGCGATCACGGCGCTGCTCGTGGCGGGCTGGCTGCTGCTGCGCGAACCGCTGGTGGCGCTGCTGCCCCGGGCGTGGCAGGGCACGACGCACGGCCTGCTGCGCGGGCGCCCGTGGCGCGGCAGGCCGGTGGCGCCGCTGGTGTGGTGGTTCTGGGTGTCGGCGGTGCTCGGCGCGGCGACCCACATCGTCTGGGACGCGTTCACGCACCTGGACCGGTGGGGGACGCGGCTGTTCCCCGTGCTCGGCGAGGTCGTGGCGGGCTTTCCGCTCTACACCTACGTCCAGTACGGCAGTTCGGCGGTGGCGCTGGCCGTGATCGGCGCGTTCCTGGTGTCGGCGGTGCGCCGGCTGCCGCGGGACGTGCCGGTGCCCGCCGCCGTTCCCCGGCTCGGGACGCGGGAACGGTTCGCCGCCGCGGCGGTGCTCGCGGGGTGCGTCCTCGCCGGCGCCACGCACCGCTGCCTTCGCCTGCGGGCGATGCTCGGCGGGGACCTGGCCCTGCTGGACTACGTCCCCACCGCCCTGTTCGGGGCGGGCGCGGGGCTCGCCCCGGGGCTGGTGATCATCGCGGCGGCGGTACGCGTCCGCCACCGCGACGAGGCTGCTCCCCGGCCCCCGCAGCCGGACCGGCGCCCACCGGCCCCGTCGGTACGGGGCTGAGGCCGGGCGCCGTCGGTGCGGGGCTGAGGCCCGGCCCCGTCGGTACTGCGCCGCGCCCCGTCGGTACGGAGCCCGGCCCAGTACGGCGCCGGGCCCGCTGGTGCGGAGCCGCGGCCGCCCGGGTGCCGGGCTGAGGGCCGGGCCGGTACGGAGCCCGGCCCGGGGACCCCGGTACGGGGTCGAGGCCGACCCCATCGGTACGGAGCCCGGCCCGGGGACCCCGGTACGGGGTCGAGGCCGGCCCCATCGGTACGGAGCCCGGCCCGGGTCAGCCGGTACGGGGTCGAGGCCGCTCAGTGCGCCGCGGACTCCCAGTCCCCGCCGTCGCCCACCGACACATCGAGCGGCGCCCGCAGCTCGGCCGCCCCACTCATCTCGCGGCGCACCAGCTCCTCGACCTGGGCCCGCTCACCGGGAGCGACCTCCAGCACGATTTCGTCGTGCACCTGGAGCAGCATCCGCGAGGTCAGCTTCTCCTTGGCGAGGGCCTCGTCCACCCGCAGCATGGCGACCTTGACGATGTCGGCGGCGGTGCCCTGGATGGGGGCGTTGAGCGCCATCCGCTCCGCCATCTCCCGGCGCTGCCGGTTGTCGCTGGTGAGGTCGGGCAGGTAGCGGCGGCGCCCGAGGATGGTCTCGGTGTAGCCGGTGGCCCGCGCCTCGTCGACGACGCGCCGCAGGTAGTCGCGGACCCCGCCGAAGCGCTCGAAGTAGGTGTCCATCAGCTTGCGCGCCTCGTCCGGCCCGATGTTCAGCTGCTGGGACAGGCCGAACGCGGAGAGCCCGTAGGCCAGGCCGTACGACATCGCCTTGATCTTGCGGCGCATCTCCGGGTCGACATCGGTCTTGGCGACGGAGAACACCTGGGAGGCGACCGTGGTGTGCAGGTCCTCGCCGGAGGTGAACGCCTCGATCAGGCCCTCGTCCTCGGAGAGGTGGGCCATGACGCGCAGCTCGATCTGGCTGTAGTCGGCGGTGAGCAGCGACTCGTACCCCTCGCCGACGACGAAGCCGCGCCGGATCGCCCGGCCCTCGTCGGTCCGCACCGGGATGTTCTGCAGGTTCGGGTCGGTGGAGGAGAGCCGGCCGGTCGCCGCCACGGTCTGGTTGAAGCTGGTGTGGATCCGCCCGTCGGGCGCGACCGTCTTGATCAGCCCCTCGACGGTGGAGCGCAGCCGGGCCTGCTCCCGGTGGCGGAGCATGATCACGGGCAGTTCGTGGTCGGTCTGCCCCGCCAGCCAGGCGAGCGCGTCCGCGTCCGTGGTGTAACCGGTCTTGGTCTTCTTGGTCTTGGGCAGACCCAGCTCTCCGAAGAAGACCTCCTGGAGCTGCTTCGGCGAACCGAGGTTGAACTCATGGCCCACCGCGGCGTGCGCCTCCTGCACGGCCTGCTGCACCGCGCCGGCGAACTGCTGCTCCATGCGGGACAGCCAGTCGCGGTCGGCGGCGATCCCGGCCCGCTCCATCCGGGCCAGCATCGCGGAGGTGGGGAGCTCCACGTCGCGCAGCAGTCCCGCCGCGCCGACCTCCTCCAGCCGCCCGGTGAACGCCTCGCCCAGGTCCAGCACGGTGCGCGCCTCGGTCATCAGCGCGTCCTTCTCGGCCTGCTCGTCGGCGCCGAAGGCGAGCTGCCCGCTGTCGGAGGCGGCCGGGGCCAGCTCGCGGCCCAGGTACTCCAGCGACAGCGCGTCCAGCGCGAACGACCGCCGGCCGGGCTTGACCAGGTACGCGGCGAGCGCGGTGTCCATGGTGACGCCCTCGACGCGCCAGCCGTGCTCGGCGAAGACCCGCATCACGCCCTTGGCGTTGTGCAGCACCTTCGGCCGGTCCGGGTCGGCGGTCCAGGAGGCGAAGGCCCGCTCGTCCGCCTCGTCCAGCTCGGCCGGGTCGAACCACACGGCCGGACCCGAGCCCAGCGCCAGTGCGATCTCGCTGACGCTGCCGGAGCCCAGCGCCCAGGCGTCGACCGTCGCCAGGCCCAGCGGGCCGGCCCCGTGCCGCTCGAGCCACGGCGCGAGCCCGCCCGCGGCGAGGACCTCGCCCTCCAGCTCCACGCCCGGCGCCGGGGCGACCTCCTCCGGTGCCTCGCCCGGGTCCGCGGCCATCAGCCGGTCCCGGAAGTTCTGGTGGCGGAACTCCAGCGCGTCCAGCATCACCGCGAGCGCCTGCCGGTCGTACGGGCTGCGCTCCAGGCCCTCCGGGCCCAGCGGGAGCTCGACGTCCCGGACCAGCTCGGTCAGCTGCCGGTTCAGCTTGACGGACTCCAGGTGCTCCCGGAGCTTCTCGCCGACCTTGCCCTTGACCTCGTCGGCCCGGTCCACCAGCTCCGCGAACGAGCCGAACTGGTTGATCCACTTGGTGGCGGTCTTCTCGCCGACGCCCGGAATCCCGGGGAGGTTGTCGGACGGGTCGCCACGCAGCGCCGCGAAGTCCGGGTACTGCCGGGGGGTGAGCCCGTACTTCTCCTCGACCTTCTCCGGGGTGAAGCGGGTCAGCTCCGAGACGCCCTTGGTCGGGTAGAGCACCGTGACATGTTCGGTGACCAGCTGGAAGGAGTCCCGGTCACCGGTGACGATCAGCACCTCGAAGCCCGCCGCCTCGGCCTGGGTGGCCAGGGTGGCGATCACGTCGTCCGCCTCGAAGCCCTCCACGGCGAAGCGGGTGACGTTCATCGTGTCCAGCAGCTCGCCGATCAGCTCGACCTGCCCCTTGAACTCGTCCGGGGCCTTGGAGCGGTTCGCCTTGTACTCGGCGAACTCCTCGGACCGCCACGTCTTCCGGGAGACGTCGAACGCCACCGCCAGATGCGTGGGCTGCTCGTCGCGCAGCGTGTTCGCCAGCATCGACGTGAAGCCGTAGATCGCGTTGGTCGTCTGCCCCGTCGTCGTGCTGAAGTTCTCCGCGGGCAGCGCGAAGAACGCCCGGTACGCCAGGGAGTGCCCGTCCAGCAGGAGCAGACGGGGGCGGTCTCCCTGCCCGGTGGCCGGGGAGCCCTGCGAGCTGCGGGCGGGGGCGGTTGCTGCGGACTTCTTCGATGCTGTCTCTGCCACGCCCCCGATCCTGCCACGCCCCACTGACAGCCGGTGCCCACCGTCTCCGGGCACATCCGTCCGGGAGCCGCGGTGCGCCCGTCGCCCGGTCCGGCCCGCCGCGGACCGCCCCGCATCCGCCCCGCACGGAACCCTCCGCAGGGCCGCAGTCGCCGTCCCGGCGTGGGAGGATCGAGACAGCCATCACACTGAGCACGCCCACCCGTCCGCAGCGAAAGCGCCCGGGGGTGCACGGCGAGCGAGCGCGAGTACGAAGGAGGAGCGACGTGGCCACCCAGCCACCCGCCGACGACCCCGTCCAGGACGCACCGGACGTCTCGCCGCCCCAGCACGCCGCCGCCGGCCTGCCCGCCATCGGCCACTCCCTCCGCGTCGCCCGGCAGCAGATGGGAGTCCGGCGCACCGCCCGCACCCTCCTCCGGGTCAACCAGAAGGACGGCTTCGACTGCCCCGGCTGCGCCTGGCCCGAAGGGGAGAAGCGCCACGCCGCGGAGTTCTGCGAGAACGGCGCGAAGGCGGTCGCCGAGGAGGCGACACTGCGCCGGATCACCCCCGACTTCTTCGCCGAGCACCCCGTCGCCCGGCTCGCGGAGCGCAGCGGATACTGGCTCGGCCAGCAGGGCCGGCTCACCCAGCCCATGTACCTCGCCGAGGGCGCCGACCACTACGAGCCGGTGCCCTGGGAGCGGGCCTTCGACATCGTCGCGGACGAGCTGCGCGCCCTGGACTCCCCGGACGAGGCCCTCTTCTACACCTCCGGGCGCACCAGCAACGAAGCCGCCTTCCTGTACCAGCTCTTCGCCCGCGAGTTCGGCACCAACAACCTCCCCGACTGCTCCAACATGTGCCACGAGTCCTCGGGCTCCGCACTCACCGAGACGATCGGCGTCGGCAAGGGCAGCGTGCTGCTGGAGGATCTCCCCCGGGCCGACCTGATCATCGTGGCCGGGCAGAACCCGGGCACCAACCACCCGCGGATGCTCACCGCGCTGGAGGCGGCCAAGGCGGCCGGCACCCGGATCATCACGGTCAACCCGCTGCCCGAGGCCGGGATGGAGCGGTTCAAGAACCCGCAGACCGCGCGCGGGCTGGCCGGCGGCGGCACCGCGCTGACCGACCTCTTCCTGCAGATCCGGCTCGGCGGCGACCAGGCCCTCTTCCGCCTCCTGAGCCGGCTCCTGCTGGAGGCGGCCGAGAGCACGCCCGACGCCGTCGACCGGGCGTTCATCGCCGAGCACACCCATGGCTTCGAGGAGTTCGCGGCGGCCGCCCGCGCCCACGACTGGGACGAGACGCTGCGCGCCACCGGCCTGGACCGGGACACCGTCGAACGCGCCCTGCGCATGATCCTCGACGCGAAGAGCATCGTCGTCTGCTGGGCGATGGGCCTCACCCAGCACAAGCACGCCGTGCCCACCATCAAGGAGGTCGTCAACTTCCTCCTGCTGCGCGGCAACATCGGCCGCCCCGGCGCCGGGGTCTGCCCGGTCCGCGGGCACAGCAACGTGCAGGGCGACCGCACCATGGGCATCTTCGAACGCCCCGCGCCCGCCTTCCTCGACGCCCTGGAGAAGGAATTCGGCTTCGCGCCGCCCCGTGAGCACGGCCTCGACGTCGTCCGGTCCATCCGGGCCCTGCGCGACGGCACGGCGAAGGTGTTCTTCGCGATGGGCGGCAACTTCGTCTCCGCCTCGCCCGACACCGAGGTCACCGAGGCCGCGATGCGCCGCGCCCGGCTCACCGTGCACGTCTCCACCAAGCTCAACCGCTCGCACGTGGTCACCGGCGCCCGCGCCCTGATCCTGCCCACGCTCGGCCGCACCGAGCGCGACCGCCAGGCCTCCGGCGACCAGTTCGTCACCGTCGAGGACTCCATGGGCATGGTGCACGCCTCCCGCGGCCGGCTGGAACCGGCGAGCGAGCAGCTGCTGTCCGAGACCGCCATCGTGTGCCGGCTCGCGCGGCGGACCCTCGGCGCGGGCAGCGGCACCCCCTGGGAGGAGTTCGAGCGGGACTACAGCAGCATCCGGGACCGCATCTCACGGGTGGTGCCCGGCTTCGACGACTTCGAGAACAAGCTCCGCAGGCCCGGCGGCTTCACCCTGCCGCACGGCCCGCGCGACGACCGCCGCTTCCCCACCGCCACCGGGCGTGCCAACTTCACCGCCGCGCCCGTCGAGTACCCCGAACTGCCGGACGGACGGCTGCTGTTGCAGACGATCCGCTCGCACGACCAGTACAACACCACGATCTACGGGCTCGACGACCGCTACCGCGGCATCCGGGGCGGCCGCCGCGTCGTCCTCGTCCACCCCGAGGACGCCCGGGCCCTCGGGTTCCCCGACGGCTCGTACACCGACCTGGTCAGCGAGTGGCGGGACGGCCGGGAGCGGCGCGCACCCGGCTTCCGGGTCGTCCACTACCCGACCGCCCGCGGCTGCGCGGCCGCGTACTACCCGGAGACGAACGTCCTCGTCCCGCTGGACGCCACCGCGGACACCAGCAACACCCCGGCCGGCAAGTCCCTTGTCGTACGGCTCGAGAAGCCCGCACCCGAGACCGCCGTCACAGCGCACACCTGATAGGAAAGTGCAGACTGCAACGAACACCGTTGTTCGATGAGTGACGATCGGAGCCGGCACGCCATGGGTGAGCAGAGCAGCACCAAGTTCCCGCAGGACGTCCTGGACCAGTGGGCCGGTCTGGGCATGGACCTGCCCGCGCTGTTCTCCGCCGGCCACCTGGGCGAGCGCATGGGGCTGGACATCGTCGAGGCCGCGCCCGAGCGGGTCGTCGGCACCCTCCCCGTCGAGGGCAACACCCAGCCGTACGGGCTGCTGCACGGCGGCGCGTCCGCGGTCCTCGCCGAGACCCTCGGCTCGGTCGGCGCGATGCTGCACGGCGGTCCCACCAGGATCGCGGTCGGCGTCGACCTCAACTGCACACACCACCGCGGCCTTCGCTCGGGCCTGGTGACCGGCGTCGCCACGCCCGTGCACCGGGGCCGCTCCACCGCCACCTACGAAATCGTCATCTCCGACGAGCAGGACCGCCGCGTCTGCACGGCGCGCCTGACGTGCCTGCTCCGCGAGGCGGACCCGAACGGCACGGCGGGCTGACCCGCATCGTGAGGTGAGCCGTACGGTGGGCCGAGCCGTACGGTGAGTCGGCGCGTACGGCGACTGCCCCGGCTCGGCGAACCGACGCGTACGACGGACCGGGCCCGGCGCCACGGGGGCCGGTGACGGCCTGCGGGCTCACCTCACCGGAGCGAGCCCCAGGGGCACCACCGGCCACTCCTCCGGCCGGAGCCGGACGGCCCGGCCGGCTCTTGTCGCGCATCCGGTCCGCGGCCCGGGCAGCCCCGCACCAGGCCCGTACGGCGGCGCCGCGACGCCGCACGCCCGGCGGCCGGAGGTTTCCCGTCGTGCACACCTCTGGCGGCCCCGGCCGCCCGCTCCCTACCCTTCGGTCATGACGGCCGCGCCGCGCATCCGGATCCGGCGCGCGGCCGTGCTCGGCGCGCTCGCGCTCCTGCCGCTCTCCGGCTGCTCCGGACCCTCCTCCACCGCTCCGCACTCCTCCCCCGGTCCGCACGCCGAAGCCTCCGGGGCCCCTGCCGAGCCCTCGCTCGCGCCCGTCGACTCCCCGCGCCCGCACCGGACTTCGGCCGCCGAACTCTGCACCGTGCTGGTCCGCCACTGGGCCGGGGTGATGCTGGTGAACGGCCGCGGCGCCGGCCTCGACTGGGAGCAGAAGGGCCTGTCGACCGCCCAACGCGACATTCTGGACGAGGTCGTTGCCGCCGCGCGGGCCGAGCGGGACCGTCGCGGAACCGCCGCGGCCAGGGATCTCATCGACCGGCGGACCCGTCGATCGTGTGCCGCGCATGTGAAGGGAAGCAATCCCTCCGCAGGGCACGACGAAACCGAAGATCGTCACTCTCCGTAAGATTCGAGCCGGGTACACCACCGCCCGACAACTGCGTGCCGTGTACACGGAGTACCCCCACGTAACAACGCCTGCCACATTCCGGACGGTGTGACCTGGGCCACCCCGGACCCCTTAGCGGATCTGCGCGTTCTCACCATGCGGAACCCCAGTTATGCCGCGCTATAGGTGTTTTGTCCGGTTATGGATGCTACACCGACACCTTGCCGTGACCTGGGTCATAACAAGAAAGTCACATCATGGCCTGCACCTCTGCCACCCGCCGCCGCACGCCCTTAGAGTCACGGCCAGTCACCGCGTCGCCGGTAGCCACACAGCACTTTCACAGCTCAGCCATATTTGGCCGGCATGGTCCGGCACGCGACACGGCACCTCAGCAGAGGCGCCGCGCCAGGGAGAGGACACAACGTGCGACACCGTTCCTTGCTCATCTTCACCACAGCGATCACGGCTGGGGCCCTCACCCTCACCGCTTGTGGATCCCGCAACGACAAAGGCGACGGCGAAGGCGGCGGCGGCAAGACCACCGTGGTGATCGGTGTCGACGCTCCGCTGACCGGCTCTCTGTCCGCCCTCGGCCAGGGCATCAAGAACTCCGTGGACCTCGCCGCCAGGACGGCCAACAAGAACAACGAGGTCGAAGGGGTCACCTTCAAGGTCAAGGCCCTCGACGACCAGGCCGTGCCGGCCTCCGGCCAGCAGAACGCCACCAGCCTCGTCGGCGACAAGACGGTCCTCGGCGCCGTCGGCCCGCTGAACTCCGGCGTCGCCCAGTCCATGCAGGGCGTCTTCGACAAGGCCGGCCTCGCCCTGGTCTCCCCGGCCAACACCAACCCGGCCCTCAGCCAGGGCGACGCCTGGGCCAAGGGCGACCTGTCACGCCCCTTCAAGAGCTACTTCCGCACGGCCACCACGGACGTCATCCAGGGCCGCTTCGCCGCGCAGTACTACTACAACGACGCGAAGAAGAAGAAGGTCTTCGTCATCGACGACAAGCAGACCTACGGCGCGGGCCTGGCGAAGATCTTCGCCCAGGAGTTCAAGCGCCTCGGCGGCAAGGTCGTCGGCACCGACCACCTGACCGTCAAGGAGACGGACTTCTCCAGCGTCGCCGACAAGGTCAAGAACTCCGGCGCCGACTCCGTCTACTTCGGCGGCCAGTTCCCCGAGGGCGGCCTCCTCTCCGACCAGATCAAGAAGGCCGGCGCGGAGATCCCCCTGATGGGCGGCGACGGCATCTACGACCCCGAGTTCATCAAGGCCTCGGGCGAGAAGAACGACGGCGACCTCGCCACGTCCGTCGGCTACCCCGTCGAGGACCTCGACTCCGCCAAGGCCTTCATCAAGAACTACGAGGCAGCCGGCTACAAGGACCCGTACGCGGCCTACGGCGGCTACTCCTACGACGCCGGATGGGCCATCATCCAGGCCGTGAAGTCCGTGGCCGAGGCGAACGACGGCAAGCTCCCCAGCGACGCCCGCGCCAAGGTCAGCGAGGCCCTGAACAAGGTCTCCTTCGAGGGAGTCACCGGCAAGGTCTCCTTCGACAAGTACGGCGACACCACCAACAAGCAGCTCACCGTGTACGCGGTCAAGAACGGCGCCTGGGAAGCCGTCAAGAGCGAGACGTTCAAGGACTGACCCGGCACCCGCCTCACCCAGACCCACCCGCGCGAGGGCGCACACCGGCGCCCTCGCGCGGTCTCACATCCGACACGCTCATCGGAGGCCCTGCGGTGCACGAACTGCCGCAACAGCTGGTCAACGGCCTGGCCCTGGGTACCCTCTACGGCTTGATCGCCATCGGGTACACCATGGTCTACGGCATCGTCCAGCTCATCAACTTCGCCCACGGCGAGATCTTCATGATCGGGGGCTTCGGCGCCCTCACCATCTACATCTGGCTCCCCAGCGGAACCTCCCTGTGGATGGCCATACCCCTGATGCTCATCGGCGGCGCCCTCGCGTCGATCGCCGTGGCCACCGCGGCGGAACGCTTCGCCTACCGCCCGCTCCGCGGCGCACCCCGGCTGGCCCCGCTGATCACCGCCATCGGGCTGTCCATCGCGCTCCAGCAGATCGTCTGGGCGTTCTACCCGGACGCCAAGAAGGCCCGCAGCTTCCCGCAGATCGAGGGCAAGTCCTTCGAGATCTTCGAGCACCTGCACATCCAGCGCGGTGACGTCTTCCTCCTCGTCGCGGCACCCCTGTGCATGCTCGCCCTCGGCGTCTTCGTCTCCAAGAGCCGCACCGGCCGGGCCATGCAGGCCACCGCCCAGGACCCCGACACCGCCAAGCTCATGGGCATCAACACCGACCGCATCATCGTGATGGCCTTCGCCATCGGCGCCGTCTTCGCCGCCGTCGCCGCGGTCGCCCACGGACTCCGCTACGGCCAGGTCCAGTTCGAAATGGGCTTCATCGCCGGACTCAAGGCCTTCACCGCGGCCGTCCTCGGCGGCATCGGCAACATCTACGGCGCCATGCTCGGCGGAGTCGTCCTCGGCCTCGCCGAAGCGATGTCCATCCACTACATCCAGGACATCCCCGGCATGGACCAGCTCGGCGGCGGCGCCTGGGCCAACGTCTGGGCCTTCGTCCTTCTCATCCTCGTGCTGCTGCTCCGGCCACAGGGCCTGCTCGGCGAGCGCGTAGCGGATCGGGCGTGAGAACCATGAGCACCCAGAAGACCACCGCGAACACCCCGGTCATCCCGCTGGCCCCCGCGGTCGCCCGCGCCCTGACAGCGGCCGGAGCCGTCCTCACCGTCGCCTCCACCTTCCTCGCCTGGACCTGGACCGCCGAATTCCCCGGCGACCTCACCGTCACCGGCTACCCCGGCGGCCTCCAGGTCCTCACCCTGACCGGCGCCCTGCTCACCCTCGTCTACGCCCTCGTCGGCTACGGCATCCGCGGCCTCGGCTGGCTCAACCCGGCCGGCGGCGACAACGCCACCCGGTTGCTCGCCATCGGCACCTTCGCCACCACCTGGTTCACCGTGGTGGCGATCTCCGTCGAACTCGGCGGCGTGATCAACCTGGAGCCCGGCGGCTACATCGCCGCCGCCACCTCACTGGTCACCCTCGTCGGCGCCCTCGGCCTCCCCCGCGACACCGGCACCGCCAAGCGTCTGCCCGCCCCGCGCGCCCTCCCCACCTGGGCCGAAATCCTGCTCATCGTCGCCGGATTCGGCGTCGGGCTGTACGTCTTCACCTACGGCATCGCCACCGAGGACCCCGAACTCTTCGTCGGCTACATGCTCCTCGTCGCCTTCGGCGTCCTCGCGGTCATGAAGGCCGGGATCATCTCCCGGCTCTCCGCCCTCACCGCCAAGCACCGCTCGGTGACCCTCGGCGCCGCGTTCGCCGCGGCCGCCGTCTTCCCGCTCACCCAGAGCAACGACCAGTACACCCTGGTCGGCGTCAACATCCTCATCTTCGCCACCGTCGCCCTCGGCCTCAACGTCGTCGTCGGCCTGGCGGGACTCCTCGACCTCGGATACGTCGCCTTCCTCGGCGTCGGCGCCTACACCGCCGCCCTCGTCAGCGGATCGACCGCCTCCGTCTTCGACGTCCACTTCCCCTTCTGGGCCACGGTCATCGCCGGCGCCGTCGCATCCCTGGTCTTCGGCGTCGTCATCGGCGCCCCCACCCTGCGGCTGCGCGGCGACTACCTCGCCATCGTCACCCTCGGCTTCGGAGAGATCTTCCGCATCGCCATGGGCAACCTCGACGGCGTCTCCGGCCCGCAGATCACCAACGGCCCCAACGGCATCCCCAACATTCCCGACCTCGTCGTCCTCGGCTACGACTTCGGGGAGACCCACACCGTCGGCGGCCTCGCCATCCCGCCCTTCGCCAGCTACTTCCTGCTGATGCTGCTGGTCACCGCGCTGGTGGTGCTGGTCTTCAGCCGGGCCGGGAACTCCCGCATCGGGCGCGCCTGGGTCGCCATCCGCGAGGACGAGACCGCCGCCACCGCCATGGGCATCAACGGCTTCCGCGTCAAGCTCATCGCCTTCGCCCTCGGCGCCACCCTCGCCGGAGTCGCCGGTACCGTCCAGGCACACGTCACCTACACCGTCGTGCCCGAGCAGTACGTCTTCGCCGGCCCCGTCCCGCCCAACTCCGCCTTCCTGCTCGCCGCGGTCATCCTCGGCGGCATGGGCACCATCAGCGGCCCGCTCCTCGGCGCGTCCCTGCTCTACCTCATCCCCGCGAAGCTGCAGTTCCTCGCCGACTACCAGCTTCTCTTCTTCGGTCTCGCCCTCATCCTGCTGATGCGCTTCCGCCCCGAAGGGCTCATCGCCGACCGCAGGAAGCAGCTCGAATTCCACGAGACCGGCCAGCTCGACGTGCCCGAACAACGCCTGCCCGACGGGGCCGTCGGCGTCACCAAGGCGGAGGCGTGACCGATATGACCACCACCAACACCAGCCCGGCCGCACAGGCGACCGGCACCACCGTGCTCAGCGCGACCGACGTCACCATGCGCTTCGGCGGCCTCACCGCCGTGCGCTCGGTCGACCTCGAAGTCCGCTCCGGCGAGATCGTCGGTCTCATCGGCCCCAACGGCGCCGGAAAGACCACCTTCTTCAACTGCCTCACCGGGCTGTACATCCCCACCGAGGGCAAGGTCACCTACAAGGGATCCGTCCTCCCGCCCAAGCCGCACCTGGTCACCAAGGCCGGCGTCGCCCGGACCTTCCAGAACATCCGGCTGTTCGCCAACATGACCGTCCTGGAGAACGTCCTCGTCGGACGGCACACCCGCACCAAGGAAGGCCTCTGGTCCGCCCTGCTGCGCGGCCCCGGCTTCAAGAAGGCCGAAAAGGCCTCCGAGGCACGGGCCATGGAACTCCTGGAATTCATCGGCCTCACGGCCAAGAAGGACCACCTCGCCCGCAACCTCCCCTACGGCGAACAGCGCAAGCTCGAAATCGCCCGCGCCCTCGCGAGCGACCCCGGGCTGCTGCTCCTCGACGAGCCGACCGCCGGCATGAACCCCCAGGAGACCCGGGCCACCGAGGAACTCGTCTTCGCCATCCGGGACCAGGGCACCGCCGTCCTCGTCATCGAGCACGACATGCGCTTCATCTTCAACCTCTGCGACCGGGTCGCCGTACTCGTCCAGGGCCAGAAGCTCGTCGAAGGCACCCCGGACGTCGTCCAGAGCGACGAACGGGTCATCGCCGCCTACATCGGCACCCCCTTCGAGGGCGAACCGGGCGCCGAGGAAGCCGCCGAGGTCGAAGCGGCCGAAGAAGCCGCCGGGCACACCACCGGATCCCCTGCCGGGGGCACCCCGGCCGACGGCACCGGGGACGCCCCCGCCGACGGCACCGCACCGGCCCCCGCCGGGAACGCCCCGGGGAACACCCCCGCGGAAACCCCGGACGCCGAGGCCACCGGAACGGCCACCGGCACGGCACCGGCCGACGCAGCAGCCGGGGACACCACGGAGTCCTCCGGCACCGACGCCCGTAAGGAGGGCGACCAGTGACCGCACTGCTCGAAGTCGAGGACCTCCGGGTCGCCTACGGCAAGATCGAAGCCGTCAAGGGCATCTCGTTCAGCGTCGACGCAGGCCAGGTCGTCACCCTGATCGGGACGAACGGCGCAGGCAAGACCACCACCCTGCGCACTCTGTCCGGACTGCTCAAGCCGCTCGGCGGATCGATCCGCTTCGACGGCAAGCCGCTCTCCGGGGTCCCCGCCCACAAGATCGTCGCCCTGGGCCTCGCCCACTCGCCCGAGGGACGCCACATCTTCCCCCGGCTGACGATCGCGGAGAACCTCCAGCTCGGCGCCTTCCTCCGGAAGGACACCGACGGCATCGCCAAGGACATCCAGAAGGCGTACGACCTCTTCCCCATCCTCGGCGAACGCCGCAGCCAGGCGGCGGGCACCCTCTCCGGCGGCGAACAGCAGATGCTCGCCATGGGCCGGGCCCTGATGTGCCGGCCGAAACTGCTGATGCTCGACGAACCCTCCATGGGACTCTCGCCGATCATGATGCAGAAGATCATGGAAACGATCGCCGAGCTGAAGTCGCAGGGCACCACGATCCTGCTCGTCGAGCAGAACGCCCAGGCGGCGCTCTCCCTCGCCGACCAGGGCCATGTGATGGAGATCGGCAAGATCGTGCTGTCGGGGTCGGGCGAGAGCCTCCTCCACGACGAGTCCGTGCGGAAGGCCTACCTCGGCGAGGACTGAGCACCCCATGCGCGACGCGGCCTTAACCGAAGGGCCCGCACCCGGAGAACGGGTGCGGGCCCTTCGTCGGCGTCGGGACCACGAGCGGACCGGGGGACGGGGAGAGCGACGGCTTCCCGGGGTGCGGCACTGTTCACCGGCCCAGTTGCTCGCCCCGTCGCCCCTTCGGTCGACGGGGCGAAGCGGCGTGAAGCGAGCACTACGAGCGCGGTTTCCGATGTTCCGGGCGGCAGAAGACGCTGCTTCCCACCGGGGGCTGGCCATAAGCCCGGCCGAGGCCCTCCCGCCGAACGGTTCAGTCGCGCCGGATCAACTCCGGGTCGATTCTCCGGCCGACCAGGGGAAGCGTCCCGATCACGGCCGCCACAAGCACGCCCACAGCGGCCAGCACAAGCAGGGGAACCCCGGCGCCGTCCCAGAAGATCTCTCCACCACCCGTGACGAGATAGGAGGACTCCGCGAGCTTTCCAGTGACCAGGGCGAGGCCGAGACCGAGAGCCAACGGGAGCACGACCTGCGCGGACTGGACACGGCGGAGGGTACGAGGCCGAGCGCCCATGAGCGTGAGCGCGGTGACCTGCGGACGGCGCTCCACAGCCCGGTCGGTGACCGATACCAGGAACGCTGCGACGCCGATCACCAGCCCCATGATCATGCCGAGGGCCAGAAGCGTCTCGATCACGGTGATCTGCTGAAGCGCGTCAATGTTGATGCCCACGGGATCCACCTCGGCGGTGGGCACGATGGTGCCGATGCGATCGAGGACAGTCCGTACGGTTCCCGGGTCGGAGGCGCTGGCGAGGACCAGAGTGCCCGCTGTGGGCACCGCGTCGGCCGGGAGCTTGGACGGCGGGTAAAGGACAGGAGTGTCGACAGACGTGACGTCGTAGCCCGAGTACCGCACCTCCCTGACAGGCACGTCAATGCGGAGAGCCTTCCGACGGTCTCCCTGCTTCAGATGAACGACAGAAGGGGCGATCGGCTCCTCCGTCACAGCCGGGTCGGTGAGCCGAAGAACCTGGCCGTCTGCACAGCCTTCAACATGCCGCACCAGCTTGCTGAGCTGGCCACAAGTGGCAACCAGAGCGCGTGCTGGAATCCGCGGCCCTTCGTCTTCGGCATCGAACGGCGGCTCCATCACCATGGCGGTGGCGCTCAGTTCCGGAATCTCCCGCAGTCGCTCCTGTTGCTTCTCGCTGAGATCGGACAGCGAAAGCCCGTACTCCTGGGAAGGCGACTTCGAGCGAAGGATCTGCCCCTCCTCGACAAGGACGCCCTGCGCGAGGGACGCGGAAAACACCAGCAACACGAGCCCCGTGACCACACGCATGGCGCTCCCGGGCTCCACCTCGTTCCGGCGCATGGCGAGGTTGAGGGTAAGCGAGCGGGTCCGAGCCAGTCGCCTGGCAAGGGCGTACGACAGCAACGGCATCGTCAGGACGAGTCCGATCCCGGTGAGCAGGACACCGAGCGGTACCAGCAACGTGTTGACACCGGAGCTCTGAGCCGGGTTGTCGGTGAATCCGGTCGCACAGTAGCCCACGACGATACCCAGGCCGGTGACGAGCAGGAGTCCGCCCCACATGCGTGGAGCACGAGGCACTGCTGTACGGCGTGTGTTCAGGGGCTGGGTGGCGGCGGCTCGTGCGCTCGCACGCCCCACGAACCATGCGAGAGCCGGACAGCCGAGGAGGCAGATGGCGAGAGTGGAGGCCGACAAAGCACCATCGTCCGGGTACCACTTGAGACCGGGCAGGCCGGTTCGGGACACGACCTGGTTGAGTACCCAGTATTCGCCCAGACCGAGGATCGCGCCCACCAGTGCTGCGACAACCGTTTCGGCTGCGTTGACCCGCTGTGTGCCCTTGACGCTCAGGCCGAGGAGTCGCAACGCTGCGAGACGCCGGTTTCGGCTGGCTGCGGAGAGCCTGGCGCACACCGAGAGGAAGACGCCGAGCGGCAACAGGACCAAGGTGGCGAGCGTGAAACGCAGGATGTCGAGGGTGGAAGGCTCAACAGCTGGAACAGGCGGATAGCCGGTACCGAAGCTCTTGAGCGCCCGTGTGGCGCCGAAGCCGGTGAGCTCCGAACGCTCTGTGCCGACGTAGGCATACAGTTCATTGGGGTCCGTGAGGCCCGACGGAGCAATCAGGCCCGCTTCACGGCCGGGCAGCAGGCCCTTCAAGGCCGGCTCCCGCTCCAGCTGGTCATGCAGAGCCGGCGAGACGAACACCTCGCCGGCCTTCGGCAGCCCCCGCAATCCAGGAGGCGCGTCGGGTGTGTCCTCGGAGCCTGGCGCAAGGAACACACGGTGGAAGGGCTTCGCGCCGTGCGGGTCGGACCTTACGAGGACCACTGTGCGGTCGTGCTTCGGCGCTCCGGGGAAGGTGACCGGGGCACGGTCGCCTGCTCGGCCGTCCCGCGCATCGAGGATCGCCGGAATCGTCAGCACGAAGGCCAGACAGCACACGCCGAGGGAGCCGCCCACGGCCATGAGGAGAAAGCGCACCCGGGTTCCCCTCCCGGACCCGAGCAGCAACCGCAGCCCGAGCAGCAGTTCTCTCATGATGCGGCTCCCTGCGGGGCCAGGAAACCGTCAGCCATGGTGAACCGGCGATCGGCCTGATCGGCGACCGCGGCGTCATGGGTGACCAGGAGCACCGCAGTCCCCTGCGAGCGGGCCAAGGTCAAGAACTCCTTGAGTACGGCATCCGCGTTGCCACTGTCGAGTGAACCAGTGGGCTCATCGGCGAAGACAACAGCAGGTTTGTGCACGAGGGCACGAGCGACAGCCACCCGCTGGCTCTGTCCCCCGGACACTTGTGAGGGACGCCGGGTACGCAGATCGGCAATGCCGAGGCGGTCGAGGACGGCTGCAGCAGCCTTGAGGGCAGGCCCCTTCCGCTTGCCCGCGAGACGCAGGGGCAGCGCTGTGTTCTCCTCGATGGTCAGCTCGGGAAGCAACTCGCCATATTGGAAGACGAAGCCGAAGCGTTCACGCCTCAGCGTGCTTATCTCGTCGTCATCGAGGTCGCCGAACGACTGTCCCTCGAAATGGATCTCACCTCGGGTTGCGGGGAGCACTCCGGCCAGGCAGTAGAGGAGGGACGACTTTCCGGAGCCGCTGGCTCCGGTAATCGCCGTGACCTCACCACGAGTGAGCGAGAGATGGGCGCCGCGAACAGCGGGCGTGGAGCCGTAGGAGAGGTCAACTCCACTGGCGCACAAAACTTCTGATGCATTCATGTGCTCCCCCAGGGATCGGAGCGGGCCCCGACCGAAAGGACCGGGGCCCACATAGGTGGTTGCGACTACCGCTGGTAGAACTTGGTCGGCGAGCAATTGTCCGGGTGGAACGAGCCCCGGTCACGGCAGGCCCGTATCCAAGCGTCCTTCGTGTAACGGGCCGCCCCGTCGTACGAAAGCTTGTCCTTCCACACGGACTTCTTCTGCTTCCCGTTGAACCGGTTCCAGTCGTACCCTTCGACCTTCACCTGCACGTAGACGTTGTGTCCATCACCGGCGCTGGTGTCCTTGAGCCAGCCCTTCCAGTGGAACGCCCCACGCCGGGACCCGGCGGGCTCGAACTTGTACTTGCCCGAGTGGAACGAGACGCCACCGCTCTTGCGAGTAGTGACCTTGTGCCACGAGGCCGCCGCCTCGGCGTTCCCGCCCGCTCCTGCGAACGCAACCCCTGCCCCGCTGAGGAACAATCCTGCGGTGAGAGCGCCGACTGCCAGCTTCCGATTCACTTGTATCCTCCCGTTTTCAACAATGCACCCGCGATCATTAGGTCAGTGATCAACGGGCAACTCAATGTAACACCTGTGGCAGACAAGCCAATTGAGTAATGGTGCGCGGAGGGCCAGGAAGGGCAGCGGCTCCATCCGAGATGGCGATCTTGGATGGGTGGGCGATCAGAGCACGTCGCCACAGCATCTGCGGGACGGAGAGTCACAGAGCGCCGGAGCAGTCACGTGGCACTCCGGTGAGCCCCCACATCCGACGAACGATGGGGATCGCCTCGCCGGCGAGGGCGGTGAAGACAAGCTATGGGCAGCCATGGCGACGCGTCGGCGTTTCGGACAGGTAGGCGAGCCATGTATCGCGGCAGAGGGATTCCTCCGGCCTGCCCCGACAGGCCGGAGGCTGTCCTGCGCCGGTCCTGCTGACGCTGGTCTCAGCGCTGAGGCTCGCCGAAGGCTCACCTGCAGCCAAGCGCTTACATGCGGTCGACGGAGGCGCGACCGGGGGGCACTACCGATCCGCTTGGAGATTCTGCCGTGAAGATCCCGCTCCGCCTCACCTCACAGCACTTCGCCCCATCGATCTCGTGATCGACGGGGCGAAGCGTCAGGTCGGAAGGAACCAACAGCTCCCACGCCGACACGAAGCCACTGCACGAGCTCCGCACCGGAGCGGCGTCGGGCCCGGGCCGAGCGCGGCCCTACTTCCCCTGCTTCTTCTCCTCGGCGTCCTCGATGACCGCCTCCGCGACCTGCTGCATGGACAGCCGCCGGTCCATCGACGTCTTCTGGATCCAGCGGAACGCCGCCGGCTCCGTCAGCCCGTACTGGGTCTGCAGGATGCTCTTCGCCCGGTCCACCAGCTTGCGGGTCTCCAGCCGCTGCGAGAGGTCGGCGACCTCCTGCTCCAGCGCCCGCAGTTCGGTGAAGCGCGAGACCGCCATCTCGATCGCGGGCACGACGTCGCTCTTGCTGAACGGCTTCACCAGATACGCCATCGCACCGGCGTCCCGCGCCCGCTCCACCAGCTCGCGCTGCGAGAAGGCGGTGAGCATCAGCACGGGTGCGATGGTCTCCGCGGCGATCTGCTCGGCGGCGGAGATGCCGTCGAGGATCGGCATCTTGACGTCGAGGATGACGAGATCGGGGCGGTGCTCCCGGGCCAGCTCGACGGCCTTCTGTCCGTCCCCGGCCTCACCGACGACGGTGTAGCCCTCCTCCTCGAGCATCTCCTTGAGGTCGAGGCGGATGAGCGCCTCGTCCTCGGCGATGACCACGCGGGTCGTCAGCGGGGGGACGTGGGACTGCTCGTCGGCGACGGGCTGCTCGGGCTCGGCGGCGCTCACGGGACTCCTCGTTCCAGGCAGGTGGTGCCCCACGAGCCTACCTAGCTGCGGTCGGGAACATGCACACGGTAGGGTGTCACTGCACCGGGCCGGGTTGGTGGAATGGCATACACGGATGTCTCAAACACATCTGCCTGAAAAGGCTTGCGGGTTCGAGTCCCGCACCCGGCACTTCCGAAGTCTAAGCGGACGTGCACCTTCGCGCGAATAGCAGCCATCCACCTCCGAGGGAATAGCTCAGTCACGCAGAGTTATCCCATGCAGATGCATGGCACTGAGGTGCGACACCAAGCCTTGTTCCTTCTCCACTCCGGCGCCACCAACGCGGACGTCGCCCGCAGCCTGGGTGTACCCGTGGGGACCGTGGGCTACTGGCTCCACCAGGACCGAGCATCACGCGGGGAAACCCCCGGGCGCCACGATCCCCCGTGCCCCCGCTGCGACGGTCGCGCACTCGATGAAGCGGCGTATGCCTATGTGCTCGGCCTCTATCTCGGCGACGGGCACATCATCCAGTACTCCGGCCATCGCGCCCCCAGCCTTATGATCACTTGCGCCGAGGCGTGGCCGGGCCTGATGGACGAGTGCGCAGAAGCAGTACAAGCGCTCTTCCCCGACAACTCGGTCTGCCGGGTCCGCAGAACCGGATGCCGCAATGTGAAGGTCTACTCCAAACATCTGTGGTGTTTGTTCCCCCAGCACGGAACAGGCAGGAAACACGAACGCAGCATTACCCTCGAGCCCTGGCAGGAATGCCTGGTGGAGAAGCACCCCTGGGCCTTCCTCCGGGGGCTCATCCATTCCGACGGCTGCCGGGTCATGAATTGGACCACTCGCCTCGTCGGCGGGAAGCGGAAACGCTATGAATATCCGCGCTACCTCTTCACCAACAAGTCGGACGACATCCGTCGGCTCTGTACGGACACCCTCGACAGGCTCGGAGTCGCCTGGACCCACTGCACCCGCCACGGCAACCCGTACAACATTTCCGTCGCCCGGCGCGCCTCCGTTGCCCTCATGGACGAGCACATCGGGCCGAAGTACTGACCCCGGCACCCGCACCGCCGTCGTGCGCCGGGGGCTACTTCTGGTAGTCGTCCTCGCCGATGTGGTGGATCCGGACCAGGTTGGTCGAGCCCGGGACGCCGGGCGGGGAGCCCGCCGTGATCACGACGACGTCGCCCGGCCGGCAGCGGCCGAGCTTGAGCAGGTACTCGTCGACCTGCTGGACCATCTCGTCCGTGGAGTCGACCGAGGGGCCGAGGAAGGTCTCGACGCCCCAGGTCAGGCTGAGCCGGTGGCGGGTCGGGGCCTCGGGGGTGAAGGCGAGGACCGGGATCGGGGAGCGGTAGCGGGAGAGGCGGCGGACGGTGTCGCCGGACTGGGTGAAGGCGACCAGGTATTTCGCGCCCAGGAAGTCGCCCATCTCGGCGGCGGCGCGGGCCACGGCACCGCCCTGGGTGCGCGGCTTGCTGCGCTCGGTGAGCGGGGGGAGGCCCTTGGCGAGCATGTCCTCCTCGGCGGCGGCGACGATGCGGGCCATGGTGCGCACGGTCTCGACGGGGTACTTGCCCACGCTGGTCTCGCCGGAGAGCATCACCGCGTCCGTGCCGTCCATGACGGCGTTGGCCACGTCGGAGGCCTCGGCGCGGGTGGGCCGGGAGGCGTCGATCATCGAGTCCAGCATCTGGGTGGCGACGATGACCGGCTTGGCGTTGCGCCGGGCCAGGGAGATGGCGCGCTTCTGGACGATGGGCACGGTCTCCAGGGGCATCTCGACGCCGAGGTCGCCGCGGGCGACCATGATGCCGTCGAAGGCGTCGACGATGCTCTGCAGGTTCTCGACGGCCTGCGGCTTCTCGATCTTCGCGAGGACCGGCAGCCGGCGGCCCTCCTCGTCCATGATCCGGTGGACGTCCTCGATGTCGCGGCCGCTGCGGACGAAGGAGAGGGCGATGACGTCGGCGCCGGCGCGCAGGGCCCAGCGGAGGTCGGCGACGTCCTTCTCCGAGAGGGCGGGCACGGAGACGGCGACGCCGGGGAGGTTGAGTCCCTTGTGGTCGGAGATGAGGCCGCCCTCGACGACCCGGGTGCGGACCCGGGGACCGTCGACCTCGGTGACTTCGAGGGTGACCCGTCCGTCGTCGACGAGGATGCGTTCGCCGGCCGTCACGTCATCGGCGAGGCCGGGGTAGGTGGTGCCGCAGCTGTGGCGGTCGCCCTCCTGGTCCTCGACGGTGATGGTGAAGGTGTCGTCGCGTTCAAGGAGTACGGGGCCTTCACGGAAAGTGCCGAGGCGAATCTTCGGGCCTTGAAGGTCGGCGAGGATGCCGACGCTGCGGCCCGCGTCCTCGGCGGCCTTCCGTACCCGGTGGTAGCGCTCCTCGTGGCCGGCGTGGGTGCCGTGGCTGAGATTGAGCCGTGCCACGTCCATTCCGGCGTCGACCAGTGCCTTGATCTGGTCGTACGAGTCGGTGGCGGGTCCCAGGGTGCAGACGATTTTCGCTCGGCGCATGAAACGAGCCTACGACTTACCGGCCGGTAGAGAATTGGAAGAGCATGACTGTCCAACGGCCTTTTCATGAAGCCTTGTTGACAAGTGTTGAAAAGTGCAGGGGGGCGCTCCGATGAGCGGAATGCAGGGCCCGGAGCGCCCGCCCTCTTCGTCAATCCGTGCGATGCCGGACCATGAGTGCCGCGCATTTGTCCGGCAGGTCGAGCCGGCTCGACATGCGGAATCCGGCGCGCTCGAATGCGCGGACGGACCGGATATTGCGGATGTCGGGTTCGGCGACGACCCGCCGGGCGTAGGGGTCGGTGCGCAGCTGCCAGTCGGAGACGGCGCGCAGCAGGACCGCGCCGAGGCCGCGGCCGCGGTGGGCGGCCGGGCCGAGGAGCAGGTGGACGCCGGCGTCGCGGGGTTCCGCCGGGTAGTGGTCGGCCAGGGGGTCGAGGTCGGCGCGGTAGAGCTCCCAGTAGCTCATGGGGGTGCCGTCGAGGTGGCCGAGGTAGGGGGTGGAGCGGGTGCCGGCGATCTGTCCGCGCAGGTAGGCGCCGATGTGGTCGACGGGCTGGGCCATGTCCCAGAAGCGGGCCACTTCGGGGTCGTTCATCCAGGTGTGGACGAGGGCGGCGTCGGTGGCGGGGTCGACGGGGCGCAGGGTGAAGGTGCCGGCGGGGAGCCGGACCTCGGCGGCGGCGGTGCTCTGCCGGATCACCGGGCGGCCTCCGCGAGGGGGTTGGGGATGTCGACGTAGACGGACTGGCTCTCCAGGGGGCCGGTGAGTTCGTCCATGCCGTGGACGCGGGTGAGGAGGTTGGCCTTGCAGCGGAGGGTGGGGGCTTCGCAGAGCAGGGTGGCCAGGCGCAGCCGGTCGCCGTGGGTGCGGGCGTGTTCGGTGAGGGTGCGGTGGGCGAGGCGGAGCAGGTCGTGTTCGTCGGCGAGGCCCTGGGAGCCGAGGGCGCCGATGAGGCCGAGGATGTTGTTGATGCCGAGGTAGTAGGTGAGGCGTTCGTCGATGACGGCGTCGTCGACGTAGGTGCCGAGGTCGCGGCCGATGCCGGGGATCCAGCGGTGGAGGGCGGGGCTGCGGGTGGGTGAGAAGTAGTAGCCCTGGTTGTCGCGGTAGCGGGCGCCGGTGGGGCGGCCGTCCGCGTCGAGGGTGACGAGGGTGTTCTGCTGGTGGGCTTCGAGGCCGAGGCCGTAGGTGGCGTGGAGCCAGAGGACGGGGCCGATGACGGTGTGGAGGTAGCGGTCGAACCACTCGCGGGCGACGTCGGGTACGCGGCGGCCGGTGCGTCCGGCGAGCCGGTGGATGTGGCGGGCCAGGGCGGAGCGGCTGTCGGTGCGGTCGGGGCGTTCGGCGACGAGTCCGGCGACGCAGACGGCCTGAGGGCGGTGTGCGGGGCCGGGGAAGGGGTTGTCGCGGATGACGACGTCGAGGCCGGTGGGGGTGGCGTCGGGGGTGTCGACGGCGATCCAGGCGGGGTCGCGGACGATGCCGAAGCCGGGGTGGGCGGCGCGCAGGGCGCTGTCGAGGCCGGCTTCGAGGAGCCGGTGGACGGCGAGGCCGCGGTGGAGTTCGGGGCGGGTGTTCTCGCGGCGGGAGTTGGTGATGTCGAGGCCGAGGGAGAACTTCAGCATGACGGGGGCGTCGGCGCGGTAGAGGGTGCGCACGGAGGAGGTGGGTGACCAGGCGGGGCCTGCGGGGCCGAGGTCGTGGAGGAGTCCGGCGGCGAGGAGGTCCTGGACGGCGGGGCGGCGCAGGAGGTCCTGGGCCTGCCAGGGGTGGGCGGGGACGAGGCGGGTGCCGGGGGGCGGCTTCGGCGCGTCGTGGCCGGCGAGTTCGGTGAGGAGTTGCTGGGTGGTGCGGTCGAGGGCGGTGTCGGTGTGCACGACGGAGGTGTCGGCGGCGAACCAGTGGAGGGGGAAGCTGCCGCGGAGTTCGGGTGAGTAGCGGCTGGTCTCGCGGTCGGTGAGTCCGAGGCGGCTCTTGGGGGTGGGGTGCAGGGGGTGGCCGGTGATGAGGGCTTGTTCGGCGGCGAGGAAGGGGGTGGTGCCGGCGGGGTCCTCGGGGTGTTCGGCGCGGGTGCGGATGAAGGTTTCGACGTGCCGCACGGAGTCGGTGACGCGGCCGGTGAGGTCGGTGACGGCGCCGGGTTCGCCGCGGGCGGCCTCGGTGGCGAGGAGGGCGGCGACGAGGGTGGCGGGGGCGGGTGCGCCGGTGGCGAGGCGGGCGCCGCAGAAGCGGTGCCAGCCGGCGGCGGACCAGTGCAGGACGGTTGCCTGGAGGGTGGTGCCGGCGGAGGGGAGGTGGAGCCGCAGGATGTCGTCGGGCGGCCGGGGTATGCCGTTCTCGCGTACCCAGCAGCGGAGGAGGTTCTCCGTGGCGGCGGTGTCGGCCGCTTCTGCGGGGGTGCGGTGGCGGAGCCGGTCGGGTGCGGGACGGTCCTGCAGGGTCGGGCTCATGGGGTCTCTTTCTGTGCGCCGGCCCGGGTGCGGGAGGGAATGTGGGGGGTTCCGTCCAGGCCGAAGGTGGTGAAGGCGGTGCGCCGCGGCAGCGGGTGGATCTCGCGGCCGGTGAGCGCGTTGACGATGACGGCGGAGCGCCAGGCGGCGAGTCCGAGGTCGGGGGTGCCGACGCCGTGGGTGTGGCGTTCGGCGTTCTGTACGAAGAGGGAGCCGGGGATGCGGTCGTCGAGGACGATGCGCTGCTGGGTGTCGACGCGGGGGCGTCCGGCTTCGTCCCGCTGGATGTGGTCGTCGAGGGGGGCGAGGAGGCCGTCGAGGGGGCGTTCGCGGTATCCGGTGGCGAGGACGACGGCGTCGGTGGTGAGGGTGGCCCGGGTGTCCTGCTGGGTGTGGTGGACGGTCAGGTCGATGCGGCCGTGGGCGCGCTCGGCGGTGGTGACGTCGAGGCCGGGGGTGAGGGTCACGTCGGGCCAGCCGCCGTGCAGGGTGCGCCGGTAGAGCTCGTCGTGGACGGCGGCGAGGGTGTCGTGGTCGATGCCCTTGTAGAGCTGCCACTGGCCGGGGAGGACCTGGTCGCGGGTGGCTTCGGGGAGCCCGTGGAAGTAGCGGGTGTAGTCGGGGGTGAACTGTTCGAGCCCGAGCTTGCTGTACTCCATGGGCGCGAAGGCGGGGGTCCGGGCGAGCCAGGTGAGTCCTTCGTGGCCGGCGGGGCGGGCGCGGAGGAGGTCGAGGAGGACTTCGGCGCCGGACTGGCCGGAGCCGACGACGGTGATGTGGCGGGCGGCGAGGAGCCGGTCGCGGTGGTGGAGGTAGTCGGCGGAGTGCAGGACGGGCACCGCGGGGTCGTCGGCGAGCGCGCGCAGGGGTGCGGGGATGTGGGGGGCGGTGCCGATGCCGAGGGCGATGTTGCGGGCGAAGATCCGGCCGAGTCCTTCGGCGGTGCCGTCCGCGTCGAGGCGGGTGAAGTCGACTTCGAAGGCCTGGCGTGCGGGGTCCCAGCGGACGAGGTCGGCCTGGTGTCCGAAGTGGACGGTGGGCAGTTCGCCGGCCGCCCAGCGTAGGTAGGCGTCGTATTCGGCGCGGGGGATGTGGAAACGCTCGGCGAAGTAGAAGGGGAAGAGCCGTTCGCGGGTCTTCAGGTAGTTGAGGAAGGACCAGGGGCTGCTGGGGTCGACCAGGCTCACGAGGTCGGCGAGGAAGGGGACTTGGAGGGTGGCGCCGTCGATGAGCAGGCCGGGGTGCCACTGGAAGCGGGTGCGCTGGTCGAGGAAGGCGCTGGTGAGTCCGGGGGCTCCGTCGGCGAGGGCGGCGAGGGAGAGGTTGAAGGGGCCGGCGCCGATCCCGAGCAGGTCCAGGGGCTCTTCACGGGTGGACAGGTGTCCGGGCGGCGTCATCGGTTCCTCCGTGCATTGGGGTGCCTGCTTGCCTCTCTGACGGCGTGCGTCCCGGTCGGGGCTCGTCGGAGCGGCGGATTGTGAGGCGTTCCACACTCCTGCACCAGTTGGTTAGGTCAGCCTCACCTTTCTTTACATAGCACCTCACACCATCCAATACGCACAGCGGCCCGGCTGTGCTCAACTTCCTTACCAGAAGGTGTGTTTGTGCTGCCGGGCCGCCGGGTATGGCCAACGGTTTCGGAGGGGTCGGAACCGTCAGAGCTGTGGGGGCGACATGATGAACCGGGCGTTGACCCGGGCGTAGACGGTCTGCCGCTGCGGCTGGAGGTCCAGGACCGGGCCCGGGGCGGCACCGGACAGCCCCTGGGGCGCGGGGCCGCCCGGCCGGCCGGGGCCGCGCGGGGTGGGGGCGGTGCTCTCGGCTCCCTCGTCGGCGAGTTCGACCAGCGCCACCAGGCGGGCGTCGAGCGCCTCCGCGTACTCCCGGGCGCGCCGGACGGCGGCGCGCACGGCCCGCTGCCGGACGTCCCGGTGGACGGTCGAGCCGGGGCGCAGGGACCACCAGGGGCCGCTGACGGTGGTGAGGTCGAGGTCGGCGAGGCGGGTGACGACGTCGCCGAGGACGGTGAAGTCGGTGAGGGTGGCGGTGATGTGGACCCGGCCGTGGTAGGCCTTGACGCGCTCCCCGCGGCCCTTCTGGGCCAGTTCCGGGGTGATGACGAAGGAGCCGGTCTCCAGCTTGTGCACCGCCTCGCCGTAGGAGGTGACGAGGTCCAGGACGGCCGAGTTGCGGCGGGCGAGGTCGTCGAGTGCCGCCTTCCGGTCGCCGCCCCGGGCCTCGACGGTGACGGAGATGCGGGCGAGTTCGGGGTCCGCCTCCAGGCGGGCTTCGCCGCGGACGGCGACGCGGGGGCTCTCGGGGGTGCCGTACGGGGCGGGTTCGGGTGTGGTCATGCCGCCCACTGTGGCAGGGCGGTGGCGGCCTGCGGCCTGGTGCCCCGGGCCGTACAAGGGGCGGGGCGCGGGCAGTTGAGGCGCGACCAGGTTGGGATCCGTCATCGAAGAGAGATCCGGCGGGGCTGTTGCGGGCGGGGCGCGCCGGGCCAGAATCTACGCGCGTCGTATTCGTGCGGACGCGCACACAGCTGAACAAGGAGCCCGTAGATGTCGATCGACCGAAGGAAGTTCCTGGGCCGCACCGCGGCGACCGGAGCGGGGGTCGCCCTCGCGGGCGCCGCCGTGCCCGCGGAGGCGCGGGGCCACGGCCGTCCCCCGCAGCGGTACTCCTTCACCGTCATGGGCACCACCGATCTGCACGGCAACGTCTTCAACTGGGACTACTTCACGGACAAGGAGTTCGACGACAAGGAGCACAACGACGTCGGCCTCGCCAAGATCGCCACCCTGGTCGAGCAGGTCCGCAAGGAGAAGGGCCGGCACAACACCCTGCTGATCGACGCGGGCGACACCATCCAGGGCACTCAGCTCTCCTACTACTACGCCAAGGTCGACCCGATCACCGGCGCGGGCGGCCCGGTCCACCCCATGGCGCAGGCCATGAACGCCATCGGGTACGACGCGGCGGCACTGGGCAACCACGAGTTCAACTACGGCATTCCGGTGCTGCGGAAGTTCGAGGAGCAGTGCGACTTCCCGCTGCTCGGCGCGAATGCCCTCGACGCACGGACGCAGACCCCGGCGTTCCCGCCGTACTGGACGACCCGGCTGCGCACCCCGTGCGGCCGCACCGTGAAGGTCGCCGTCCTGGGGCTCACCAACCCCGGGATCGCGATCTGGGACAAGGCCAACGTGCAGGGGAAGATGACCTTCCCGGGGCTGGAGGAGCAGGCGGCGAAGTACGTGCCGCGGCTGCGGTCGATGGGCGCCGACGTGGTGATCGTGTCCGCGCACTCGGGCAGCAGCGGCACCTCCTCGTACGGCGACCAGCTGCCGCACATCGAGAACGCGGCGGCGCTGGTCGCCGAGCAGGTGCCGGGCATCGACGCGATCCTCGTCGGCCACGCGCACACCGAGATCCCCGAGTACCGCGTCACCAACAAGGAGACCGGCCGGGAGGTCGTGCTGTCCGAGCCGCTGAAGTGGGGCCAGCGGCTGACGCTCTTCGACTTCGGCCTGGTGTGGCGGAAGGGCCGCTGGGCCGTGGAGTCGGTCTCGGCGAAGGTGCTGAACTCCAACGCCGCCGCCGAGGACCGGCGGATCACCCGGCTGCTCGGCGACGAGCACGCGAAGGTGGTGCGGTATGTGAACCAGGTGATCGGCACCTCCACCGCCGCGATGGCCGCGGCCGAGGCCCCGTACAAGGACGTCCCGGTCCTCGACTTCATCAACCACGTCCAGGCGGAGACGGTGAAGGCGGCCCTGGCCGGCACCGAGCACGCGGCGCTGCCCGTGCTCTCCCAGGCGTCCTGCTTCTCCCGCACGGCGGCGATCCCGGCGGGGAAGGTCACGATCCGCGAGGTCGCCGGGCTCTACCCGTTCGAGAACACCCTGGAAGCGCGGCTGCTGACCGGCGCCCAGCTCAGGGAGTACCTGGAGTTCTCGGCGCGGTACTACGTCACCACCCCGGCCGGCGGCGAGGTGGACCCGGCGAAGCTGACCAACGCCGGGAACACCCCGGACTACAACTACGACGTCATCAGCGGCCTCGGCTACGAGATCGACATCGCCCGGGAGCCGGGCTCCCGGATCGGCAGGCTGACCTACGACGGCAAGCCGCTGGACGAGAAGGCACAGTTCGTGCTGGCGGTGAACAACTACCGGGCGAGCGGCGGCGGCAACTTCCCGCACATCGCGAAGGCGCGGCAGCTGTGGGCGAACTCCGACGAGATCCGCAACACGATCATCACCTGGGTGAAGGCTCAGGGCACCATCGACGGCGCGCGGTTCGCCTCGGTGGACTGGCGGCTGACCCGGGACGGCACCCCGGTCTTCTGACGGCGGCCGGTGACGAGAGCCCCGGGGTGACGCGGCCCCGGGGCTCCCGGCGCCCCGCGTGCCACCCGCGCCGGGGGCGGTTCCGCGGTGCGGTCAGGCCCGGGTGCGGACGAGTCGGCCGCGCTGGTCGGGCACCTGCCCGCTGCCCGGCCCCGGGGTCAGGCCGAAGGTGGTGAACGCGGTCCGCGACGGCAGCGGGTAGGCCGTCCTGCCGAGGAGCGAGTTGAGGATGACGGCGCTGCGCCAGGCCATCAGGCCGAGGTCGGGGGCGCCGACGCCGTGGGTGTGCCGCTCGGCGTTCTGCACGTGGACCGAGCCCTGCACACTGCGGTCCAGGACGAGCCGGTACTGCTCGTCGATCTGCGGCCGGTCGGCGGCGTCCCGGTGCACATAGGCGTCCAGCGGGCCGAGGACCGTGTCGAGACGGCTCTCCCGGTAGCCCGTGGCCAGGACGACGCCGTCGGTGGTGAGCCGGCTGCGGGTGCCCTGCTGTCCGTGTTCCAGATGGAGTTCGACCTGGGTGGTGGCGACGCGTCCGGCGGTGCGCACGGAGACACCGGGGGTGAGCACGGCGTCCGGCCAGCCGCCGTGCAGGGTGCGCCGGTACAGCTCGTCGTGGATGGCGGCGAGGGTCTCGTGGTCGATGCCCTTGTGCAGCTGCCACTGCCGCGGCAGCAGCTCGTCCCGCACCGGCTGCGCGAGGCCGTGGAAGAAGCGGGTGTAGTCGGGGGTGAACTGCTCCAGGCCCAGCTTGCTGTACTCCATGGGCGCGAAGGCGGGGGTCCGGGCGAGCCAGGTCAGCCGCTCGCGTCCGGCGGGGCGGGCCCGCAGCAGGTCGAGGAAGACCTCGGCACCGGACTGGCCGGCGCCGATCACCGTGAGGTGGTCGCCGCGGAGCAGCCGGTCCCGGTGGGCGAGGTAGTCGGAGGAGTGGACGACGGGGACGTCCGGGGCGTCGGTGAGCGGGCGCAGCGGCTCGGGGACATAGGGAGTGGTGCCGATGCCGAGGACGAGGTTGCGGGCGTAGGTGCGGCCCAGGGCCTCGGCTTCGCCGTCCGGGCCGAGCTGGGTGAAGTCGACTTCGAACAGGCCGCGTTCGGGATCCCGGCGGACGGCGTCGACGTGGTGGCCGAAGTGGAGTCCGGGGAGCTGTTCGCTGACCCAGCGGCAGTAGGCGTCGTACTCGGCGCGCTGGATGTGGAAGCGCTCGGCGAAGTAGAAGGGGAAGAGCCGCTCGCGGGTCTTGAGGTAGTTGAGGAACGACCAGGGGCTGGCGGGGTCGGCGATGGTGACGAGGTCGGCCAGGAACGGCACTTGGAGAGTGGCGCCCTCGATGAGCAGACCGGGATGCCACTGGAAGGACGGCCGCTGGTCGTAGAAGGCGGTGCGCAGGCCGGGCACGCCGTGGGCGAGGGCGGCCAGGGAGAGGTTGCACGGGCCGATGCCGATGCCCACCAGGTCCAGGGGCTGATCGTTCTCGGTGGTCATCTCGCGGTGGTTCCTTCCACGATCTTGAGCAGGGCCTCCAGGTCGGGCGGCCGGGTGTGCGGGTTGAGGACGGTGGCCTTGAACCAGAGCCGTTCGGTGCCGTCCCGGTGGTCCGTGGCGTGGGCGCGGCCGAGGACGACGCGGCCCTCGGTGAGCAGGCTGCGGCGGGCGGCGGCCACCTGCTCGTCGGTTGCCCCGTCGGGCCGGAAGAGGACGGTGCTGAGGGTCGGCCGCTCGTAGAGGACGAAGTCGGGGCGGGCCTCGACGAGGTCGGCGAGGCGCTGGGCGGCGGCGCAGGTGTGGTCGACGAGTTCGGCGAGCCCGGTGCGGCCGAGGGCGCGCAGGGTGACGGCCATCTTGAGGATGTCGGGGCGCCGGGTGGTGCGCAGGGAGCGGCCGAGGAGGTCGGGGATGCCGGCCTCGGTGTCGTCGGGGGCGTTGAGGTAGTCCTCCTGGTGGTCGAGGGTGGCGAGCACGGCGGCGTCGGGGACGGTGAGGAGGCCGGCGGCGACCGGCTGCCAGCCGAGTTTGTGCAGGTCGAGGGTGACGGAGTCGGCGCGGGAGAGGCCGTCGAGCCGGTTGCGCAGGGTGTGGCTGAAGAGGAGCGGTCCGCCGTAGGCGGCGTCGACGTGGAACCGGGTGCCGTGGGCGGCGCAGACGTCGGCGAGCTGGGGCAGCGGGTCGATCTCGCCGGTGTCGGTGGTGCCCGCGGTGGCGATGGCGAGGCCGGGGCCGTTCAGCCGGCCGAGGGCTGCGTCGAGGGCGGTGGGGCTGAGGATGCCGGCGGGGGTGGGGAGGACGACGGGCCGGGGCAGGCCGAGGAGCCAGGCGGCGCGGCGCACGCTGTGGTGGGCGTTGGCTCCGCAGACGACCTGGAGGGGCCCGCGGTCGCGGGTGAGTTCGCGGGTGATCAGCAGGGCGAGCTGGTTGGACTCGGTGCCGCCGGTGGTGACGAGCGCGTCGGGGGCGTCGCCGTGCGGGAACACCTCGGTGGCCAGTCCGCGGCAGACGAGGGATTCGAGGGTGGAGGCGGCGGGGGCCTGGTCCCAGGAGTCCATGGAGGGGTTGAGTGCGGCGGCGGCGAGTTCGGCGGCCGCGGCGACGGCGAGCGGCGGGCAGTGCAGGTGGGCCGCGCAGTGCGGGTCGGCCGGGTCGGCGGCGCCTTCGGCGAGGGCGTGGACGAGGGACCGGAGCGCGGGGTGGGAGCCGACGCCGGTTTCGGGGATCAGCGGTTCGGCCGCGGTCCTTATCCGGTGGGCGACCGTGTCGGGGCCGCCGGAGGGGAAGGGGCCGCCGCGGGCGGTGGTGCCGGACGCGAGGGCTTCCAGGACGGTGTCCAGGAGGGGACGGAGCTGCCGCGGGCCGTCGGCGCCTCCGGCGAGCGGCGTGAGGGGGGTGCCGTCGGGGGGCGTGGGCATGGTGTGTCCCTCGGGTGGTGGGGCGTTCGGGCGGACCGGGTGCGTCGGCCGGGCGCACTCGAGTCTGAGCAAGCATGGCGGATGAAGCCCGGCCAAGCACGGTGATCGGACTCGAAAGGGGGACTGCTGTCCGGGGCTTGGACGTCGGATTACGTCGGCTGGTAGAGGACGGGGGTGGCGGGGCAGCTGTGGGGGTGTGCCTCGGGTGCGGGCTGCGGGGGCTCCCCGGGTGGCGAAGGAGAACGGTGGTCCGGCCGCTCGCGAGGAGCGGACCGGACACACCGTCAGGGGTGTGGTGTGGACTCCACAGGGAGTTACGCGCCGAGGAGGCGTGTGGTTCAGGTGGCCTTGCACGAAGAGCGGCCGATGAGGTGGCGTGGTCCGGTGCCGCACCCTCGCCGCGGTGCCGGGCCGCGCGACCCGGGCGGGCATCGTGCGGGGACCCCTCAGGCGGGTGTGACCGGTTCCTGGAGTTCGGTCACCCACGCGTCGACGTCCTCCGGGCATTCGAGGTAGAGCTCGCGTGCGTATCCGGCGGAGCGGTAGCCGTTGGTGTCGATCCAGCGGGCCAGGGTCTGGGCCGTCGGCATCACGCCCTGCAGGGAGCCGCGGTGCACGGTGGTGGCGGCGCTGTCGATGGCGGGCAGGTCGACGACGGCGAAGCCGTGGCCGTCGCCCGGGTCGCCGGTGACGGTCAGCCCGGCGTGGACGACGATCGTGCCCTCGCCGTCCGGGGAGTCCTCGTAGTAGGCGATGCCGGGCCCGGCGGGGGTGACCCCCGCGGCGGCCAGGCGGCGGCAGAGCTCCTCGTAGAGGGGCTGGATGACGGGGCCGATGTCCTGGGGCCCGTAGCTCGCGGCGGTGCCGGTGAGCTCGGCGACCCGCACCGGGGGGACGCTCTTGAGCACGATGTCGTCGGCGGGCATGTGTCCCTCGCTCTCGATGGACCGGAGCCTCGCCTCGACCTGGGCCAGTCGCCCCGCGGCGGCGGCCATCGCCTCCTCGAGCTCCGCCTTGCGCAGCCGCAGCATGCCGCGCAGCTCCTCGGCTCCGACCTCTTCGTCGAGGATGGCCCGCACCTGCTGAAGGGTGAAGCCGAGGTCCTTGACGGCGATGATGCGGTTGAGCCGGGCGAGCTGGGCCGCGGTGTAGAAGCGGTAGCCGGTGGCGGGGTCGACGCGGGCAGGGGCCAGCAGTCCGATGGCGTCGTAGTGGCGCAGCATGCGGACCGATACGCGGCCGTGGCGGGCGAAGTCTCCGATGGCGAACATGGTGCCTCCGAGTCCAGCACCTCACACGGTGTCATGGTCAAGCACGGGAATCCGGCATGGTGCCTGCCGAATTCCTGGGGTGACGGGCGGGATCCGCAGCGTGTTCGCAGGGGGACCCGGCCCGGGTCCCCCTCCGACGCGTTCCGGCAGGTCAGCCGGGAGTGACGGCCCCGTCCCGGACACGCAGGGCGCGCCGCAGGTCGTCGAGGAGATCGGTCAGCTTGCGGTGCAGCGCCGGGACGGGCCGGGCGGCGGCCAGGTACTTCTCCCCCAGCCTCAGCGTGTACGCGTCGGCCACCACGGCCGGGAAGCCGTGGCGGCCCAGGGCGTCGGCGACGGCGGGACCGCGGCGTTCGGCGGCGGCCACCGCGGCGGGGAACCAGCGGGGCACGTAGTCCCGCAGGAGGTCGCGCTGTTCGGGGTGCCAGAAGCCGTCGGCGGTGGCCGCGACCAGGTAGGTGGACAGCTCGTCGCTGTCGAACATGGCCGCCCAGGCCGCTTCCTTGGCCCGCGGGTCCGGGAGCGCGGCCCGGCAGCGGGCGGCCCCTTCCCGGCCGGTGGCGCCGGGGTCCCGGCCGAGTTCGGCGTCGATGTCCGCCGGGGTCGCCGCGCCGAGGACGGCCAGCCTGCCGAGGATCCGCCAGCGCAGCTGGGGGTCGAGTTCGGGGCTGCCGGGGACGGCGCCCGCCGTCAGCCAGTCGCGCAGGGTGTCGGGGTCGACGGAGCTGTCGATGAAGGTGCGGACGGCGGTGAGCCGCAGCCCGGGCGCCGATCCGTCCTCGGTGAGCCGGAGCAGGTCCCGGCAGATCCGGGTGAGGACGGTCAGCGCGGCGGGGCGGTCCTCCGGGGGGAGGAAGCGGTCGGCGATCCAGGTGCGGGCGAAGGCCAGCACGCCCTGGACGATCGCGGTGTCGGTCTCCCGGGGCAGGTGGGTGCGGGCCGCGTCGAGGTGGACGGCGGGCGGGAGTTCGCCGTCGCGCACCATGTCGCGGGCGGCGTTCCAGAGCACCGCCCGGGTGAGCGGGTCGGGCAGCCCGGAGAGGGACCGGACGGCCGTCTCCCAGGAGCCGGGGTCGAGGCGGATCTTGGTGTAGCCGAGGTCCTGGTCGTTGAGGAGGAGCAGGTCCGGGCGGGGGCCGGCGAAGGTGAGCGGGCCGGGGTCGCCGTCCTTCGGGATGTCGAGTTCGAAGCGGTCCCGGAGCACGAGCCGGCCCGGATCGGCGGGGGCGTGCCCGTAGGCGCCGACGGTGATCCGGTGCGGCCGGCTGCCGCTGTGCCGGACCTCCAGCCGCCAGTCGGTGCCGTCCGCCTCGACCGCCGGGGTGAGGATGTCGATGCCGGTGGTGCGCAGCCAGCGGTCGGCCCAGGCCCGGACGTCCCGGCCGGAGGCGCGGGACAGCGAGTCGATGAAGTCGGCCAGGGTGGCGTTGCCGAACCGGTGGCGGGCGAAGTGGTCGTTGATGCCGCTGAGGAAGACCTTCTCGCCGAGCCAGGCGACGAGCTGGCGGAGGGCGGCGGCTCCCTTGGCGTAGGAGATGCCGTCGAAGTTGAGCTGCGCGGCGACGGTGTCCGGGACGGCGTCGGGTTCGGGTGCGACGGGGTGGGTGGAGGGGCGCTGGTCGGCGTCGTAGCCCCAGCTCTTGCGGGTGACCGCGAAGTCGGTCCAGGTCCCGGTGTAGGAGGTGGCCTCGGTGAGGATCTGGAAGCCCAGGTACTCGGCGAAGGACTCGTTCAGCCAGATGTCGTCCCACCAGGTGAGGGTCACCAGGTTGCCGAACCACATGTGGGCCATCTCGTGGGCGATCACCATGGCCCGGGTCTGCCGCTCGGTGTCGGTGACGGCGGAGCGGTGGATGAACTCGTCGCGGAAGAGGACGAGTCCGGGGTTCTCCATGGCGCCGAAGTTGAACTCCGGGACGAAGGCCTGGTCGTAGGAGTCGAACGGGTAGGGCTCGTCGAAGATGTCCTGGTAGCGGTCGAAGCAGCGGCGGGTGATGTCCAGGATCTCGTCGGCGTCGGCGTCGAGGTGGGGGGCGAGCGACCGCCGTACGTGGAGGCCGAGCGGCAGCCCGCGGTGTTCGGCCCGGACCGAGTGGTACGGCCCGGCGGCGAGCGCCAGCAGGTAGGTGCTGAGCGGCGGGGTGGGCGTGAACGTCCAGCGGCCTTCGGCGGGGCGGCCGGCGATGCCGTTGCCGAGCACCGTCCAGGCCGGGGGCGCGGTGACGGCGACCTCGAAGACGGCCTTGAGGTCGGGCTGGTCGAAGGCGGCGAAGACGGCCGGCGCCTCGGCCATGCCGCACATGGAGTACAGGTACGTCTCGCCGTCGGCCGGGTCGGTGAAGCGGTGCATGCCCTCCCCGGTGCGGGAGTAGCGCATGTCGGCCTCGACGCGCAGCTCGTGGACGCCCGCGGTGAGGCCGGTGAGCGGCAGCCGCCCGTCGGCGAGGCCGGCCGGGTCGAGCTCCTGTCCGTCGAGCACCGCGCGGTGGAGAACGACGGGGCGCAGTTCGACGAAGGTGTCCGCGGCCTCGCGGGCGGTGAAGCGCAGGACGGTGGTCGAGCCGAACAGCTCGTCGCCGCGCGTCAGATCGAGGTCGAGGGTGTAGCGGTGGACTTCGAGTATGCGGGCGCGGATCTGCGCTTCGTCGCGCGTGAGTACGGACATGGCTGACATGCTGCCGCATGGCCGGTGGGCGGTGCAGCGGGGTTGACGACGGCGGTGCTCCGGCCGGGCCGGGGTGCCGGGGGCGACCGCGCGAGCGTCGGGCCTCGGGGCGCGGAGCCCGGCGGCGAGCGGCCAGCGGCCGGGAACCGGGGAGCCTGCCGAAGGGTCCCCCGGCGGGGCGTGCGTGCCCCACCGGGCCGGGCCGGGACCGGGCCTCAGCCGCGGGCGATCGTCTCGTGGTGGCGGATGACCTCCGCGATGATGAAATTGAGCAGCTTCTCGGCGAAGGCCGGATCCAGCTTGGCGCTCTCGGCGAGTTCGCGGAGCCGGGCGATCTGCCGTGCCTCGCGCGCGGGGTCGGCCGGAGGCAGCTCGTGCGTGGCCTTGAGGCGGCCGACCTGCTGGGTGCACTTGAAGCGCTCGGCCAGCATGTGGACGACGGCCGCATCGATGTTGTCGATGCTGTTGCGCAACCGCTCGAGTTCGGCCCGGACGGCTTCGTCGTCGAGCGGGGAGCTGTTCACGGACTGATCGGTCATCGAGCGGGTCTCCCGGTTGCGCGTCACGGCGGAGGTACCTGCGGTCACGGTAACAGGAGCGTCCTCCTCCCCTTGTCGCCCGACCACGGTGCGGTCCCCCGGGCACGAGGCGCCGGGGCGCCGGTCCCGGTCACGCGCGGGTGCCGGGTGCGTGCTCGGTGTCCTCGTCTGCTCCGGCGACGTCGGCCGCCCGGGCACCGCCGGTCTCCCGGACCGCCCCGGCCGGCCCGGTCCCGACCGGCGCCGCGCCGCGCAGCAGCGGAGGCCGGTCCGGGTCGGGGACGCGGTCGCTCCAGCCGCCGGGCACCGTGCCGCCCTGCCGCTCGCGGAAGCGCACCGGGGCCGTCCCCACCCGGCGGGCGAACAGCCGGCTGAAGTAGGCCGGATCGTCGTAGCCGACCCGGCGGGCGACGGCGGCGACGGGCAGTTCGGTGGCGGCGAGGAGCTCCTTGGCCCGGCCGAGCCGGACGCCGAGCAGATAGTCCTTGGGGCTGCACCCGGCGGCGCGGCGGACGGTGCTGCGCAGCTCGGCCGGGGTCATGCCGTGCCGGGCGGCGTGCTCGGCCACCGACAGCGGCCGGAAGGCGTCGCGGGCGAGGGCCTGGAGGACGGGGTGGCCGTCCCCGCCCACGTCGGCGCGGGCCCGGCGCAGGGCGACGAGCAGTTCATGGACGGCGGCCGAGGTCTCGACCTCCAACAGCGGATTGCCCCGGCGTGCGGCGCGGGCGATGCGCCCGACGGCGGCACGCGCGCCCGCGGTGTCGGCGAGCGGCACCACGGGCCGGTCCGGCTCGATGTAGCCGAGTTCGGTGTAGGTGGCGGTGGCGGGTCCGGTGAAGTCGACGAAGCTCTCGTCCCAGCCGGTCTCCGGATCCGGGGCGTAGGCGTGCTCGACGCCCGGGGTGAGCCACAGCAGGGCGGGCGCGGTGACGTCGCGGCGGTGGCCCGCGGCGTCCCGGAACCAGCCGCGTCCGGCGCCGACGACGACCGCCACGTGGTGCCCGAGGACGCGCGGGCCGACGGCGGGCAGCGCGCCGTGCTGCAGGCCGACGCCGAGACAGACCAGGCCGAGCCGGTGGTGGAGCGGACTCGGGGTGAAGTACCGCATCCAGGTCCGATACATGGCACGCTCCCTCGCCCCGGGTCCCGCTCCGGCCGCTGATCCTCCCGCCTGGACCGGCTGTCCGCCAGGGGGCGCCGGGCGGGCCGTGGGCCGGTCCGCGACGAGGAGCGGACCGGCCCGGGGCACCCGGGTGTCAGGGGCCGTTGCACGATGAGCGCAAGGCCCCCCTACCCGAGTTCGTCGACGGTGAAGCCGTCCAGGGTGAATTCCGCGGTGCCGCTGTCGCCGGTCTTGTGGAGTCCGACCCAGGCGTCGCCCTCGGCGGGTGCGGTGAACTCGTACTCCAGGACGGCCGGGGAGGTCGCGACGGGCAGCGGGATGCGGTCGAGTTCCCGCGTCTCCGGCGCGTCGACGGCGGTGACCCACGCGTACTGGCCCGCCGCCTCGTTCTCGTAGCGGAACGCGACCCGGTAGCGGCGGCCGGGGAGGAAGCGGACGGTGTGCGGCACGGTCCGGTGGACCAGTCCGCCGTTCTCGCCGCGGGACTTGAGCGACTGGGTGCCGTCGATGACGTCGTCGACGGCCTTGCCGTTCCAGCCGCGCTGGGTGTACGGCGCGTGCCGCTGGGCGATGTGGGTGCGCGGGTCGGTGACGCCGCCCGCGTCCCCCTTCACGAAGGGGCCCCAGCCCTGGGGCACGTCCTCGAAGTCCTCGAAGACCAGGGCGCCGGGCCGGGCTGGCGGCCGGGCCTCGACGACGCGGAGGTTGTCGAACCGGATCCGGGCGTCCCCGGCCGCGGCCCGCAGGGTGAGCCGGACCGGTCCCCCGCCTTCGGGGACGGTGAAGCGGGTGAACATCCGCTGGAAGCGGGTGCCGTGCTTGCGGTCGGCGGCCACCCGGTTCACCACGGTGGAGACCTCGGTCCAGTTGACGGCGGTGACCCCGTCGGCCGTACGGACCTCCAGCGCGGCCCGGCGGCGCTCCCCGGCGCTCGCCCCGACCTCCACGTCCACCGATGCCGCGTAGCTGCCGGGCGCGAGCCGGGCGAGCCGCTGTCCGACGGCGGCCGCTCCCCCGCCGACGACGACCAGTTCGTGGTCGCCGCGGTCGCTGCGCCGCACGGAGACGGGCCCCTCGGCCTGCCAGGCGTCCAGGGATCCGGAGGCGAAGGACGGGTCGTTCAGCGGGGTGTGCTCACCCCAGCGCGGGTCCGGCAGCCGCGGCGGGCGGTCGCGGTAGAGGACGTAGGGCTGGCCGGCCTCGGCGTCCCCGGTGATCCGCCCGGCCCGGACCGGAAGGTCGCGCAGGTGCTCCCGGCCCTGGTCGGTCAGCCGGTACAGGCCGATCCGGGGCGCGTTCGTCCAGCCGCGCGGCAGCCGCCAGCTCGTGGGCCCGCCGCGGGGGTTGAAGTGATAGAGCTTTCCCGGGTCGGTGGCGTTCCGGGGCTCCCACGGCAGCAGATAGCTGCCGCCGTCGTAGACCAGCCGCCCGTCGGTGGTGATCCGGCGGGTGCCGCCGGTGTCCGAGACGGCGGTGCGGGTGGGACCGAAGAAGGTGATCTCGTGCTCGGTCCAGGTGCGGACCGGGTACGCCTGGAGGTACTTGGCGGGCAGGCTGTCGGTCCAGATCAGCCGGTGGAAGGCGGGCCAGTCGACCTTGCCCGTCCAGCCCTCGAAGTTTCCGGTGCGCGGGATGCCGAGCAGGGTGGGCCACTTGTCGGCGAAGACGTCCTTCTGATGGTTGCGGACGAACCGGATGAGCAGGGAGTTGATGCCACGTGAGGTGTCGGGTCCGTAGTCGGTCTCGGTGGCCCAGTGCGACCAGAGTGCGGACCGCTCCAGGCCGTGCCCCCACTCGGTGGTGATCCGCCAGCCCTGGGCGCGCAGTTCGCGCTGGAGCCGGTCGGAGGTCCAGCCGGACTCCCGGAAGACGTCGATGTAGAGCATGTCCAGGGCGGGGTCGGTCTCCTCGCGCAGCTGCCGGAAGCGGCGGACGACGTCCCCGGAGACCAGGTCGCGGCGCTGGTCGATGCGGTAGGACTGGTCGAGCCAGTCCCACTGCTCGTCGGCCGGGTCGACGAGCGTCTCGGAGAAGGCGTTGGCGACCGGGTAGGACTCGGTGACGTTCACATGCACGGCGAAGTCGCTGTTCCACCGTTTGCCGGAGCGCAGCAGCGCGTTGAGGTCGCGCAGTCCTCCGGCGCGCCGGTTGTAGTTGCCGCCGTAGTCGGGGTGGGCGGAGTCGTGGCCTTCGGACTGGTAGCCCTTGAGCAGGGTGAACTGCCGGAGTCCGTCGGTGGCGAGGGCGATCCGTTTGACGTTGTCGAGGGTGGCCAGGAACGGGTTGGTGGCCTGGCCGGCGAAGTTGAACGGGATGTGCGGGACGACCCGCAGGTGCTGTTCGTCGGCGCCGGGCGGGTCGGTCATGATGTCGCGCAGGGCGATGGCCGCGTCCTGCCAGTCGACCCGGCCGTCGCCGTTGCGGTCCCGGGTGACGACGACCGCCACGTGGGGCAGTGGTTCGGTGTCGTCGGCCGGGGCGGTCGCCGCGCGGTGGGTCCACTGGCCGCAGGCGAGCCCGGCGATCACCAGTCCGTCGTGGCGCACCGTCTGCCGCTGGAAGCGGCCGTTCTCCCAGGTGGTGCCGGCCTGGCCGGAGGGCTTGTCGTACACGGTGTTGCTCTCGATCGCGCCGCCGAGGAGGCCGGTGGCGAGCACGGCGTAGGCGCAGCCGTGCGGCGCCGGGTCGGCGGGGGTGGCGTCGGTGACGCGGAGGTGGGTGTCGCCGTCCCCGTTCTTGTCGAGCTCGATCCGTGCGGTGCGGACGGCGGCGCCGGGCTGGTCGCTGCGGACGGCGAGCCAGCGCAGGCCCGGGAGTTCGAGGGTGCCCACCCGCAGGTCCGGGGTGTCGTCGATGCGGGTGATCCGGAAGTCGACGCGCCATCCGCTGACGGTGATCTCGGCGTCGAGGGTGGTGCCGCCGCGGAGGGTGAGCCGGTAGCCGATCCGGGCGGCGCCGACGCGGCTGGCGACGTCCGGGGTGTGGGCGACGCCGTCGACGACCAGGGTCCGGTAGGTGTCCGCGTGGCCGTGCAGGACGGCTCCGGAGGCGCGGTCGGTGTACGCGACGACCCGGGGGAAGCGGGTGTCGACGCGGACCTCCAGCTCGTCCGAGCGCAGGGCCGTCTCCCCCGGCCCGGCGTGGGCGGCGGTGCCGCCGGCCAGGGCGCTGCCGGCGCCGGCGAGCGCGGCGGTGAGGACGACGGCGCGGCGGCCGGGGCCGGGGGCGGGATGGGACCCGGGTCCGGGTCCGGGTCCGGGCTCGGGCTCGGGCTCAGATTCGGGCTCATGCTCGGGCTCAGGTGTGCGACCCGGTGTGCGACCGGCCGCCGGCCCGTACGTCCGGCCGGTCCCCGGTCCGTTCGCTGCCTCTGCGTTCACGCGCCCCTCCTCGTCACGGCGCCGAGGGCACCGGCCGCTGCGGATCACAGGCGACACAGTGGTGCGGGAGACCGGGAGCGGCCCATGGACAAAGGGGAACGGGTGTTGGACTCTCCGCGCCGGAAGCCGCGGATACGCGGCGCTGCCCGGCGACCGCGGTGGATGCGCACCGGCGGCGTGCGGCAGCCGCGGACACGAACCGGCGCCCGTGCTCGGCACGGGCGCCGGTCGTTTCCCCGCGGTGGTCGGCCGCTCCCCCGGGTTCTTTCGGCGGCGCTCCTCATGAGCTCCCGCCGGTGGGTCTCCCGGGGGTTGTTCCGGTGGTCAGCCGCCGAGCCGGCTCGGCGGTGGGTTCAGCCGCCGAGCTGGCCGGCGCCGGCCGCGATGTCCGCCGCGAAGCGGCTCACCTGGGTGTAGACGCCGGGCTTGCCGGGCCGGGCGCAGCCCTCGCCCCAGCTGACTATGCCGACCTGGATCCAGGCGCCGGATCCGTCCCTGCGGAACATGGGGCCGCCGGAGTCGCCCTGGCAGGTGTCGACCCCGCCCTGGTCCATGAACCCGGCGCAGATCTCCTCGCCGGGGACCAGGTCGGAGTAGGCGCTCCGGCAGGTGGTGTCGTCGACGAAGGGCACGGTGGCCTTGAGGAGGTAGCGCTGCTGGCCGCCGCCCTCACGGGCCGCGCCCCAGCCGGCGACGGTGAAGTCGCCCTGGTCGTAGGCGGTGGTGCGGGCGATGGGCAGGGTGGGCAGGTCGACGGGCCGGGCGAGCTTGATCAGCGCCCAGTCCTTGCCGGTGCCGTTGTAGCCGGGGGCCTGGAGGACCCGGGTGGACTTGACCTTGATGGCGCCGGCGGCCTGGAGGTCGACGACGCCGGCGGTGGCGGTGATGCTGCTGTTGCTGCCGGAGCCGTTCACGCAGTGGGCGGCGGTCAGCACGATGGTCTTGGTGTAGAGGGCGCCGCCGCAGCCCATGGACAGGCGCACCATCCAGGGGAACTCGCCCTGGGCGGCGCGGGTGCCGCCGACGACGGGCGGGGTGGCGGTTCCGGTGGCGGGCCGGGCCTGGGCGGTGCCCGGCTGGAGGGTGAAGGCGGCCAGCAGGACGGCGCCGGCGGCGAGGGATCTCTTCAGGGATCTGGCGAGGGTCTTCAACGGAAGTCCTTTCGTGGGGGGGTCTCCCGCATTCTTGGCAGGCTCATGCCAAATCAGGAGTCCGGAAGGGACCGCCGAAGGGGTTCCGTTTGGGTGACGGCAGCACACCGCAGGCGTTCCGGACCCTGGGGGATGAGTCCACAAGACGCGCCCTTGGATTATGAGGAGAGAGTGACGTACGCAACAAGAGCCGCCAACAAGCCATTTCTGAGCGCCATTTCAGGCCAATACCACCCGATGCCGCATTCCGTCCGCTATGGGCCGGCCGACCGTACAGTTGACCTGTGGGAACGGGAACGGGCAGCGACGTGGTGCACGGCTTTCCGCACATCGAGACCGTGCGGTCGGCCATCACCGCGCTCTACCAACGGCTCTCCCACGACACGGTGCAGAGCTTCCCCGCGAGCGTGCTGCCGGCCGAGGTGGCCTTCGCCGACGCCGACGACCTGCACCTCGGCGCCCAGCGGGTGGCCCGCGCGATGGTGCAGCATCTGCGCCTGCCGGAAGCGCGCATCATCGTGAGCTTCCGCGACATGCACCATGCCGCGAACGTCGAACTCACCGCCGGTCCGGAGTACTTCGTCGAGCTCAACAGCCGGTTCCGGGACCACCGCCGGGACATCGGCGCGGCCCTCGCCCATGAGGTGACGCACATCTATCTGCACCGCCTGGACCTGTCGTTCCCCGGCACGCGCGACAACGAGATCCTGACGGACACCGCCGCCACCTATCTCGGGGCGGGCTGGCTGCTGCTGGACGCCTTCCGCGAGGACGCCGTCACCTCGCAGAAGCTGGGGTATCTCACCCCGGAGGAGTTCGGGTACGTGCTGGCCAAGCGCGCCCGGGTCTTCGGAGAGGACCCGTCGCCCTGGTTCACCAGCCCGCAGGCGTACACCGCCTACACCGCCGGCCGCGCGCTCGCCCGCCGCGACGAGGAGCAGCCCCCGCTGACCGCCGGCGGCTGGTCCGGGCGGCTCCGGTACGCCCGGGAGCGCCGGGCGGCCCAAGGCGGGCGGTCCGTTCCGCCGCCGCACGGTCACGGCGGCCGGGCCGCGCACCCGCCCGGTGGCGGCTACCGCTTCGAGGGCGGTTCCCCGCTGCGGGTGACCTTCCCCTGCCCCACCTGTCTGCAGCGCGTCCGGGTGCCCGTCCGCGGGCGGATGCGGGCGCGCTGCGGGCTGTGCCGCACGGTGCTCGACTGCGACACCTGACCTCGGTACCGGTGCGGCGGGGGCTCCGTACCCGTGCGGCGTCCCCGCTCGCCACCGGGGTTCCACGGGGCGGGGAGCGGCCCGGGGCCGATTCGCATCCCCTGCCGGGGCGGAGCAACCTGGATAGCAGGTTGGAGGTCTCCGATGAGCACGCTCGAAGAGCAGATCGACATCGACGTCCCCGCGCGGGTGGCCTGGGACCGTCTCCACCGTGTCGAGGACTACCCGCGGTTCGTGGGCGGGGTCCGGGAGGCGCGGACGGAGGGCAGGCACCGGGCACACCTGGACATCCACGCCGGGGACCGGGTCTACGAGCTCGACGCCGAGATCCTCGACCGCGGCCAGGGGCGGCTGATGATGTGGCGCACCATGAACGGCGCCCCGCATCTGGCGGGCACCTTCTCCGTCCTGCCGCTCGACCCCGAGCACACCCGGATCCAGGTCCGGGTGGAGTACGACCCGGACACGGTCAAGGAGGAATTCGGCGGGCCGAAGGGATTCGCGCAGGCCAGTGCGATCGAACGACTCGTACGGAACGACCTCCGCCAGTTCAAGGATCTGGCGGAGAAGGAGCGCACCGAAGGGAAGGGCGAGCCATGGCCACGACAGAAACCATGAGGGCCCGCGACGTCATGCACCAGGGTACTCAGTGCGTCGGGGAGAACGAGACACTCCTCGACGCCGCGCGTATGATGCGCGATCTCGACGTGGGGTGCGTCCCCATCTGCGGTGAGGACAACCGGCTCAAGGGCATGATCACCGACCGGGACATCGCCGTCCGCTGTGTCGCCGAGGGGATGTCCCCGGGGGGCGTGCGGGCCGGAGCCTTCGCCGGGCAGCTGTTCTGGATCGACGCGGACGCCTCCATCACCGAGGCCCTGGAGACGATGGAGACCCACCAGATCAAGCGGCTGCCGGTGATCGACGTACGGGACGGCCACCGGCTGATCGGCATGATCAGCGAGGCCAACCTCGCCCGGAACATCCCGGACGCCATGATGGCGGAGTTCGTCGAACGGGTCTACGCGGTCTGACGGGTCCACGCGGTCCGACGACGGGCCACGCGGTCCGGCGACGGGCCCGGCTCGGGCCGCTCACCCGGCTCCCGGGCGGGACGGCGGGGTGTCGATGTCCCGGCGGTCGTGGCGGCTCGCGTCGGAGCGCGCCGGCAGCGGGCCGGGCGCGGCAGGACAGCGGTCCGTCACCCCGGCGGCGGGAGGAACGATGCGATGGGCTGCGGTGGCGGCGGCCGCGCTGCTGGCGCTGGCCGTGGGGACGGCGGGCTGCGGCAGCGGCGATTCCGCCGCGCCTGCGGGTGACGCGCGCTTCGAGGCCCGGGCCGACCGGATCGAACGCGACTGGCCGGACGTCGTCCCGGTGCCGGGGCGCCATGCCGGTCTGCTCCCGCTGGAGGGTGCCGAGCACCCGAGCGGCGCGGCGGGGCCCGCGCTCACGGTCCGGGTGGGTCACGGGGCGTGCGTCACGGACTGGGGCGCCCGGGTGCGCGAGACGGACCGGCTCGTCGTGGTGGCGGGCTGGGAGAAGCCGAAGGACGTCGACGTCTGCACGGACCAGCTGCTCATCGACCCGGTCACGGTGCGGCTGCGGAACGCGGTCGGGGACCGCACGGTGGTGGACGCGGCGACCGGGGAGCGGCTGCCCGTGCGGTGAGCCGGGCCGGGGCCCACCGGCCCGCGGGGTGGGCGGGGGGCTGGTGCGATGAGCGGGGCCGTGCCGCGCGGGTTGCGGATGGGCCGGGGGCCGTGGCCTGCGGGGTGGGGGTTCCGGAACGCATATTTACGGCCCTGGGGGCCACAAATACACGGAAGCTTCCGGAACCCCCACCCCTCCGGCCCCGGCCCCCTCCCGCGCATCGGCAGCTTGCGGTGAGCGGGCGGGCGGAATACCGGCAGAGCACCGCACCGACCGCCCCCGGACAGCCCACGGCGCCTGCCTACGGTCGGGGAGACAGGCGCCGCGGATTGTTCCGTACGACGTTGTACGGGACACCTCGGGACGGAACCGGGCTCGTGCGGTGAGCGCCGGCTCCGTGGCCGGAGGCGGTCGGACGGACGGGGGCTCAGACGGTGAGCGACCGGTCCGTCGGTCGGATGGGGGCGGGCAGGGCGCTGTGGCCGGTCAGGAAGCGGTCGACGCCCTTGGCCGCCGAGCGGCCCTCGGCGATCGCCCACACGATGAGCGACTGGCCGCGGCCCGCGTCACCGGCGACGTAGACGCCGGGCACGTTGGTCGCGAAGTCGGCGTCGCGGTCGACGTTGCCGCGGGCGTCCAGCTCCAGGCCGAACTGCTGGACGAGGCCGTTCTCCTGGTCGGTACCGGTGAAGCCCATGGCCAGCGTGACGAGCTGGGCCGGGATCTTCCGCTCGGTGCCCGGCTTCGGCTCCGGCTTCCCGTCCTTGAACTCGACCTCGACCAGGTGCAGGAACTGCACGTTCCCGTCCTCGTCGCCCTCGAAGTGGGTGGTGGAGACGGAGTAGACCCGCTCACCGCCCTCCTCGTGCGCGGAGGTGACCTTGTAGAGCATCGGGAAGGTCGGCCACGGCTGATTGGCGTTCCGCTCCGTGCCCGGCTTGGCCATGATCTCCAGCTGGGTGACGGAGGCCGCGCCCTGGCGGTGGGCGGTGCCGACGCAGTCGGCGCCGGTGTCACCGCCGCCGATGACGACGACGTGCTTGCCCTCGGCGGTGATCGGCGGGGCGACGAAGTCGCCCTCCTGCACCTTGTTGGAGAGCGGCAGGTACTCCATCGCCTGGTGGATGCCGTTCAGCTCGCGCCCCGGCACCGGCAGGTCGCGCGCCGTGGTGGAGCCGGCCGCGATGACCACCGCGTCGTACCGCTTGCGGAGCTTCGCCGCGTCGATGTCGCGGCCGATCTCCACCTCGGTACGGAACTTGGTGCCCTCCGCGCGCATCTGCTCGATGCGGCGGTTGATGTGGCGCTTCTCCATCTTGAACTCGGGGATGCCGTAGCGCAGCAGACCGCCGATGCGGTCGGCACGCTCGTACACCGCGACCGTGTGGCCGGCCCGGGTCAGCTGCTGGGCGGCGGCCAGGCCCGCCGGGCCCGAGCCGATGACCGCGACGGTCTTGCCGGACAGCCGCTCGGGCGGCTGCGGGGTGACGTCACCGGAGTCCCACGCCTTGTCGATGATGGTGACCTCGACGTTCTTGATGGTCACCGGGGGCTGGTTGATGCCCAGCACGCACGCCGACTCGCACGGAGCCGGGCACAGCCGCCCGGTGAACTCCGGGAAGTTGTTGGTCGCGTGCAGCCGCTCGCTCGCCTCGGCCCAGTCCTCGCGGTAGGCGTAGTCGTTCCACTCGGGGATGAGGTTCCCCAGCGGACAGCCGTTGTGGCAGAACGGGATGCCGCAGTCCATGCAACGGCTGGCCTGCTTGCTGATGATGGGCAGCAGCGAGCCCGGCTTGTAGACCTCGTTCCAGTCCTTGACGCGCTCCTCGACGGGACGCGTCTCGGCGACCTCGCGGCCGGTGGTGAGAAAGCCCTTCGGGTCAGCCATGGGTCGCCGCCTCCATCATCTTCTCGTGGGTCTCGGACTCGGAGAGTCCGGCACGCTCGGCGGCGTCCTTGGCGGCGAGCACGGCCTTGTAGGTGGCCGGGGTGACCTTGCTGAACCGGGTGACCGCGGACTCCCAGTCGGCGAGCAGCTTCTCGGCGACCGTGGATCCGGTCTCCTCCTGGTGGCGGGGGGGGGGGGGGGGGGGGGGGAGGGTGGGGGGGG
>NZ_JBYITE010000011.1:0-186701 GCF_057709105.1 Streptomyces sp. bgisy100
CCCCCCCCCCCCCCCCCCCCCCCCCCCCCCCCCCCCCCCCCCCCCCCCCCCCCCCCGCCCCGTCAGTCCGTCTGCTCCTCGCTGCGGTCGCCGCCCCAGAGGGTGTGGAAGCTGCCCTCCCGGTCCGTCCGCCGGTAGGTGTGGGCCCCGAAGTAGTCGCGCTGACCCTGGGTCAGTGCGGCGGGCAGCCGGTCCGCGCGCAGGGCGTCGTAGTAGGCGAGGGCCGCGGAGAAGCCGGGGGTGGGCACCCCATGGCCCACGGCGGTGGCCACCACGGCGCGCCAAGCGTCCTGGGCGTTGCCGATCTCCTCGGCGAACTCCTTGTCGGCCAGCAGCGTCGGCAGCTGGGGGTCCGCGGCGAAGGCGGCCCGGATCCGGTCGAGGAACGCCGCCCGGATGATGCAGCCACCGCGCCAGATCGCGGCCACGGCGCCCTGGTCGATGCTCCAGCCGTACTCCCGGCCCGCCGCGCTGATCATGTTCCAGCCCTGGGCGTAGGACACGACCTTCGAGGCGTACAGCGCCTGTTCGACCTGGGCGGCGAAGCGCTCGGCGTCGTCCGCGCCCATCGGCTGCCCCGCCGGGCCGCGCAGCGTACGGGCGGCCCGGCGCAGGTCGGCGTGGCCGGACACCGAGCGGGCGAAGACCGCCTCGGCGATGCCGGAGACCGGAACGCCGAGGTCGAGGGCGGTCTGGACGGTCCAGCGGCCGGTGCCCTTCTGCTCGGCGCGGTCGGCGACCACATCCACGAACGGCTTGCCGGTGGCGGAATCGGTGTGGGCGAGGACCTCGGCGGTGATCTCGATGAGGTAGGAGTCGAGCCGGCCGGTGTTCCAGGTGCGGAAGGTCTCGGCGATCCGCTCCGGTTCATATCCGGCCACGCGGCGCAGCAGGTCGTAGGCCTCGGCGATGAGCTGCATATCGGCGTACTCGATGCCGTTGTGCACCATCTTCACGAAATGCCCGGCTCCGTCCGGACCGATGTGGGTGCAGCAGGGGGAGCCGTCGTCGGCCTTCGCGGCGATGTCCTCCAGCAGCGGGCCGAGCGCGGCGTAGGACTCGGTGGAGCCGCCGGGCATGATGCTGGGGCCGTTGAGGGCGCCCTCCTCGCCACCGGAGATTCCGGTGCCGACGAAGTGGATACCCCGGTCGCGCAGGGCGGCTTCGCGGCGGCGGGTATCCTCGAAGTGTGCGTTGCCGCCGTCAATGATCATGTCGCCGGCTTCGAGCAGGGGCGCGAACTCGTCGATCACGGCATCCGTCGGACCGCCCGCCTTGACCATGATGACCAGCCGGCGGGGCCGTTCCAACGAGGCGACGAAGCTCTCGGCGGTCTCGGACGGCAGGAAGGTCCCCTCGTGGCCGAACTCCTCGACGAGGGACCGGGTCCGGGCCGGGGTGCGGTTGTGGACGGCGACGGTGTGGCCGTGCCGCGCGAAGTTCCGGGCCAGGTTACGGCCCATCACCGCGAGTCCGGTGACGCCGATCTGTGCCAACGTGTCCATGCTCAACTCCAGAAGTGGTGGCGGAGCGTCCACGGTCGTCCGCCGTGGCCTCCGCTCGGGGACGTGCTCCGAAGCCCGATTGCTGCCGCGCCTCGCCCACATTCTGGCCGAAAGGCGCAGCCGCCGTTCGGACTGTGGATACGCAGGCGCGGGGTCCGGCGCTCAATCCGTTCGGAGACCGGCCGCGCGGGGCGGCTCGCTGGGTGTGCGGCGCTGCCCGAGCGCCGTAGCGGCAGCGTACGCGCCGGGTATACGGCCGGTGCGGGTACCCACCCGGTGCCCGGCTCGGCCCCACCTCTGCACGGTCCGGCGCCACGGGCTCCGCTGACCTCGCTCGGGGCGGTCGCGGCGGTTCGGGTGACCGGTCGGCAGTGCAGGTCGCCGATCGACAGTGCAGGTCGCCGGCCGGCGGCGCCGCCGGCCGCACCCGACGGGGGCCGCGGTCAGGCGCGTTCGGACGGTTCGCCCTCGGGGACGATGTGCACCGCGGCCTCCTCGGCCGATGCCGCCGCGCCGTCGATGCCGATGTCGCTGGCGACCATGTCCTTTTCCTCGTCGGAGTGGGCACCCTCGTCCGGCGCGACCAGCCGGCCGGCGCGCCGGTCGCCGACCTCCTCGTCCCACAACTCGCCGTCGCCGCCCGGCAGGTCCCCGATACCGTCGCCATCGGGCTCCGTCACGTCCGGCACTTCGTGGGCCAGCCGTTCCTCCAGCGGCTCACCCCGGTGCTGCTCCCCCGCCGTCGTGCCCCGGCTCTCCACCGCCCACGGGCTCTCCGGGGGCGAGTACCCCTCGTCCAGAACCTCGCGCACCCCGCGGTCCTCGAGCGTGTCCTCCGGCTCCAGCAGACCCGCGTCGTCCTGGACCTCGGATCCGTCCGGTTGATAGACCTCGTCGCCCATCATGTTCTCGCTCATCGTTCCGGCCTCGCTGATGTGTGAGCGGCGCGGCCAGTCGTGTCGGACCGCACGGTCACGACGCCTGTCGGGTCCCCCGCATCCAGCATCGCGCAGACCGCGCCCCGGGTCCACACGGGTCGGACGGGGTACGGGCACCGGCCCGGCGCGGTCCCCGCCGGGCAGGTGCTCCCGGTGCGTGGGGAGGGCGGAGGTGAGCCGGCTCAGCCGCCCAGGACCTCGGCGAGGTCGTAGCGGACCGGCTCCTCGAGCTGGGCGTAGGTGCACTCCCGCGGTTCGCGGTCCGGCCGCCAGCGACGGAACTGGGCCGTGTGCCGGAAGCGGTCCCCCTGCATGTGGTCGTAGGCCACCTCGACCACGCGTTCGGGGCGCAGCGGGACCCAGGAGAGGTCCTTCGTCCCCGTCCAGCGGCTGGGCGCGCCGGGCATCCGGCTGTCCGCGTGGGCCTCCTCGCTGACCCAGTCCGCCCATGGGTGCCCTTCGAGCGAGGGCATGCGCAGCGGCTCCAGCTCGGTCATCAGCTCTTCCCGGCGCCGCATGGGGAACGAGGCGCAGACGCCCACGTGCTGGAGCCGCCCCCGGTCGTCGTGGAGGCCGAGGAGGAGCGAGCCGACGACGGGGCCGGACTTGTGCAGCCGGTAGCCCGCCACCACGCAGTCGGCCGTCCGCTCGTGCTTCACCTTGGCCATGACCCGCTCCCCGGGACGGTAGCCGAGCGCGGGGTCCTTGGCGATGACGCCGTCCAGGCCCGCCCCTTCGTACTGCTGGAACCACCGCCCGGCGAGGTCGACGTCGTAGGTGGCGGGAGCGGTGAAGACCGGATCCGCCGCGAGGCGGAGCGCGTCGGTCAGTGCCTCCCTGCGCTCCCGCAGCGGGGTGTCCATGAGGGAGGCGTCCCCCAGGGCGAGCAGGTCGAAGGCGACGAACCCGGCGGGGGTGGTCTCGGCGAGGAGCCGTACCCGGGAGTCGGCGGGGTGGATGCGCTCCAGGAGGGCGTCGAAGTCGAGACGGCCGCCGCGGGCGATCACGATCTCACCGTCGGTGACGCAGCGCGGCGGCAGCTGGTCGCGGAGCGCGGTGACCAGCTCCGGGAAGTAGCGGGTGAGCGGCTTGCCCGAGCGGCTGCCGATCTCGACCTCGTCGCCGTCCCGGAAGACGATGGCCCGGAAGCCGTCCCACTTCGCCTCGTAGTGCATGCCCGGCGGGATCCTCGCCACCGACTTGGCGAGCATCGGCTTCACGGGCGGCATCACCGGGAGATCCATGATCCCGATTGTGGGCCCGGCCGGGGCGGCCCGCCCGCCGGGAGGCGCCCCGGCGGGCCGCGGCCTAGCGTGGCCCCTATGGGAGAGTCGGTGGAGCTCAACGTGGCCGGACGGCCGGTACGGCTGTCCAACCCCGGCAAGGTGTACTTCCCCGAGCGGGGTTTCACCAAGCTCGACCTCGCCCGCTACTACATGGCGGTCGGCGACGGGGTGCTGCGCGCGCTGCGGGACCGGCCGACGACACTGGAGCGCTACCCGGACGGGGTAGCGGGGGAATCGTTCTTCCAGAAGCGGGCCCCCAAGAATCTCCCGGAGTGGATCCCGACCGGCCGGATCTCGTTCCCCAGCGGTCGCCACGCGGACGAGATCTGCCCCACCGAGCCCGCCGCCGTGGTGTGGGCGGCGAACCTCGGCTGTCTGACCTTCCATCCGTGGCCGGTCCGCCGGGCGGACACCGAGCACCCCGACGAGCTGCGGATCGACCTCGATCCGCAGCCGGGGACGGATTACGAGGACGCGATGCGGGCCGCCCTGGAACTGCGGGAGGTGCTGCAGGAGCTGGGGCTGCGCGGCTGGCCGAAGACCTCGGGCGGCCGGGGTCTGCATGTGTTCGTGCCGATCGAGCCGGAGTGGACCTTCACCCAGGTCCGGCGGGCGGCCATCGCGGTCGCGCGGGAGCTGGAGCGCCGTGCGCCGGAGCGCATCACCACCAAGTGGTGGAAGGAGGAGCGCGGCGAAAAGGTGTTCGTGGACTACAACCAGACGGCGCGGGACCGGACGATCGCCGGTGCCTACTCCGTGCGCCCGCATCCGCATGCGCCGGTGTCGGCTCCCTTGCAATGGGACGAGGTGCCCGACGCCCGGCCGCGGGACTTCGACCTGGCCACCATGCCGGTGCGCTACGCCGATCTGGGCGATGTGCACGCGGACATGGAGCGGCACGCGTTCCGGCTCGAATCGCTGCTGGAGCTGGCCGCCCGGGACGAGCGGGACCACGGCCTCGGTGACCTGCCGTATCCGCCGGAGCATCCGAAGGCGGCCGGCGAACCGAAGCGGGTGCAGCCCAGCCGCGCCAAGCACTGAGGCACCGGCACGGCCCGGAGCCCCGTGGCGGCGCGGCCCCGAGCACCGTGGCGGTGCGGTGAGGGCGACGGGTGGAGAGGGGCGGACCGTGGACCCGGTGACGGCCTTGGAGACCATCGCGTTCCTGCTGGAGCGCGAGCAGGCGCCCACCTACCGGGTGCGGGCCTTCCGTACCGCGGCGGCGGTGCTGTCCGAGCTGCCCCCGGAGGAGGTCGAACGGCGGGCGGCCGCGGGCACCCTGGAGTCACTGAAGGGGCTCGGCCCGAAGACCGCGCAGGTCGTACGGGAAGCGCTGCGGGGCACGGAGCCCGCGTACCTGGAGCGGCTGCGCTCCGAGGCCGGAGCGGGGCGAACGTCGGGCGGTGAGGACCTGCTGGCGGCGCTGCGCGGGGACTGCCACACCCACTCCGACTGGTCGGACGGCGGCAGCCCGATCGAGGTGATGGCGCGGACGGCGGCGGCGCTGGGGCACGAGTGGGCCGCCTTGACGGACCACTCGCCGCGGCTGACGGTGGCAGGCGGGCTGTCGGCGGACCGGCTGCGCGAGCAACTGGACGTGGTCGCCGAGGTCGACGCGGCACTGGCGCCCTTCCGGCTGCTGACCGGCATCGAGTGCGACATCCTCCTCGACGGTTCACTGGACCAGGACGAGGAGTTGCTGGACCGGCTGGACGTGGTCGTGGCGTCGGTCCACTCGAAGCTGCGGATGGGACGGGCGGAGATGACGCGGCGCATGGTGCGGGCCGTCCGGAGCCCGCTGGTCGACGTGCTGGGACACTGCACGGGGCGGCTGCTGACGGGCCGTGGCCGGCCGGAGTCCACGTTCGACGCCGACGAGGTGTTCGCGGCCTGCGCCGAGGCGGGTACGGCCGTGGAGATCAACTGTCGGCCGGAGCGGCTGGATCCGCCGCGCCGGCTGCTGCGCCGGGCCGTGGAAGCGGGCGTGTTCTTCGCGATCGACACCGACGCCCACGCGCCGGGCCAGCTCGACTGGCAGATCAACGGGTGCGCCCGGGCGGAGGAGTGCGGGGTGCCGGCCGAGCGGGTCATCAACACCTGGACGGCGGCCCGGTTGCTCGACTGGACCCGGCACCGGACCCCGCCCTCCGGGTGAACCCACCGGTCCGCGGCCCCGCCTGGGTCGAGAGGTGCCTGCCGCCGCTCCTGGCTGTGGTCGTCCGGGTCCGCCCGCCCGGAGAGGGGGAACGCGGCGCTTACGCCGTCCGGGTGAGGGGCGCGGGCCGGCGAGGGCTCGGCGCTGCGGCCGGCCTCCCGGGCCCGGCCGACGGGACTACGGCACCCGGGTGACCCGGCCCGGGCCGGACCGGCCGACGTGAGCGGGGAGTTGACGGGTCCGCGGCCGTGTCTCCCGTTGCCGGGCCCGTCAGGTGGTGCAAACCTGGATGAACTTCACCCCGGGACGGTCTGCGCCGACCGCAGCAGGAGGCAGCCTTGCTCGCTCTCATGCACGGGATCGGCACCTTCGCCGTCCGCTTCCGCTACGCCGTGGTGGCCCTCTGGATCGCCGCGGCGGCGGTGTGCATCGCCATGTTTCCGTCGTTGACGTCGGTCGCCAACCCGGACAACAGTTCCTTCCTCCCCTCCGACACCGGCACCTCGCAGGCGCTGCGGCTCGCGGCCCCCTTCGTACCGCCCGGCCAGTCCAGCGCCACACTCGTCGGGGCCACCTCCCAGGGCACGCTCGACGCGTCCGACCAGTCGGCGTTCCGGGAGCTCCAGGCCAAGGTGGCGGGCCTGCCGCACGTCACCTCGGTGAGCGACCAGGGCCTGTCGACGGACGGCAGGGCACAGCGGGCCCTTGTGGTGGTGGATGTCGCCGCCGGCAGCCCGGAGGCGGGCGGGATCGTGGACGACATCCGGGGGGAGATCCACTCGTCCGACCCGGGCCCGGGCGTGACCGAGCATCTGACCGGGCAGCTCGCGGCCACCGTCGACAACCAGCGGGAGCAGGCCGACGCGCAGCGGCTGACGGAGATCCTGTCGAACGTCGTGATCCTGGTGATGCTGTACATCATCCTGCGGTCCGCCCTGGCGCCGCTGGTCACGCTGGCGCCCGCGGCGCTCGTGCTCACCATGGCGAGCCCGGTGATCGCGGAGGCGTCCGAGGCCGGTATCGACATCTCCTCCGTCACCCACCCCATGCTGACGGTGCTGCTGCTGGGTGCCGGTACGGACTACGGGCTCTTCCTGGTCCTGCGGATGCGCGAGGAGATGGAGAAGGGGGCCGCCCCGCGGGACGCGGTCGTCCGGGCCGTGGAGCGGGTCGGCGAGTCGATCACCTTCTCCGCGGGGACGGTCATCGGGGCCCTGCTCTGTCTGATGCTGGCCTCGTTCGGCCTGTACGCGGGCCTGGGACCGGCGCTGGCCATCGGTGTGGCGCTCATGCTGCTGGCCGCGCTGACGCTGCTGCCCGCCCTGCTGGCCATCTCCGGCCGGGTCCTCTTCTGGCCGCGGAAGCTGCGCGAGCACGAACACGACCCGGACACCGGCTGGATGCGGGTCGTCGACCATGTGCTGACCCGTCCGAAGACCACCCTGGTGGTCGGGGTCCTGGTGTTCCTCGCCCTGGCCACGGGGGTGTTCAGCTATCAGTCCGACGGGTTCGGCGGCACCACCAACGGCCCCAGCGGCAGCGACTCCGCCGCTGGGCAGCAGCAGCTCTCCGAGCACTATCCGCCCGCCGTCGTCTCCCCCACCTCCGTGCTCCTCGAGTACCCGGACTCGATCTGGACCGATCTGGCCACCGTGCAGGACGCCGAGAACCGGCTGGCGTCGGAGAAGTCGGAGTTCGCCTCGGTCAACGGGCTGTTCAACCCGAACGGCAAGGCTCTCTCCGTCCAGCAGCTGTCCACCCTGTACAGCGAGCTCGGTCCCCCCGGAAAGCTGCCCGCGACCCCGCCCGCGGGGACCCCGGTCTCGCCGGACCAGTACGCGGCGTACCGCGCCCTCTCCCAGTTCGTCAGCGGGGACGGCCGGACCGTGCAGTTCTACACCACACTCACCGCGGGCTCGCCCGAATCGACCGCGGCCATCGACGCGGTTCCGGGCGTCCGGGACGCGGTGACCGGGGTGCAGAAGGCGACCGGGGCCTCCGAGTCGGGGGTGAACGGCCTCGCCCCCGCTTCGTACGACGTCAGCACGGTCTCGGACGACGACCTCGAGGAGATCGTGCCGATCGTGCTGGTGCTCATCGCCGTCCTGCTGGCGCTGGTGATGCGCAGCCTGATCGCGCCGCTCTACCTGGTGGTGAGCGTCGCACTGTCCTACTTCGCGGCGCTGGGGCTCGCCGTCATCGTGTACATCGTGATTCCCGGTGCCTCCGGCATCGACTTCGTGCTGCCGTTCCTGATGTTCGTGTTCCTGATGGCACTGGGCGAGGACTACAACATCCTGGTGATGAGCCGGATCCGGGAGGAGGCCCACCGGATGCCGCTGCGCCGCGCCGTCGCCCTGGCCATGCACGCCACCGGAACGACGGTGACCTCCGCCGGGCTCATCCTCGCCGCGACCTTCGGGGTGTCGGCGCTGACCGGGGCCACGGAGGAGATCAAGCAGCTGGGCGGTTCGATCGCCATGGGCATTCTGCTGGACACGTTCCTGGTCCGGGTGCTGCTGGTGCCGGCCACCGTGATTCTGCTGGGCCGCTGGAACTGGTGGCCGTCCGCACTGTCACGACGGGGCCGTACGGAGCCGGCGGAGACCGCCGGATGAGCCGCGCCCCCGCCCCGTACGCCGCGGATCCGCAGCGCGTGTCCGCCGGGCCTGCCGGTGCCCTCCCCGAGGTGCCGGGCGGCGCGGGTGCAGGGGCCCCGACAGGGGTGTATCCGGAGGTGGCCGGTGTGCCGAGGCGACCGGTGCGCCGAAACGTGGGAGCGGAGATCCATGGATCTCCGCTCCCGGGGCAGACGACGAGCAACGGAGGAGGCGACAGCGGATGGTAGTGATGGAGTCCGATGAGGCAAGCGCCGCACGGGCGCGGCACGCCACGGCCGACTTCCTGACGAAGGTCTGTCCATGGGTGGATGCCGACGCCGTGATGCTGGTGGTGTCGGAGCTGGTGAGCAATGCGGTGAAGCACACGGCCGGGTGGTGGCGTCTGCGGGTGCAGGCCTTCCAGAGCCGGCTCGTGGTGGAGATCGACGACACCAGTGAGGTGCTCCCCGCCCCGCGCACCCCCAATCTGGACGGTGGCGGCGGCATGGGATGGCACATGGTCCAGCAACTCGCCACGCGGGTCGAGGTCCGGCGGCGGGACGAGGGCAAGACCGTCTGCGCCGTCTGGATGCGCGCCGAAGCGGCGCCCGGGCAGTGAGCCGGGCGGAACCGGTGGCGGGCGGTCCGCCACCGGTTCCGCCGTGCCGCAGGAACCTGTCAGCCGTGGACCGGCGTCGCACCCGCCCGGGAAACCAGCCCCGGGCCGACGCGGCACGTCCGCACCGACCCGGCAGGACCCACAGAAGGCCAGGCGGACGGCGCCCCGGCTCATGCGCCTCACTGCTGGGCGAGCAGCCCCGCGCGCAGCCGGGCCAGCACCTTCGACAGCAGCCGGGAAACATGCATCTGGGAGACACCGAGCTCGGCACCGATCTCCGCCTGGGTCAGCTCCGCCCCGAACCGCAGTTGCAGGATCCTCCGGTCGCGCGGCGGCAGATCCTCGACCAACGGCTTGAGGGCCTGCAGGTTCTCCACGCCTTCCAGCGCGGGATCCACATCGCCCAGGCGGTCGGCGTAGGTGCCGCCCCCGCCCTCGGAGTTCTCGTCCACCGGGACGTCGAGCGAGGCGGCCGCGTAGCCGTTGCTGGCCACGAGTCCTTCGACGACTTCCTCGGTGCTCAGTTCCAGGCGGTCCGCCAGCTCGGCCGTGGTGGGCGCCCGGCCCAGCGTGCGGGACATCTCGTCGGTCGCCTTGGCGATGTCCAGCCGGAGCTCCTGGAGCCGGCGCGGGACGTGCACGGACCAGCTGGTGTCACGGAAGAACCGCTTGATCTCACCGATGATGTAGGGCACCGCGAAGGTGGTGAACTCCACCTCGCGTGACAGGTCGAACCGGTCGATCGCCTTGATCAGACCGATGGTGCCGACCTGGACGATGTCCTCCATGTCCTCGGACCGGTTGCGGAACCGCGCCGCCGCATACCTGACCAGGGAGAGGTTGAGCTCGATGAGGGTGTTGCGTGCGTACTGGTACTCGTGGGTGCCTTCCTCCAGCTCGGTGAGCCGGCCGAAGAAGACCTTCGAGAGTGCCCGGGCGTCCTGAGGCGCCACCGACGTCGCGTCCTCGATCCACGGCAGGCCCGCGAGCGGCGCCTCGGCTGACTGCGAGGCTTCGCTCAGCTCGAGGCCGGCCGGACCGGTGGATGCCGTGCTGTTCACTGTGCCCTCCCTGTCTGGTTGCTTCGCTGGACGCTCGGCCGTGTACCCGGAGTTGGTGACTCCATACCTGCGTTTTTCCTGCTCGCCCGGTTGCGCGGCCGGCCGCCGCGGGTCCGCTGGAGGGCTCGGGAGTCAGTCCGTCCCCGCCGTCAGCGAAGCGAACCCTTCCGTGCGGGCGCGGCGTTCGAGTTCGTCGAGCGCGGCACGGGCCCTTGCCGCCGCGGCGGGATCGCGCTCCGGGAGACCGCTCTCCAGGAACTCGTCCTCGTCCAGCCGCAGGATCGTTCCGCCGTCCGCCGGCACCCAGAGGTCGAGGTCCAGGTCCTCCACCACGAGGGCGTCCGGTGCCACGACGGCCGGCCGGGTCACGTCGCAGTACCACCCCTTGAGGGTGCCCCCGGGCCCGCGCACCTCCTTGACGGCGTACCAGCGGTCGCGCCAGTAGTGCTCGGTGAACACATCGCCGTGCTCGAACCGGACGAAGCCGAAGTCCTTCGTCCCCGCGCCGGCCCAGGGGGCGCGGACCGTGACCCGGGTGCCGTCGTCGTGGCGGACGACAGCGGGATACCGGACGTCCGGACGCGGCTGCTTCACCAGCCGGACCGTCACCTCGCCGCCCACGGGCAGCGTTCCGGCGGTGTCAGGGGGGCTCATGGGAGGTCCTCGATCTGTGTTCAGGGCCGGCGGAGCGGCCGGCGGGCTCAGCCGTCGGCGACGGCGGTCACCAGCCTCGCCCGGGGAGGTGCACGCGGGCCACGGGTTTTCGCCGTGGGCGGGGAGCCGTCACGGGGCACCGGGCGCCGGCCCGGGAGAGGGAGACCGGAAGCGCGGGGACGCCGGCTCGCACAGCCCGCTGGACACATCCCGGTCAGCCCCTCGGGAGCCCGCGTATCCGAGGCTGGGCTAGATCGCCGAGTAGGGCGACAGATCCAGCAGCCGGGCGCGCGCGCCTTGCAGCCGGTGGGCCAGGATCTCCGCGAAGGTGCGCATCAGCACGACGCCCAGAGCCGTGTCCCGGTCACAGAGGCGGCGCACATCCATCCCGTCGAAGGCGTAGGCACGGACCGGGCTCAGCGCCTCGGCCCCGAAGTCCCACTCGTAGGGCGGGAAGAGCCAGGACCAGCCGAGCAGATCTCCGGGGCCCAGCGTGGCGACGGTGGCGCGGCGCCCGTTCAGCAGCGTGAGGTCGAGGGTGACCGCACCGGAGCGGATCACCCAGAACCCCTCCGCCCGCGCCCCTTCGTCGAAGATCCGGGCGTCCTGGGGGAACGAGACCTCGGCGGCCAGCTCCATCAGACGGTTGCGGTAGTCGGGCGGAAGGGCCCGCAGGAACCGGGGCGCAGTACTCATGGCCGGGACCCTCCTCGCCTCCGAGGCCCGCCGCCCGGCGTTCACCCGGTCGGCGTACACCTGGTACCCCCATTGGACCCATGTTCGACCAGGCGCGCCATCCCTGGGACCCGACAACCGGAATCCCGGCCGGGGCGCGGCGCGGCCACCGGAGCGGGTGGGGCCTACGGTGCTGGTGGGGTCAGGGAGTAGTGGTCAGGGAGTACTGCCGGCCTGCAGGGCGGCCGCCGACGTCCGGGCGAGGTGGTCGAGGTAGCCGTCCGGCAACGGGCCGCGGACCACGGCGAGACGCCAGTAGAGCGGACCGATGACGACGTCCAGCGCCAGGCGGGCGTCGGTGCCGGCGGGCAGTTCACCGCGGGCGACGGCGTTGCGGACGATCTCCTTGCCCGCCTTCTCCTGCGCCTTGCCGAGGGCGGACTGGAGGGTCTGCGCGATCTCGGTGTTGCGCGCGGCCTCGGCCAGCAGATCGGGCACGATCTGCGAGGCGAGCGGATGCTGGAGGGCCTGCGCCGTCGATCCGAGCAGGATCCGCAGGTCGCCCGGGAGGCTGCCGGTGTCGGGGACGGGGGTGTCCTGGACCGCGACGTCGGACACCACACCGATCACCATCTGCAGCTTGGAGGACCAGCGGCGGTAGACCGCGGTCTTGCCGACTCCGGCGCGGCGGGCGACGGCCTCGATGGACATCCGCCCGTAGCCCACGGAAGCGAGCTCCTGGAAGACCGCCGCACGGATCGCCGCTGTCACGTCTTCCTGCAGGACGGCTGCTCCGGCGGGGACGCGGCGGGGAATCGGCTTGTCCGCTGGTGGCATGGGCTCACCCTACCCGGCGTCACGACGAAACGGTTGCGTTGCGACGCACACTCCCCTACGTTGGCGACACGACGCAACGGTTCCGTCCCGTCGCGCATGGCCTCCATGACCTCCATGACGTCCTTCGCAGGAGCGACGTCCTTCGCAGGAGCTCCGATGAACGAATCCCCAGCCGCGCTCGCCGCGCGGCACGGCCTGGCGGTGAGCGGCGCCAGGCCGGGTCTGCCGGAGTACGTCCGCCAGTTGTGGGACCGGCGGCACTTCGTGGTCACGCTCTCCCGGGCGAGGCTGCACGCCCAGTACAGCCAGGCGCGGCTGGGGCAGTGGTGGCAGCTGGCGACGCCGCTGCTGAACGCCGCGGTCTTCTACCTGATCTTCGGGCGGCTGATCGGCACCCGGGACGGTGTGCCCGACTTCGTACCGTTCCTGGTGACCGGGGTCTTCGTCTTCGCGTTCACCCAGAACTCGGTGCTGTCCGGCACCCGGGCGATCTCGGGACAGCAGCGACTGGTCCAGACCCTGCACTTCCCACGGGCCTCGCTGCCCCTGTCGGTCTGTCTTCTGCAGTTGCAGCAACTGCTGTACTCGCTGGCGGTGCTGGTCGCCATCGTGCTGGCCTGGGGTGAGCGGCCGCGGGCCGCCTGGCTGCTGGCGGTGCCGGCGCTGGCCCTGCAGTTCGTGTTCAACGCCGGGCTCACCCTGGTGACGGCCCGGCTGGGCAGCAAGGTCCCGGACATCGCCCAGCTGATGCCGTTCGCCGTGCGGACCTGGATGTATGCCTCGGGGGTCATGTACAGCACCGATCACCTCACGGCGGGCAGGCACCTGCCCCGCTTCGTAGAGTGGTTGCTGAACCTGAATCCGGCAGCGGTCCACATCGACCTGATGCGGTACGCGCTGATCGACAGCTTCCGGGACGCGCGAGCGCTGCCGCCGCACGCCTGGGCCATCGCGCTGGGCTGGGCGCTGCTCGTCGGAGCCGGCGGCTTCGTGTACTTCTGGCAGGCGGAGGAGCGGTACGGCCGTGGCTGAGCAGAGCGACACCCCCGAGGCGCGGGTCCCCACGGTCATCGCGGACGGCCTGCACATCGTCTACCGGGTGCACGGCGGCGGCCGGGGCCGGGGCGGAGCGACCGCCGCACTGAGCCGGATCCTGGGCCTCAAGGGCACCCCCGGGATGCGTGAGGTGCACGCGGTGCGCGGGGTGACCTTCACCGCGTACCGGGGCGAGGCGATCGGTCTGATCGGGTCGAACGGCTCCGGGAAGTCGACCCTGCTGCGGGCCGTCGCGGGCCTGCTGCCGCCGGAGCGGGGCAGGGTCTACACCGACGGCCAGCCCTCGCTGCTGGGCGTGAACGCGGCGCTGATAAACGACCTGACCGGTGAGCGGAACGTCGTCCTCGGCGGCCTGGCGATGGGCATGACGGTCGAGGAGATCCGCGAGCGGTACCAGGGCATCGTCGACTTCTCCGGGATCAACGAGAAGGGCGACTTCATCACCCTGCCGATGCGCACGTACTCCTCCGGCATGGCGGCGCGGCTGCGGTTCTCGATCGCGGCGGCCAAGGACCACGACGTGCTGATGATCGACGAGGCGCTGGCCACCGGCGACCGGAAGTTCCAGAAGCGCTCCGAGGCCCGCATCCGGGAGCTGCGCAAGGAAGCCGGCACTGTCTTCCTGGTCAGCCACAACAACAAGTCGATCCGGGACACCTGCGACCGCGTGCTGTGGCTGGAGAAGGGGGAACTGGTCATGGACGGGCCCACCGAGGACGTCCTCAAGGAGTACGAGAAGCCGGGGTCCTCGTAGGGGGCGCCGGGTGCCGCGCGGGCTCACGGACGGGTGTCCGTCCCGGGGGCGCCGTGGCAGGTTCGAGTCCGGGGCCGTGGCAGGTCCGGGACCGGGGCCGTGGCAGGTCCGAGAACCGGGGCCGTGGCAGGTCCGAGACCGGGGCCGTGGCAGGTCCGAGAACCGGGGCCGTGGCAGGTCCGAGACCGGGGCCGTGGCAGGTCCGAGACCGGAAGGAACGAGAGCCCGAAGGGCAGGCGGCATGGAGTGGTCCACGGATTCCGGATACTGGCTCGGCCGGCTGGTCTTCCAGCGCGGGCTCGCCGCCCTCTATCTGGTGGCGTTCCTGGCGGCGGCCCGCCAGTTCCGCGCTCTGATCGGCGGGCGCGGGATGCTGCCGGTGCCGCACTTCGTGGCGCGGGTGCCGTTCCGGCACTCCCCCAGCCTCTTCCACTTCCGCTACTCCGACCGTCTCTTCGCCGCGGTCTCCTGGACGGGGGCGGCGCTCGCCGCGGCGGTGGCGGCCGGTGCCGCCGACGCGGTCCCGCTCTGGGCGTCGATGGTGCTGTGGGCCGTGCTGTGGGTGCTGTATCTGTCCATCGTCAACGTGGGCCAGATCTGGTACGGCTTCGGCTGGGAATCCCTGCTGCTGGAGGCGGGCTTCCTCGCCGTGTTCCTGGGGAACGCGGACACCGCGCCACCGGTACTCGTGCTGTGGCTGCTGCGGTGGCTGCTCTTCCGGGTGGAGTTCGGCGCCGGACTCATCAAGCTGCGCGGCGACCGCTGCTGGCGCGACCTGACCTGCCTCCACTACCACCATGAGACACAACCGATGCCGGGGCCGCTCAGCTGGTACTTCCACCATCTGCCGAAACCGCTGCACCGCGTCGAGGTCGCGGCCAACCATGTGGCCCAGCTGGTGCTCCCGGTGGCCCTGTTCACCCCGCAGCCGGTGGCGGGCATCGCGGCGGCCGGAATCGTCCTCACCCAGCTCTGGCTGGTGCTGTCCGGCAACTTCGCCTGGCTGAACTGGGTGACGATCCTGCTCGCGCTGCCCGCGATCGGCGGCGCGGTCACCGACGCGCTGTCGCTGCCCCGGCCTCCGGCACTGCCCCCGGCGCCGGCGTGGTTCGACGGCATGGTGATCGCCGCCACCGTCCTGGTCGTGGTGCTCAGTTACTGGCCCGCGCGGAATCTGCTCTCCCGCCGGCAGGAGATGAACCGCTCGTTCAACCCCCTGCACCTGGTCAACACCTACGGCGCGTTCGGCACCATCAGCCGGACCCGGCGGGAAGTGGTCGTCGAGGGCACGGACGAGCCCGAGCTCACCCGGGACACCGTGTGGCGGGAGTACGAGTTCCGGGGCAAGCCCGGTGACCCGGCCCGGCTGCCGCCCCAGTTCGCGCCCTACCACCTGCGGCTGGACTGGCTGATGTGGTTCGCGGCGCTGTCCTCCGCCTACTCCCGCTCCTGGTTCCTGCCGTTCGTCGAACGTCTCCTGGTGAACGACCCGGCCACCCTGCGGCTGCTGCGCCGCAACCCGTTCCCGGACGGCCCGCCCACCCATGTGCGCGCCCGGCTCTACGAGTACCGGTTCACCACCCGCCGGGAGCGCCGGGAGACCCGGGCGTGGTGGACCCGCACCCTGATCGGTGAGCACCTCCCGCCGGTCGCGCTGGACGAGCCGGACCGCGCCGCGCGCCCGGCCGGACCGCTGTGACCTGCGGCCGACTTTCCTGACCCACCGTCAGAGGGGGGCGAGGGGGCCGTGCCGGCGGTGGGCATGGGGCCGCCGGCGATGCGGGCCCGGCACCCGATACGGCCGCCCGGCTGAACCCCGGGGACAGGCGCGTGCGGGCCGGGCCCACCGGGTACCGCCAGCAAGCACGGCGATTCCCCCGGTGGCGATTCCTCCCTGTACGGAGAAGGGCGGCTGTACCGACATGGCAGAGTTTCTGACCGACATCCGGACCATCCGGGACCGGGCGCGCAGGGAGATCGACAAGGGACCGGTGACGGACGCGTACGGCGCCGACCTGAACCGGGTCATCCTGGTCCTCAACGAGGCTCTGGCCACCGAGATCGTCTGCACACTGCGCTACAAGCGGCACTACTACACGGCGACCGGGCTGTACTCCGAGCCCGTCGCGGCGGAGTTCCTCCAGCACGCCCAGGAGGAGGAACAGCACGCCGACAAGCTCGCGCAGCGCATCGTCCAGCTCGGCGGGGAGCCGGACTTCAACCCGGACACCCTCACCCGGCGGGCGCACGCCGAGTACGACGACAGTGCCGATCTGATCGAGATGATCAAGGAGAACCTGGTGGCCGAGCGCGTCGCCATCGCCGCCTACACCGAGATCGCCCAGTGGATCGGCGCCGGCGACCCGACCACCCGCCGGATCTTCGAGGAGCTGCTGGCCCAGGAGGAGGAGCACGCGGACGACATGCGGGGCCTGCTGGAGCGGATCCCGCGCGACCAGCCGGGCGTCTGAAACACCGACCGGGGAGCGGACGGGGCGGCGGGTCCGCGATCCCGGTGCCCCCGGAACGGCCCCGCGTGCCCCCGGAACGGCCCTGCCGCCCGGACTCCGCAGGCCCGGCCCTCCCCGCTGCTCCCCCCCGACCGGCACGGGACCGCTACCCTTCCGGCGCGCTGCCGGACGACACCGGGCCCGGCTGCACCGGGCCCGACGGCACCGGTTCCGACGACCCGGCGGCCGCCCGGTCGAGCGCCCGGCGCTCCCGGCGGGGGCGGGCCCGGTCGGCGGCCGAGGCGTCGGTGATGTCGAGGAAGATCTGGTCGCCCACCGGAAGCTGCTCCCGCATCGCCGCCTTGATGCGCTCGGAGGCCTCCTCGACCTCTTCGCTGTCCAGCCCGCCGACCAGGTCGATCCGGGCCGCGACCAGGGTGTCCTCCAGACCGAGCCGCATCGTCAGCACCGTGGTCACCGTGTCGACCTCGGGCTGTGCCTCCAGGAACACCCGCAGGTCGCGGCGGAGTGCGGGGGCGACGGCCTCACCGATCAACTGCTTGCGGGCGTCCTTGCCGAGCCGGTACGCCACGAACACCAGGAGGCCGCCGATGAGCAGCGAGGCCCATGCCTCGTACACCGGGTCACCGGTCGCCAGGTGCAGGGCCATGCCGACGATGGCCAGCACCACGCCGAGGCAGGCCGTGCTGTCCTCCGCCAGCACGGTGCGCAGCGCGGGGTCCATGCCCGCGCGGAGCTGCCGGGCCATGCCCCGGCCCGCCCGCCGTGCCTGGCCGCGGACCTGGAGCAGCGCCTTGGCCAGCGAGGAGCCCTCGGCGATCAGGGCCACTCCGAGGACGACTAGCCCTGCGGTGTAACCGGCGCCGGTCTCCTGCTCGGTGGCGTGCAGGGCCTCGATGCCCTGGAAGAACGAGAAGCAGCCGCCCATCACGAAGATGCCCACGGCCGCGAGCAGCGACCAGAAGTAGCGCTCCTTGCCGTAGCCGAACGGGTGTTGCTCGTCCGGTTGCCGCGTGCTGCGCTTCAGCGACGCCAGGAGGAAGACCTCGTTGAGGCTGTCGGCGACGGAGTGCGCGGCCTCGGACAGCAGCGCCGGCGAGTGGGCGAACACGCCCCCGACGGCCTTGGCGACGGCGATGACGAGGTTGGCGGCAAGGGCCACGAAGACGGTCGCTCTGGTTCTGCTGTCCTCGGCGCGCTGCCCGTTGGCGGCGTCGCCGTGCTGTGTTCCGCTCATCGCCGTCGGATTCCCGGGCACCGGCCCGCTACACGCCGGGCGCCAAGCGCCCGGCCGGGAACGGCGCACGCCCGGCCGGGAACGGCGCACGCCCGGCCGGGGGACGCCACACGCCCGGCCGGGGGACGGCACACGCCCGTCAGTACTCCCGGCTCCCGAGGGAGCGGCGGCGGGCGTACAGGGTCCAGGCCGTGCTGCCGACGACCAGGGTGCCGGCCACGGAGACGTACCAGGCCGTCGGGGGACGGTCGCGGGGCACGGTGGCCGCCGACGCCTGGCTGACCGCGGTCGCGGGGTCGTCGTGGACCGGACGGCGCACGGCGCGGGCCGCCGCGGCGGCCCGGTCGCGGTGCAGCGTGCCGACGGCGGAGACCTTGCCCGAGGCCTTGAATCCCCAGTCGAGCAGGGACTTCGCCTCGTGGTAGACGGCGTTGTAGCTGCCCGACTGCGGATTCATGACCGTCGCCAGCAGGGTCCGCCCGCCGCGGCGCGCGGCGACGACGAGGGTGTTCCCGGCGTGGCTGGTGTAGCCGTTCTTGACGCCGATCAGGCCGCGGTAGCGCTCGAGGCCGGGGGCGCCGACGAGCAGCCGGTTGGTGTTCTGGATGGCGAAGGTTCCGTTCGCCCTGCCGTCGGCCTTCCTGCCGGTGGGGAAGCGGGCGTAGCGGGTCGAGGCGTAGTGGACGAAGTCGGGCCGGGCCAGGCCGGCGCGGGCGATCAGTGTCAGGTCGTAGGCCGAGGAGACCTGGCCCGGGGCGTCGTAGCCGTCCGCCGAGACGACCCGGGTGTCGTACGCCCCGAGCGAGCGTGCCCTGGCCCTCATCTGCGCGATGGTGGTGCGCATCGATCCGTTCATGGCGGCCAGGGCGTGCACGGCGTCGTTGCCGGAGCTGAGGAACACGCCCCGCCAGAGGTCCGCGACGGTGTAGGAGTGGCCCGCCTGCACGCCGACGCGGCTGCTGCCCTCGCCGACGTCCGCGAGGTCGGCCTCGCTCACCTTGCGGAGCACCTGTTGGGGAAGCCGGGGCAGCACGGTGACGGCGAAGAGGGTCTTCAGCGTGCTCGCCGGGGGCAGCCGCCGGTGCGCGTCCTTCGAGGCCAGCACCTGGCCGGTCCCCGCGTCGGCCACCACCCACGACAGGCCCGAGAGGTTCGGGGGGAGGTGCGGCGCCCGGGCCGTGGGCCGTACCTGCACACCGGGCCGGCTCAGCCGTGGCCCGCCCACCGCGGCGGGTCTGCCGTGGCGCCGGCCCTCGTCGTCCGCGTGAGCCGGCGCCGCCGGGCAGGCGAGGGCCAGGCTCCCGGCGACGACCGCCAGCGCGGCGATCCGCGTCTTCAGTCCCGACTTCGTTCCCATGACTGCACCGTAAAAACGCTGTGGTTGGCGTGCCGCGCGTTCCTGCTCCATCCGGGGGCGACGGTCCGACGCACCGTCAGAAGCAGGGGGACGCGGACGGAATGACCGGGTGTCGATGGACCGGATCACATCGGCGCGAGCAGCTGCTGCTCGCCGGAGGGCATGGAGTCGGCGAGGCACCGTACGGCGCCTTGGAGCACCGAGGCCTGCGGCGTGTCGACCAGGTGGACCGACATGCCCACCAGCCGGCTCAGCTGTTCGGGCAGGCCGCCCAGCAGTGCTCCTCCCCCGGTGAGCACCAGCCCCCGTTCGATGATGTCGTCGGCGACGCTCGCGGGGCAGTGCCCGACGACGGAGGCGACGGCCTCGCCGATCCGCTTGATCTCCGGCACGGAGACCAGCAGCAGCTCGCCCACGGACAGCGTCGCGGACTTGGGCAGGTCGGTGACCCGGTCGCGGCCGCGCACCTCCAGGGAGGTGTTCTGCCGGGCGGCGGCGGCCAGGCTGAGGCCGATCTTGACCTCCTCGGCGGCCTCGGCGCTCAGCGTCAGGGCGTGCTCCCGCTGCAGATAGCCGATCAGGGCGGCCCCGAAGGAGTCACCGGCGGTGTGGATCGACTCCGCCGCGACCATGGTGCCGAAGGCGAAGGCCGCCACCTCGGTCGTCCCCGCACCGACGTCGACGATCATGGTGCCGGTCGCGTCCCAGACCGGTACACCGGCTCCGATCGCCGCCAGGGTGGACTTGGGGATCAGCCGGACCGAGCGGGCCCCGGCGATCTCGAAGGCCTCCTGCACTGCGCGTTTCTGCACCTCGGTGGCCTGGGCCGGTACGCCCGCCACCACCCGGGGCGGCAGCCAGGAGCGCAGTCGGCCGCGGCGTTGCTGCCCGATGGCGTGCCACAGCAGCCGGGTGGTCGCGTCGAAGTCGGTGATGACGCCCCGGCGGATGGGCGCGACCGTCTCGATGGCCGGCGGTGTGCGGCCCGCCATGCCCTTGGCGGCGTCGCCGACCGCCACGATCTTCCCGGTGCGGGTGTCGACCGCGAGGACCGAAGCGCCGCGGAACGAGGTGCCCCGCGGCCCGTGCACCCGGGTGCAGGACGTTCCTAGGTCGACGGCCAGCTGGGTGGCCCCGAGAGCCTGGGACAGAGCCATGGAGAGTCCTTTCGCCCTGGTGTCCGGTCGGTGTCCACACTCGGCCCCGGACCGGCGGGATCAGTCGCACCACCCGCCGCACTCCCTCGAAAGGGTGCGACGAACGGGTTGTCATATCCGCCGTCCAGCGGTGACGGATGTACCGCGGCGGGGGTACCGGCGGATCCCCCGGAGAGGGCGTGGCTCAGGGGCGGCGGCCAGTGCCACCGGCCCGGTTTTCCCCCCGGCGCTCGTGGAGCCGGCCGTGGGCACGACGGTCCGGCAACCGGCCCCTGCCACCGGCCACGGCGTCCCGGAGGCGCGTGACCGTACCCGCCGCGCCCGGGCACCGGCCGGCGCAGCGGGCGGGTCCCGGCGCGGGCCGGCCGCCGACGGAGAACCGGCCGACAGCGTGGGAGCGGGCCCTCCGCCAACGGCGGGACTGCGGTTGCCCCCCGGTGGCGGGCACTGAAACATCCTCATATGAACGCGATGCGTGCACTGATGTCCCTCGCGGCCGCGGGCGGCGTCCTCGGGGCGGCGCTCGGCGCCGCCCAGGTCACGGCCCCCGCCGACGCCGGGACACCCGTGCACGGTCCCGCGCCCGCCCCCGCGCCGCCCGCGGCCTCGTTCGACTACGGCGCCGGGGCGCTCACCGAGTCCCTGGCCGCGCCCCGGGCAGGGATCTGCTACGCGCTCGGCAGCACCCGGTCCGCGACCGCCTTCCGCAACGGCAGCGAGCTGCGGGCCGAACTCTTCCCCGAGCCCGGCTGCGCCGGACGGCCCGGCCCGGTGCTGGACCCCGGGCGGTCGGCCACCGGTGTCGCGCCCCGGTCGAGCGTGGTCTTCGTCGTGGGAGGGCGGGACCGGCCGGCCTCGGGAGGCTGACGGCCGCTCCGGCCGTTCGTCAGCCCGGCCGGGCGCCCGACGCGCCGGGCGCTTCCCGGCTCTCCCCGCCCGTCGGGTGCACCGGACGGGCCGCGCGTGCCACCGGCGCCGTGCCGGGGCGACCGGAATCGTGTACACCGGCACGCCGGTCCGCGCGCTCCCCGCGGTCGGGTCCGGCCGCCCGGGGCCGTACGTACGGCGCGTCGGCGCCCCACCGGGCCGGTCCCGGGCGGACGATCGGGCTGACGGTCATCCGCACACCGAGGGTCATCCGCACACAGGAGGATTACATCGTGGCCACGACGCGCACCGCCCACACCGAATGGGAAGGCGAACTGATCAAGGGGTCCGGCGAGGTCACCCTCGACTCCTCGGGAGTCGGGCACTTCCCCGTGACCTGGGCCTCCCGCGCCGAGGAGCCGGAGGGGAGGACCAGTCCGGAGGAGCTGATCGCGGCCGCTCACTCCAGTTGCTTCTCCATGGCTCTGGCCAACGGACTCACCAAGGCCGGTACGCCGCCGACGACACTGCGCACGCAGGCCGAGGTCACCTTCCAGCCGGGCACCGGGATCACCGGGGTGCACCTCACGACGACCGGCCGGGTGCCGGGGGCGGACGAGGCCGCGTTCCAGGCGGCGGCCGAGGACGCCAAGGCGAACTGCCCGGTGAGTCAGGCCCTCACGGGGACCACCATCACCCTCACGGCGAACCTGTCCGCCTGAGCGCGGCGGTGCCGCCACCCCCGGGACCGGGGGCGGCGGCACCGCCGTGACCTCGCGGGGAGGCCGCCGTGACCTCGCACGGAGGCCGGCGGACCTCATGCGGAGGCCGGCGGGATTCGGCGGAATCCGCGTGCATCCAGCGGTCAGAGCAGTATCCCCTTCGCCTCCAGATAGGCCGCGGGGTCGAGGTCGGAGCCGTAGGCGGTGGAGGTCCGCACCTCGAAGTGCAGGTGCGGGCCGGTGGAGTTGCCGGTGTTGCCGGACTGCCCGAGCAGGGTTCCGGCCTCCACCCGCTGCCCCTCGTGGACCGCGATCTCGGAGAGGTGGGCGTAGAGCACGTAGTGCCCGTCGTCCAGCTTCACCATCGCCATCAGGCCGTAGTCGCCGGCCCAGTCGGCCTGGGTGACGACGCCGGAGCCGACGGAGTGCACCGAGGTGCCCACCGGGACGGCGAGGTCGACACCCGTGTGATGGCCGGCGATCCACTCACCGGGGATGCCGTACTCGGCCGACACGGCGCCGACGGCGACCGGCCTGACCCAGCCCCGCAGGTCGTCCTCCCCGGTGTCCACCTGCCACTGCGACTCCTGTGCCGCCTCCTCCGGCACCTCCGACGCATCCGCCAACTCCTCGACGACCTGCTCGGACTGCTCGGACTGCTCGGACTGCTCGGACTGCTCCTCCTGGGGATCGTCGTCGCCCGGCTCGGCGTCGTCACGGCCGGTACCGGCGGCGTACGCCACGCGGTCGGACCCCGGCCGGTGGGCCGATGCCGGGTGTTCCGTCGCCGCCCAGGCCGTGCCCGACGTCGGGACGATGCAGAGCGCGCCGAGCAGGGAACCGCATATCAGGTGCCGGACCAGGGGAGATGGCGGCGGGGGATGCGGGGCCCGGTGCTGGTCTTCCGTGCTCACGGGGGTGTCCTTTCTGTCTTCCGTACCAGGAGTGCTGTCTCGGTTTCGGGATCCGTCGGCGGCTGGACACGCCGCGGGCCCCGTATCCCGGCCGACCGCCATGCGGCCATGCCGGGATACGGGGCCCGCGGTTGTGGTCATGCCCGACGGGAGGTCAGGCGCCGTTCCGGTTCCGCTTGCGCGTGATGAGGACCGTGGCCGCGCCACCGGCCACCAGCAACGCCGCACCCCCGGCGATCCCCAGGCCGTTCACCCCCGCGATGCTGCCGCCCTCACCGGCGTCGGAGCCGCCCGTCGCGCCGCGGCGCACGGTGAAACTCGCCTCCGCCGACGACCCGCCGCGCTCACAGCGCGTGCGGACGTGGTATGTCTGCCCCACCCGGGCCCGGGGCGAGACGCGAGCGGTCCCCACGAAGTTGCTGCCGCCCTTGTCGCGCAGGGTCACCGACCGCACGAACCCCTCGGACGACGCGACCACCGACCGCTCCCGGCAGCCGCCCCGCTGCACCAGCGTCACCTCGCCCCCGGGTGCGGGGAACCTCGGGGAGACCGACAGCGTCCCGCGCCCCTCCCCACGGCCTCCGTCCTCGGCGGCGGCGCCCACCGCCGAGCCGCCCACCGCCACAACACCCAACAGCGCGACCCCCACACACCGACGCACAACCGCACCCATCACCCAACACCTCCGGAACGCCCGCATGCGGAACCTCGCCGTCCGCACAGGACCATCACGCACCCCATGCCACCCCCACGGACCGTCAAGCGCACACGCCGGACCGCCGTTCCCCTCCCACCAACGGCCCACCGAGCGGCCGTTCCGCATGTCAAAACCGCAGGCCACACAGGCCCGCACAGCACCGCGCACAACCACCCCGCCCCCACGCCCCAATGAGTGACCACTCTCCTCCGGACCGGTGACACACCGGCGGGGTCCGCGAGGTGTGATGCTGGAGGGGTGTACGAGGAACGGTTCTCCCGGACGGCCGGCGCGACGCTGTGGACCCGTACGGCGGACGGCACGCCGCAGCGGGTCCTGCCCGACGGCTGCACCGACCTCATCGTGATCGGCGGAGAACTGGTGGTGGCGGGCCCGGACACCCGGGCGCATCTGGCCACGGGCCTGCCGGGCACCCGGTACCTCGGCCTCCGGTTCGCTCCGGGGCGGGGGCCCGCGCTGCTGGGGGTGCCGGCGGACGAGCTGCGGGACCAGCGGGTGCCGCTCGGTGCGCTCTGGTCCGGCCGGGAGGCCCGGGTACTGGCGGAGCAGGTCGTCGAGGCGGACGATCCGGCGGAGGTGCTCGCGCGGATCGCGGCGGACCGGCAACGGACGAGTCCGCCGCCCGACCCCCTGGTCACCGCGCTCGTTCCGGCGCTGCGGGCGGGGGAGCCGGTCGCGGCGGTCGCCGCGGCGGCGGGACTCGGTGAGCGGCAGCTGCGACGCCGCTGTCTGACGGCCTTCGGGTACGGCCCAAAGACCCTGGCCCGGGTGCTGCGGATGAACCGGGCGCTGCGGATGGCGCGCGACGGCGTTCCGTACGCCACCGTCGCGGCCGCCGCGGGCTATGCGGACCAGGCGCACCTGGCGCGCGAGGTCAAGGCCCTCGCCGGGGTGCCGCTGAGCGAGCTGCCGGTCCGCTGAAGCCGACGACGCGCCGGCGGGCGGCAGCCGACCGTCCGTGGCGGACCGGCGCCACGGCCGGCGGCCGGTCCGCGGGCGGCGGGCAGCGGGCAGCGGGCAGCGGGCAGCGTGAGCAGTCGACGGACCGTGAGGCCGGACGCCGGACGGTGAAGCCGGACGCCGGGCCGTGCGGCAGGGCGGGGGACAGTGGGTTCAGTCGGCGGACAGCGGCGCGAAGAGGTCCACGGCGTGGCCGTCCGGGTCGAGCACCACGGCGTAGCGCTGGCCCCAGAACGCGTCGAAGGGCTTCAAGTACCCCTCGTGGCCCGCCCCGACGAGCGCGGCGTACGACACGTCGACGTCGTCGGGGCCGTCACAGGCGAAGGCCAGGGAGACGCCGTGACCCCGCGGGGGCGTCCATGCGGGGTCGAAGGAGCGGATGGTCTCGGTGGTGTCCCAGGCGATGCGCAGGCCGCCGGGCAGCGTGGCCTCGACGTGCGGCTGGGTGTCGGCCTCGGCCGGGATGTCCAGGCCGAGGCGGCGGTAGAAGGCGAGCGACGCCGCCATGTCGCTGACGACGAGGCCGATGAGGTCGAATCGTGGAGTCATACCGGCACCGTAGGCAGCGGGCGGTGGAACCGTCTTGAACGAATCGGACGTCCAGCCGCGCAAGTGACTCCCGCCCCGGTCGACGCGTCACGTGACGTCCGGGCCGTGGCACGTTCCCGCGGAGCGGCCGAGGCGGAAACGGGCCGAGGCCGGTGTCGGTGCCGGGCCCCGGACACGGGTGAGCGGCAGTCGCCGGCGACTGCCGCTCTGGATGGCGAGGAGGACACCGGTGGGGTGGCCGGTGCCCTCGCCGCCGGGTCAGGCCGTGCGGCTCTGGGACCTCATGGTCCGCATCACCGCTCCCGCGGCGAGCAGACCGAGCAGGCACACCACCGCGCCGACGATCACGTTGTTCCAGATCATCCCGGTGTCCGGGAAGCGGGTGACCACCCAGGGAGAGATGATCAGCCAGACGCCCATCGCCGCCATGGCCCAGCTCATCCCACCGATCCTCTCCGGTGCGACGGCCAGCCCGATCCCCAGCAGTGCGACAGCGATGCCCAGAACGAGATTGTTGAGGGTCAGCTCGGGCTCTGCGCCCGTGAAGTGCACGACCCAGGGAGAGATGGCGCAGTAGACGCCCGCGAGGAACGCCAGCCCGTCGAGGGCTCCGGCGTCCGGTCCCTGGAGCATGCGCGCATACCGGTCCCGCATTTCATGTACATCAGGGTGACTCGACAGGTCACCGGGACGGTGCGAGAGGTCGGCCATGCGACTCGCCTCCTTCGATCCTCCATCTGTGAACTCGCCAGCCGACATCAGGCGAGCAGTACCATTGTGCGCTTTCAAGTGCTTTGTGCATAGATGCCTGTCACAAGATGAATTGGACCGCATGATCCTCGATCCGGGCGGTGAAAGAGCGGGCCGGACGGCCGGTCGATTCCCCCACCGTGCGGGTGACCCCGGCAGGAAGTCTGAGCCGACTCCCCCATGTCGAGCAGGACGTCGACGACGACTTCCGGCAATCCGAGCGGCCGCGCCCTCCCTCACCGCCTCATGGCTCACGGCTCACGGCTCACGGCTCACGGCTCACGGCGTTGACGGTGACGGTGACGGTGACGGGTCGGCCCGGTCACCTGCGCGATGCGGTCGAGCCGACATCCATTGCGTGACAATTATATTGCGTATCTCTAATATTGCGCCACACAAACAAATCTGGACGTGGAGGCGACCATGACGGCGGAGGCGGCATGACGGCGGAACGGGCGGAGCTGCTGGACCGAATCGGTGTCGAAAGCCGTCGGGCCTACGCCGCGTGGACGTTGTTCAACCAGGCACTGGCCGACCGGCTGCGACTGCACCCCACGGACCTGCAGTGCCTGGGCCTGCTCGATCTCGAACCCGGGCCGCTGAGCACCGGCGGGGTCGCCGAGTTGACGGGACTGACACCGGGGTCGGCGACCCGGCTGGTGGACCGTCTGGAGAAGGCGGGGCTGGCCGAACGCCGTCCGGACCCCCGGGACCGCAGACGGGCACTGGTGGCCCTGGTGCCGGGGGCCCTGGAAAGGGTGAGCGCGGCGTGGGAGAGCCCCTCCCGGGCCTTCGACGAGAACCTCCGGCGGTACACCGACCGGGAACTGGCCCTCATCGGCGACTACTTGAGCACCGGCGCCGAGGTGGGACGCCGGCAGGCGGAACGGCTGCGGAAGGGCCTGGAGGAACCGGAGGGCACGACGAACCCCGCGGGGCCGGAGAGCAGGGAGAACACGAAGGGAGCGGCCAAGGGCCGCTGAGCCCCGTCCCGTACGGGCCTGCCGGGCGGTCGATGACGTGCTGTCGGGGCTGCCGGTAGCGTCACGGGCCATGACCGGTATCGACACCACAGCCTGCACGGTCCGCACCGCCCGTCCGGAGGACGCAGCGGCCATCGAGGCCCTCGACGGCTCCTTCACCACCGGAACCGTCTTCGAGGTGACGGCCACCGACCACGGGTTCACTCTCCGCGAGGTCCCCGTCGACCCACCTCTGACGAAGGTCTTCCCTGAGAGCGAGGGCCCGGAGGACGAGAGGCCCGAGGACGAGAGCTCTGGTGCCGAGAGCTCTGGTGCCGAGGGCTCTCGCAGCGACGGGGGCGAGGACGCCGACGCCCGCACCTTCGTCGCCGTGGGCCCCGACGGCGGGCTCGTCGGCTTCGCCGCCGTCTCCCACTCGGCGTGGAACCGCCGCCTGATCGTCGAGGACATCGAGGTCGCCCCCGGACATCGCGGCCGGGGCATCGGCCGGACCCTGATGGGACACGCCGTCGACTTCGCCCGCGAGCGGGGAGCCAGGCACCTCTGGCTGGAGGTCACCAATGTCAACGCTCCCGCCATCCACGCCTACCGCCGGATGGGCTTCACCCTCTGCGGTCTGGACACCACCCTCTACGACGGCACGGAGTCGGCGGGCGAGCAGGCGCTCTACCTGAGTCTGCCCTGCGACCGCTCCCCGGGCCTCTGACGACGCCCCGCCCGGGCCCGGGGAGCGCGGGCCGGCCGCACGTCAGTTGTGGATCCTGCGGGGCCGGGTCAGAGCCTGGAGATCTCCCGCACCGCATCCTGTTCCATCCGGCCCTGGCGCACGCCCACGGTCGCGGCGCCGTGGAACGCGCCGAGGTGCAGGTCGTCCGTCGCCTGCGCCAGGGCCGCCCGTCGGGGACGCGGGCCCGCCGCACTTCGGGGCCGGCGCCTCCCTGGCGCAACGGGTCCCCGATCGGCCGGGTATCGCGCTCCCGTCCGCGGCAGCCTGACGGTCCGTTCGTGGCTCCGCCCTTCCGGCAGGGCCGCCCCACAGGTGTCGCACGGCGGTGGCCGACCGCGCTCAGGACATCGCCGGACGGGCCCCTGCGGCTCCGGCCCCAGTCCCGCGGCCGATGGATGCCGCCGGATGGGGGAAACTGAGCAGCATGTCTGCTCCGCGCCGCTCCTGCCCCGTCTGCTGCCGTGAGATCGCCGTGGTGGGGGGCCGGCTGGCCCGGCACGACCCGCTGGGCCGCCGCTCGGTGCTGGAGCTGATCTCCTGCCCGGGGTCGCGGCGCCTCACCTCGGTCGGCGACAGCCAGCCGCCGCTGATCGATCTGGACGCACCGCCGGTGCCGGGTCAGCTGCCGCTGTTCTGACGGCCGTTCGGACGCCGGACCGGGACCGGGGAACCCCGGCCCGGGAGCTCATGCGGCGCCGAACAGTGTCAGCAGCTCGTCCTTGCCGAACATCCGCGCCGTGTCCACCGCGGACGGGGTGCCCGCCGCCGGGTCGGCGCCGCCCGCGAGCAGGGCCCGGACCACCGCGTCCTCCCCCTTGAACACCGCACCCGCGAGGGGCGTCTGGCCGCGGTCGTTGGCCCGGTCGGGGTCGGCGCCGCGGCTGAGGAGAGCCTCCACGGCACCCGCATGGCCGTGGTACGCGGCGAGCATCACCAGCGAGTCGCCCTTGTCATTGGTCAGATCGGCCGGCACACCGGCGTCGACGTAAGCGGCCAGCGAGGCCGTCTCGCCGCCGCGCGCGAAGTCGAAGATCCTGCTCGCCAGCTCGATGACCTCAGGATCGACCTGACCTGCGACATCTCCCGACTCCGGAGTGTCCATCCGCTGATCCGCCTTCCCGGTCCGCCGCCCGTGCGAGTGAACGGCCAGCCTACTGCGGCCCACCGGGGGTCCGGCGGACCGGCCGTCACGGCGCCGGCTCCCCGGACCGTCCGCCGCCCGGACGGCGCACTACGCATCGGCCAAGAGCATCAAATTCATGACAAATCCTCCATGTGCCACTTTGCCGGGACAGACACATGCTGCGAACCTGAATCACCTCACGGTGACGGTGTCGTCCCCACCCCACAGGAGAACCCCATGATTCTGTCCGTCTCGGGCGTCGTACTGCTCGCCATCATCGTCTTCCTGCTCTTCCGCAAGGACGGGCTCAAGGCCTCCCACGCCGTGGTCTGCGCGCTGTTCGGCTTCTTCCTGGCGGGCACGGCGATCGCCCCGAGCATCAAGGCGGGCAGCGCGAGCCTGGCCAGCCTGCTGGGCGGAATCAAGTTCTGAGGGCCGGCCGCGACGGCCGTCCCGTCCACCGACGTTGCACACCCCAGGAGACCGATGTGGCCCGGCGCCCACTGCCCCGCATCCTGACCGGCGCACCCCTCGCCCGCAGCCGCGCGGCGGCCCGCGCCGCCGTCCACACCGCGGCGGACGTCCTGCATCCGCTCATCGTCGTGGTGCGCGGACTGCGCCGTCTGGCGGCCGGCGGGCGGCGGCGGCTGTCCGCCGCGCCCCCGGACCGGCGGGGCCCCGCGCTGGTCATGCTGGCGGCCGGGGTGGTGGCACTCGCGCTGCTGCCGTACGGGCCGGCGCTCATGATGGCGGGGGTCCTGGCGGCCGGAGCCTGGGCGGGGCGTGACCGGGACCCGGCGGAGACCGGTCCGAGCGAGGCCGAGAGCGGACGGCTGCAGGTCCTCCACGACGCCCTGGTGCCCTACTTCTCCGCGACCGACGACCCCGGCCCGCTCTACGCGCACGGGGGCGACTGGCAACAGGCCTTCTCCGCCTGGGATTTCGACGACGAGGGCCGGATCACGCTGCTGCATCTGCACTACCCGCCGTACTTCACCGACGGCGAGCCCGCCGCGCGGGCCCGGATCGAGAAGCTGCTCCACGCCAAGTCCGGGCGTGGCCGGGAGTACTTGTTCGACTGGAACGAGGAGCTGAACGAGCTCGTCATGACGGTGCTGGAGCCGCTCCCCACCGACATCCGGGCCCAGCGGTTCGTCACCTCGCCCGCCGAGACGGTCCTCGGCTTCACCGACTCCGGCGACGTCCGCCGCACCGTGCCCGTGACCACCGACGACGCCCCGCGCGACGCCCCGCCGGTGATCTGGCGGACCGGCCCCCGCACCACGGAGCCGCATCTGCTCACGCTCGGCAGGCCGGGCAGCGGCGTCAGCACGCTGCTGCGCTCGCTCGCCCTCCAGGGGCTGCGGCACGGCGATGTGCTGGTGGTGGACGGGAGCGGCACCGGCGAGTACGCCTGCCTGCTCGGCCGGGAGGGGGTGCTGGCGGTGGAGAGCGGCCTCGCGGGGGCCCTGACATCGCTGGAGTGGGCGGCCCACGAGACCGAGCGCCGGCTGATCGCCGCCAACCGGGCCCGCCAGCTGGGACATCCGGCGCCCGACGACACCCGCCGGCAGCTGTGGATCGTCCTCGACCGGCCCTCCGTGCTCAGCCAGGTCGCGGCCGCCGAGGGACGGACCGACCCGCAGGAGCTCCTCGGCATCCCGCTGCGGCACGGGCGGGCCGCCCAGGTCACCGTCTGCGTCGGCGACCAACTGGACTGCGCGGACCTGCTGGCCGACGCCGTACGGTCGCACACCAGGGCACGGGTGATCCTGGGGACGGCCACGGCCGAGGAGGTGACGGACGTGCTGGACCAGCCGCCGCACACCACCCCGCCCGCGCACGTCCCGCCGGGGCGCGGCTATGCGCGGCTGGGTGCGGGGCCGGTGCACCGGCTCCAGGTGCCGGCCACCCCCGACCCGTACGACGACGAGGTGAGCGAGGCGGACCGGCAGGCCGTTCTGGACCTGCTGCCGGATCCGGCCGGTCCGGAGCTGCCCGCCCAGCCCGCGGCGGCCGTGCACGCCGACAGCTGACCCGGCACACCCCGCGTCCGCCCGCACGTCCGCTCGCACGAACCGGGGCCGTCCGCCGGACCGGAAAGCCGACGGACCGGTCCGCTCCGGCGGCGGTCCGGTCCGGCCGGGCTCGGGCCGGAGGTTCCGCCCGGGCGGAACGCGGACCACGCCGGGCCCGGTCCGGCCGGAGTTCGGAAGCCGGGCCCGATCCGGCCGGAAGGCCGGAAACCGGTCCGACCGGGGCCCGGGCCGCACGGCCCGGCCGCGCTCAGGCCACCAGGCTGCGCGGTGTGTCCGCGGCGACCGGGGCGCCCGTCTCCACCAGGTGAGCCGCCGCGGCGAGCCGGGCCGCGGCGGTCTCGGCGACCGCGCCGCCCACGGTGAACGGGAGCCGGACGAAGCCCTCGAAGGCGCCGTCCACCCCGAACCGCGGCCCCGAGGGCACCCGCACCCCCATCCGTTCGCCCGCCTCGGCGATCCGGGAGCCGGAGAGACCGCCGGTGCGGGTCCAGAGGGTGAGTCCGCCGCCCGGGACGGTGAACTCCCAGTCGGGCAGGTGCTGCCGGAGTGCGGCGACGAGCGCGTCGCGGTTCTCCCGGGCCTGCGCACGGCGGATGTCCCCCGCCGCCTCCCAGCCGCCGTCGCTCAACAGCCAGGTGACGGCGAGCTGTTCGAGGACGGGTGAGCCCAGGTCGGCGTAAGCGCGGGCGGCGACCAGGCTGCGGATGATGTCCGGGGCGGCCCGGACCCAGCCGATGCGCAGCCCGGCCCAGAACGCCTTGCTGGCCGAGCCGACGGTGACGACCGTGCTGCCCGAGGGGTCGAACGCGCAGACCGGCCGCGGCAGTTCGGGGTCCGGGTCCAGCCACAGGTCGGACATCGTCTCGTCGGCGACGAGCACCGTGCCCGCCGAGCGGGCGGCGGCCACGAGGTCACGGCGCTGCTCCTCGGTGGCCAGCGCGCCGGTCGGGTTCTGGAAGTCGGCCATGACGTACGCCATGCGCGGAGCCGCGTCGCGCAGCACCTGCCGCCAGGCGGGAATGTCCCAGCCCGTCAGGCCGTCCGCCATCGCGACCGGCACCAGCCGGGCGCCCGCCTCCCGCATCAGCTGGAGGACGTTGGCGTACGAGGGGGACTCGACGGCGACCCGCTCGCCGCGCCCGGCGAACAGATGACAGGTCGCGGTGACCGCCCCCATGGCTCCGGTGGTGACCATGATCTGCTCGGGCATGGTGGGAATGCCGCGGGCGGTGTAGCGGTCGGCGAGGGCCTGCCGGAGGTCCTGGAGGCCGGCCGGATAGTCGCCGTGCGTGTGGGCGTAGGCGGGAAGTTGCTCCAGGGCGCCCTGGAAGGCCCGGCTCAGCCAGGGTTCGGGCGCGGGCAGCGCCGCGCACCCGAGGTCGATCACGGATCCGGCGGCGTCCGGCGGCAGCGGGTCCAGACCGCGGGTGGGCAGCGGACTGCCGGCCGGGACGCTGGTCCAACTCCCTGCGCCGCGCCGCGACTCCAGGAAGCCGTCGGTGCGCAGGGCTTCGTAGGCCGAGGCGACCGTGGTGCGGCTGAGCGCGAGGGCGGCGGCGAGTTCGCGCTCCGCGGGGAGCCGGGCGGCGACCGGCACCCGCCCTTCGAGGACGAGGAGGCGCACGCCGTCGGCGAGGGCGCGGTACGCGGGCAGCCGCCGCCCGGCCGCGGTCTCGCGCCCGCCGTCGGTCTGGGAGCGCAGAAGCCGGGCGAGTTGCGCGGCGCCCACCGCCGAAGTCCACTGACCCATGATCAGCAGTCCACCTTCCCTCGATTGGCCCTGGAACCACCGTGGCCCCAGGCCACAGAGTGTCACGAGTCAGGCCACTTGCACCAGCGTCACCCTCTCACTGGGAGCCTCCCTTGTCCCGATGGTCGCGAACGACCCGGTCCGCACTCCCCCACCGGCTCACCCGCCGCCTCGTGCAGCTCTACGTCGGACTGGTCCTCTACGGCATGAGCATGGCGCTCCAGCTGCGTGCCGGGCTCGGCCTGGACCCGTGGGACGTCTTCCACCAGGGCGTTTCGAAGCACACGGGACTGTCCATCGGGACGGTGTGCATCCTCGCCGGCGCCCTGGTGCTGCTGCTCTGGGTGCCGCTGCGGCAGCGGCCGGGTCTCGGAACGGTCTCCAACGTCGTGCTGATCGGGCTGGCGATGGACGCCACCCTGGCCCTCACGTCGAACGTGCGCGGGCTCGCCCTCCAGGTGCCGCTGCTGGTCTTCGCGATCGTGCTGAACGGCGTCGCAACGGGGTTGTACATCTCGGCGCGCTTCGGCCCCGGCCCCCGGGACGGCCTGATGACCGGGCTGCACCGGCGCACCGGCCGGTCGATCCGGCTGGTGCGCACCGGGCTCGAGGTCACCGTGCTGGCGACCGGCTGGCTGCTCGGCGGTTCGGTCGGCGTGGGCACGGTGGCGTTCGCGCTGGCCATCGGCCCGCTCTCGCAGGTGTTCCTCCGGGTCTTCGCGATTCCCGGGGCCGACGCGGGGCCTTCGCCGGTGGTGGCGCGGGGCGAAGCTAGGGAACAGGCGATACTGCCGCAGTGAGTTCCGTACGCCATCCCTTCCTCGACCATCCGGCCCCGCTCGCCTTCGCCCACCGCGGCGGAACGGCCGACGGGCTGGAGAACACCGCGGCCGCGTTCCGGCGCGCGGTCGGCACCGGGTACCGCTACCTGGAGACCGATGTGCACGTCACCGCGGACGGCGCGCTGGTCGCCTTCCACGACGCGACGCTGGACCGGGTCACCGACGCCCGCGGGCGGATCGCGGACCTGCCCTGGTCCGAGGTGCGGCGGGCCCGGGTGGCCGGGACCGAGCCGCTCCCCCTGTTCGAGGAGCTGCTGGAGTCCTTCCCCGAGGCCCGCTGGAACGTGGACGTCAAGGCGGAGGCGGCGCTGGTCCCGCTGCTGGAGCTGATCCGCCGCACCGGCGCCTGGGACCGGGTGTGCGTGGGGTCCTTCTCCGAGGCGCGGGTGGCCCGGGCGCAGCGGCTGGCGGGGCCCCGGCTGGCGACGTCCTACGGCGTCCGGGGGGTGCTGGCGCTGCGGCTGCGCTCGCTGGGGCTGCCGGTCCGGCCGCGGCGTACGGCGGTCGCGGTGCAGGTGCCCGAGGCGCAGCCGGTTCCGGCGCTCGGGAGCCTCCGGGTGGTGGACCGGGCCTTCGTCCGGGCCGCGCACGCGCGGGGGCTCCAGGTGCACGTGTGGACGGTGAACGACGCGGATCGGATGACGGCCCTGCTCGACCTGGGCGTCGATGGCATCATGACCGATCATCTCGACACATTGCGCACGGTACTGACCGACCGGGGAGCCTGGGCCTGACCCCGGCCCGCCGTGGTACGGCGGCCGACGGGGAGACGAGGGGCCGGGGATGGACAGCACGGACACGGCAGGGGACAGAGCGGCCGGGAGCGCGGCCACGCCGGAGGAGCGGCGGCGGGAACAGCGGGGCTGGTACGTCTACGACTGGGCCGTCTCGGTCTACTCGACGAGCGTGGTCACGGTGTTCCTGGGGCCGTATCTGACGGCGGTGGCCCGCGCCGCCGCCGACGCGGACGGCTATGTGCACCCGCTGGGCGTCCCGGTGCGGGCGGGCTCCTACTTCGCGTACGCGGTCTCGGCTTCCATCCTGCTGGCGGTGCTGGTGATGCCGCTGGCGGGGGCGGTCGCGGACCGGACGGGCCGCAAGAAGCCGATCCTCGCGGCGGCCGCCTACCTGGGGGCCGCGGCGACGACGGGGATGTTCTTCCTGGACGGGGAGCGGTATCTGCTCGGCGGGGCACTGCTGATCGTGGCCAACGCCTCGCTGTCCGTCTCGATGGTGGTCTACAACGCGTTCCTGCCACAGATAGCCGGGCCGGACGAACGGGACGCGGTCTCCTCGCGCGGCTGGGCCCTGGGCTACGCGGCCGGGGCGCTGATGCTGGTGGCGAACCTGGTCCTGTACGCGGGGCACGACAGCTTCGGGGTGTCCGAGGGCACCGCGGTGCGGATCTCCCTGGCCACCGCGGGCCTGTGGTGGGGCGCGTTCGCCGTGGTCCCGCTGCGGCGGCTGCGGGACCGGCGGCTGCCCGGCCGCACCCCGGCGGAGCGCGCCTCGCTGGGCCAGGGCCTGCGGCAACTCGTGGCGACCTTGCGGGACATGCGCCGGTATCCGCTGACCCTGATGTTCCTGCTCGCCTATCTCGTCTACAACGACGGGGTACAGACCGTGATCTCCCAGGCCTCGGTGTACGGCTCGGAGGAGCTGGGGCTGGACCAGACGACCCTGATCCTGGCGATCCTCCTGGTCCAGGTGCTGGCGGTGGCGGGCGCGCTGGGCATGGGCCGGCTGGCGCGCCGGTACGGCGCGAAGCGCACGATCCTCGGCGCGCTGGCGGCCTGGACGGTGACGATCGGCGCGGGCTGCTTTCTGCCGGCGGGCGAGCCGGGGTGGTTCTTCGTGCTGGCGGCGGCGATCGGGATGGTCCTGGGCGGCAGCCAGGCCCTGTCGCGGTCGCTCTTCTCCCATCTGGTGCCGCGCGGCAAGGAGGCCGAATACTTCTCGGCGTACGAACTGAGCGACCGGGGTACGAGCTGGCTGGGGCCGCTGCTGTTCGGTCTGACCTACCAGCTGACCGGGAACTACCGGACGGCGATCATCTCGCTCGTGGTGTTCTTCGCACTGGGATTCGTGCTGCTCGCGCGGGTGCCGGTGCGGCGTGCGGTAGCGGCGGCGGGCAACCCCGTACCGGCCCGGATTTAGGGACCGGAGCCGGAGGCGGTAGTGTACGCCCTTGGCCTGCCGGGTGGACCGTTACTGCGCGCTCAGTAAACGGGAACGCTGGGTGACATCTGCTGCCAGATGTGACAAACCGGGCGCTGGTGGGTACAACAAGGGGCGGCACGACGGGCGACGCATGTCCCGGAACGGGAATCTTCACCGCCGACCGGACGTTGACCGGATGACGACGACAGCGACACCTGTCCTGTGGGCTACAAGCCCGGGAGGCACGATTCATGAGTGAGCGAGCTCTCCGCGGCACGCGACTCGTGGTTACCAGCTACGAGACCGACCGCGGCATCGATCTGGCCCCGCGCCAGGCGGTGGAGTACGCATGCCAGAACGGACATCGATTCGAGATGCCGTTCTCGGTAGAGGCGGAAATTCCGCCGGAGTGGGAGTGCAAGGCGTGCGGCGCCATGGCACTCCTGGTGGACGGCGAGGGCCCTGAAGAGAAGAAGGGCAAGCCCGCGCGTACGCATTGGGACATGCTCATGGAGCGGCGCACCCGCGAGGAGCTGGAGGAGGTGCTGGCCGAGAGGCTGGCCGTTCTCCGCTCCGGCGCCATGAACATTGCCGTGCATCCGCGCGACAACCGCAAGTCCGCGTAGCGCCGTAGGCGCCGCGCGAACCGCGCAGCGAGGCCGCGGGTCAGGGGCACCAGCCGGTGTCCCCGGCCCGCGGCTTTTGCATGCCCCGGCGACGGGCCGATGACGGGGGCCGGCCGGCCGGCGCGCCGGTACGGCGCGAAGCGCACGATCTTCGGCGCGTTGGCGGCCTGCCCTGGTCGCGGGCCGGCGACGGGCTATCGCCTGCCGCGGCGACGGTGGACGGGGCCGGCTCCGGGACGCCCCGGAGCCCGGCGGGCTGCCCGGCCGTCGTCCCGCCCGGGAGGGGCCCCGTCGGCCCCGGCCCGCTCGGCGGCTCAGTGCGTGAGCGGTGGGCGCGGCCCGTCCTCGTCGTGCGGGCGGCCCCCCGGCGCGTCCATGTCGTCCCGGACGACCTCGCCCTGGACGACCTTGCCGTCGGGGCGGTGCATCCGCGCCTGCTGGAAGGCGTCGCCGAAGGTCCCGGGCTGTGCGGTCCGCATCCGGCGCTCCAGCGACCGCTCCAGCGAGCGGTGCAGCAGCGTTCGCGTCGGCGGGAAGATGCAGAGCAGCCCGAGAGCGTCCGAAATCAGCCCCGGCGTCATCAGCAGCAGCCCACCCAGCATGGGAAGGGTATTGCCGCTGCTCCGGTCGCCGTCGCGCGCCCGGTCGTCCTCCTGCCGGTCACCGGACCCGCCCGCCTGAGCGGCCTGGAGATCGGCGGTGAGCCCCCGCCAGGCCCGGCGGCCGGCCCGCTTGATCACATATCCGCCGAGCACCGCCCCGGCCACCAGCAGCAGCAGAACGGTGAGACCGCCGAAGGCCTCCCCCACCACGATCAGCAGCCACAGCTCCAGCACCAGCCAGGCGGCGACCGCCAGCGGCAGGAACCTGCGGGCGCGTGAGCGCCGGCGGCCGGGCTCTCGGCCCCGGGGCGGATTCTGGTGCGGTGTGCCGGTCGTCATGTGTCCCAGTGTGCCTGGGCCGGTGGCGGAATCGGAGCGGTGGGTCGGCCTCCGTACGCCGGGCCCGTGCATTCCGGCCGCGCTCCCGGGTACGCGAAGCGAACCGGCACATATGCGCCCCACGGGGCGCGGAAACGGAGTTGACCCCATGAACTGGCGCCAGAGCGCTGCCTGCATCGACGAGGACCCGGAACTCTTCTTCCCCATCGGCACTTCGGGCCCGGCGGCCCTGCAGGCCGAGGAGGCGAAGGCCGTCTGTGCCCGCTGTCCGGTCACGGACCAGTGCCTCGAATGGGCTCTGGAGAACAACCAGGACTCGGGTGTCTGGGGCGGTCTCGAGGAGAACGAACGCCGCGCACTGCGACGCCGCAACGCCCGGGCGCGCAACCGGGCCCGGAACTGACGCCGCCGGCCGGCCGGGGCAGCTGTCCGGTGCCGCCCCGGCCCGGCAGTCACCGACCCGCGGCCCCGCCTTCGGTGACCCCCACCGCTCGAGTCGCGCGCGGGCGGAAGCGCGAACGCGGGCGCTGAGCGTGGCGCCCCGCTGTACGCCCCTGGCCCGCACCATGCCCGTAACGGAGATCCACGTCCGTAACGGAGATCCACGCCCCGACACCGCTTCAGCGGCCGACGGCATGAGCCGGACACCCCGCTGTTCGACATGCGGCGCGGCACGACGATCGCCGGGCCGGGGCCGGTGTCGATCTTTACGGGGACCTGCGCATGCGCGGCGGCCCCGCCGGGTACCCGCCCGCCCGGCACGAACCCCGTAAGCGAGTGAGGATGGGGCCATGAGCGAACGACCGAGCGAAGCTCCGGAAGGACACGGCGGCGAGGGCATCCCCCGGGACCTGCCCGATCAGCAGGCCGACGCCGAGACCGGCCCCGACCACTGGGACGCCGACGGATCGTCCCTCGAGGACCGGGAAGGGGAGCCGATGCCGGACACCGACGAGGCGGGCACCGGCCCGCGGGGAGCGCCGCAGCCGAGCGGGGTGAACCCGGACGAGCCCGCCCCGGACGAGCCGACGGACTGACGTCGCACACGGAGGGGGCCCGGACGGTGTCCGGGCCCCCTCCGCCGCCGTTCCACGACGATTCGGCCCGTCCACGGCGACGCGGTGACGACGCAGCCGCGGCGCGGCACCGGACGGGTCCGTGGTGCCGTGCCGCGGGCCGTACGGCGTCCTGCCGTCGGTCCGCCGCTCCGGCGTTTCGTCCCGGGCGGGGCTTCGGGCGCGCTGCGCCGCTTCGGCTCAGCGGTTGCGGAGCGCCGAGATGAGCTGATCCTTCGACATGCTGGACCTGCCCTCGATACCGATCTTCCTGGCCTCGCGGTACAGGTCGTCCTTGGTCCGCCCCTCGTACGCCCCGGCCTTGCCGCCCTTGCGGCCGGTGGCCCGGCGGGAGCCGCCGGCGTCGTTGGCGATCCGGGCGGCCTTCTCCTTGCTCGCGCCCTCGCGGCGCAGGGCCTGGTAGGTCTTCTCGTCCTTGATCTGCGGGTTGGGCATGTGACACCTCCGGATGATGCGGACGGGTACCCACCCCCGTCCTCAGAATGCCGCACGAAGCTTCGGCAGGAGAGTGCTGTGCGCCCATTCCAGGAAGGCGGGCTGGCTGTCGCCGCCGATCTGCACCAGGGCGATCTCGGTGAACCCCCGCGTCCGCGAACGGGCGCACGGCACCCACGAAGTCCTCGGGGGCGTCACCGCAGGGAATCGACGCCGCGACGTCCTCCGGCCGTACGAAGCGGGTGGCGGCCTCGAAGGCGGCCGGGCCGGGCAGCTCGGAGTTGACCTTCCAGCCGCCGCTGAACCAGCGGAACTGGTCGTGCGCCCGGCTGACGGCGGCATCGCGGTCCGGGTCGTAGCAGACGGGCAGTTGTCCCACCCGGGGCTTGCCCGCTCCGCCGTTCCGCGAGAACGAGTCGAGGAGGGCGGCCTTCGGCTCGGTGGCGATCACGAGGTCGGCCACGCGGGCGGCCAGGGCGCAGGACTGCTCTCCGGAGACGGCGACGCCGATGGGTGGGGGGCCGGTCCGGCAGGTCCCAGAGCTTGGCGGACTCCACGTCGAAGTGGGTGCCGCGGTGGTTGACATGGCCTCCGGCGAAGAGGGCGCGGATGATCCGCACGGCCTCTTCGAGCATCTCGTGCCGGACATCGACCGGGGGCCAGCCGCCGCCCACCACATGTTCGTTGAGGTTCTCCCCCGCGCCGAGACGGCTCTCGCTGCCCCGCACGCTCGCGGGGAGGCCTGCGTCCTCGGCGGAGCGACGGGCACCGGCCCTGCAGGCCGCCGCCCGAAGGAGATACGGCCCGGTCACGCTCGCCGCCGTGGGCCCGCGCACGCCGGCCTGAGGGGCCCGCGCCGTGACCCCGGCCCCGTCCCGGCTACCGCCCGTCCCGGCTGCCGTCCGTCCCGGCTACCGCCCGTCGCGGCCCAGGAGCCGCTTCGCCCGGGAGGAGATGCCCCAGCCGGTGACCCGCCACAGTGCCTCGACGAGGATGTCGCGGCTCATCTTGCTGTCCCCGAACTCGCGCTCCACGAAGGTGATGGGCACCTCCACGATGTGGAAGCCCGCCTTCGCCGCCCGCCAGGCCAGGTCGACCTGGAAGCAGTAGCCCGCCGAGGCGACGGCCTCCATGCCCAGGCCCTCGAGGGTCTCCTTGCGGAAGGCCCGGTAGCCACCGGTGACATCGCGCATCGGGACGCCGAGCAGGAGCCGGGAGTAGAGGCTGCCGCCGCGGGAGATGAACTCGCGGGACTTGGGCCAGTTCACCACCCGGCCGCCGGGCACCCAGCGGGAGCCGAGGACGAGGTCCGCGCTCTTGAGGGCGGTGAGCAGCCGCGGCAGTTCCTCGGGCCGGTGCGAGCCGTCGGCGTCCATCTCGACGAGGACGCCGTAGCCGTTCTCGATGCCCCAGCGGAATCCGGCCAGATAGGCCGCGCCGAGTCCTTCCTTGCCCTTGCGGTGCAGCACGTGGACCTGCTCGTCCTCGGCCACCAGCTCATCGGCGAGCTTGCCCGTGCCGTCCGGGCTGTTGTCGTCGGCGACGAGGACGTGCGCCTCCGGCACCGCGGCCCGCACCCGCCCGACGATCGACTTGACGTTCTCCGCCTCGTTGTAGGTCGGGATGATCACCAGAGCCGTGCCGAGCGGGCCGTACTGCCGCCCCTGCGCCCCGCTGCGCGGAACCGCGCCACCGTCGTTCACTTCTGCCCCTTCCCGTCCATTCGTCCCCGCCGGCCGATCATGATCCCGGCGGCGCAGGCCAGAAGGCCCACCATAGCGAGAACCCACTCCGGACCTGCGCCGACGCGGTCGGCGACCGTCGTTTCGTCACGCAGGGGGAGGCGTGCGGTGAGCACATCCCGGGTGAACTCCGCGGTCCGCTGCTCGACCGTGCCGTCGGGGGCGACCACGGCGCTGATGCCGCTGGTGGCGGCGGTGACCACGGCCCGGCCGTGCTCGACGGCCCGCAGCCGGGACATGGCGAGCTGCTGGTCGGGCTGGCCGGTGCGGCCGTAGGTGGCGTTGTTGGTCTGGACGACGAGGGCGCGGGCCCCCTTCTGCACCGTGTCCCGGACGATCTCGTCGTAGGCGACCTCGAAGCAGATGACGTCGCCGATCCGGGCGGGCCCGGCCTGGAGGACACCGGTGCGGTCGCCGGGGTAGAAGTCGCGGGGCACCCGCTGGAGCCGGGTGATCACCTTGCTGAGCTGGTCACGGAACGGTACGTACTCACCGAACGGCACGGGGTGCTGCTTGGTGTAGGAGGCGCCGGGGCCGGTCCGGGGGTCCCAGACGATGCCCTGGTTCTCGACGTAGCCCTCCTTGCCCGGGTGGTCGATGAGGGCCCCGATCAGGACGGGCACCCCGATCGCCTTGACCGCCCGGTCGATCCGGTCGTACGCCTCGCGGTACTGGAACGGGTCGAGATCGGAGGCGTTCTCCGGCCAGATCACCAGGTCGGGCCGCTCGGCCCGGCCCTCCTTCACCCGCTTCGCCAGGTCGAGGGTGGCGTCGGCATGGTTGTTGAGGATCTTCATCGGACGGCCCAGGAAGTTCATCCCGGGCTGTTCGACATTGCCCTGGACGACGGCGATGTCGACGTGGTCGTCGGCGGCGGTGGGCACGGGCACCGCGTAGCCGGCGACCGCCACGCTCACCGCGAGGACCGCGGCGCCGGCTCCGGGCAGCACGGACCGGAGGTCGCGCGGCGCCCGGCGCAGCCGCAGGGCGCCCACGACCGCGGCGGCCAGCAGCATGCCGCTCAGCGCGACCGCGAAGGTGACCAGCGCGGCGCCGCCGAGGGCCGCGTACGGGGTGAAGGACGAGCCGGTGTTGGCGAACGCCAGCCGCCCCCAGGGGAATCCCCCGAACGGGACGCGGTCGCGCGCCCACTCCTCGGCGACCCACAGGCAGGCACCCCACAGCGGCCACAGCGGCAGCCGGGAGACGACGGCCAGGCCCGCGCCGAGGGCGGCGAGGAAGAGACCCTCGATGACGGAGAGGCCGACGACCGCGTCGTAGCCGACCACATGGAGCCAGCGGAGCAGCACGAAGAAGAACGGCAGGCCGAAGGCGAACCCGGTCCAGGCGCCCTGCCGGGCGGTACGGCCGCGGGTGAGGAGACCCAGCCCGGCCACGGCGAGCACCGACAGCGGCCACCAGCCGTAGGGCGGGAAGGCCAGGGCGAGCGCCGCCCCGGCGACGGCGGCGGCAGCGGTGCGCGGCGCCTCACGGCGCACGGCCCGCCCGATCCGCCGCGCCCGGCCGGTCACGGCGCCGGGCTCCGCCGGTTTCCCGGCCGGCACGTCGGAGCCCTCCGCGGGCCCGTCGGGACCGGATGCCGCGTCCTGGTCGGCGGCGCGGTCGGTCTCCGCCCCGGCGGCGGAGCCGCCCGGCGCCGCGAGGTCTGCCTCGCGGCGTCCGGAAGCTGAGCCTCCGGACGGCTGGGCGGTGGTGGTATCGGGACCCGATGGCACGGTCGCGGCCTTCCTTGCAGGTCGTGCAGTCGTCTGGTGACGGTACATCGCGGAGGCGGGGCCATGGGCCCGGTGGGTGCACCCCGGCCCGGAAGCTACTACTCCGCTTCTGTGCGGGCCGGGTCGACGGGGGCCGGAGGACGGTGACCGGGCGCGGCCCGGAGGGGCACCGGGGCGGTCCGAACCGAGAGCGAGCGGCACACGGGCGCGCAGCATCTCGACGGGTGCGGCGAGGCCAGGAGCGCTGCGAGGACGGCACGGAACGCGGGAAGCGGAATACGGACGGCGGACGCAGGAAGGTCAGGCGAGCGCGGGATCCCGGAAAGCGCCGGTACGCGGAGGCCGTCCGGCCGAGGGCGGGAGGTGACGGGAGGCACCGGGCCGCAGGCCCGCCGTGCCGGATCGAACGGATGGGGGCCCGGCGCCCTTCGGGCCGACCTGGGACCCGCTGGCTGCGGATCGACCGAGAGCCGTTGTCTACTGAACGTCCGGGCCCCACCCGGGTCGCACCTGCCGACCGGCCGATACCCCCCTCGCCCCCGTGGCGCGGACGCTGGACCTGGCTCCCAGTGGCGGTGCACCGTGCGGCGCACCGCCCCAATGCCCAGCGGCGTGCGGCGACTGCGTGGAGATTCTTCTCCGGTCGGACGTCCTGTGGTGGACTCGGCCGAACCTACCGGCCGCCGCCCGCGTTCTGTCAACAGCCGCTTGACCTGCGCCTCTTGCTCGATCCGGCAGGTCAGTGGGGAAGATCCGCAGGTGACGCGACGGACCGGTACCCGGAGTTCCGGCCGCGCGCCACCCCGGTACGTCACTCGTTCGGCCGTGCGAAGACCGTGTGTCCGCCCACCACGGTGCGCAGGCAGACGGGCAGCTCGGTCCCCGGGGTGAGGTCGGGCAGCCCGGGGGTACCGGAGCGGGGGTCGGTCGACCAGTTGGCGACGCGGGTGTCGGGGACCTGAACGACCAGGTCCGAGGCCTGCCAGACGGCGTAGTCGGCGGGGGCACCGGGCACGAGCACCCCGGCGTCGTCGCGGCCCACGGCCCGCCAACCGCCCCGTGTGTGGGCGGTGAACGCGGCGCGGACCGAGATGCGGTGCTCGGGGGTGCGGTGGAAGGCGGCCGCCCGGATCGTGCCCCACGGGTCCAGCGGGGTGACGGGGCTGTCCGAACCGAGGGCGAGCGGCACACCGGCGCGCAGCATCGCCGCGTACGGATTCAGGGTGCGGGCCCGTTCGGCGCCGAGCCGCTGGGCGTACATGCCGTCGGCCCCGCCCCAGGCGGCGTCGAAGGCGGGCTGCACCGAGGCGGTCAGGCCCAGTTCGGCGAAGTCGGCGATGGTCTCCGGGGTGAGCATCTCGGCGTGCTCGACCCGGTGGCGGGCGGCGCGGACGGCGGCCGGGCCGAGTCGTTCGGCGGCGCCCCGCACGCCGGACGCGACAGCGGTGAGTGCGGCGTCGCCGATGGCGTGGAAACCGGCCTGGAGTCCGGCCTCGGTGCAGGCGGCGACATGGGCGGCGATGGCCGGGGCGTCCAGGTACGCGGTGCCGGTGTGCGCCCCGCCGCCGTCGGGGGCGTCGGGCGGGACATCGGCGTACGGCTCGTGGAGGCGGGCGGTGTGCGATCCGAGGGAACCGTCGACGAAGAGGTCTCCCCCGGCGCCGACCGCTCCGAGCCCCCGGATCCGGGCGGCGTCCTCCGTGTCCCGGATCTGCTCCGCCCAGTAGCCGAGGACCCGGGGCCCGCGCTCGTGCGCGGCGAGTTCGAGCAGGCCGGTGAAGTCGTCCGCACCGGAGATGTCGGGGCCGCCGCACTCGTGGACGGTGCCGATGCCGAGCGAGGCGGCGCGGCGCAGGGCGGCCCGCTGGGCCGCGGCCCGCTGGCCGGGAGTGACGGCGGCGTACGCGGCCCGCCGTACGGCGTGGTGGGCCTCCCGGGTGAGCGGCCCCTCGGGGCTGTGGCCGGGGAGGCCGGCAACGCCCGGGACGAGGTCCAGCAGAGCTCCGGTGACCACCGCCGAGTGCACGTCCACCCGGGTGAGATAGAGAGGCCGGCCGTGCACGGCGGCCTCCAGCTCCGAACGGGACGGGGGCCGCTGCTCGGGCCACCGGGTGGCGTCCCAGCCGTGCCCGAGGAGGACGCGGTCCCCGGGACGTTCGGCGGCGTACGCCCGCACCCGGTCCAGGGCCTCGGCGAGCGTCCGGGTGCCGGAGAGGTCGAGTCCGGTGAGCGCGAGTCCCGTCGCGGTGGTGTGCACATGGGCGTCGGTGAAGGCCGGGGTGACGAGAGCCCCCTGGAGGTCCACGGTCTCGTCGACGCCGTCGGCGAAGGCGTCCGCGGCCCCCTCGGACCCCACCCACGCGACCGCGCCGCCCTCGACGACCATGGCGGTGGCGAACGGGTCGGCGGGACTGTGGACCGTTCCGCCGCGCAGCAGCAGCGTGCGGGGGGCGTCGTCCTGGCGCGTGGGGCTCTCACTCATGACGGTCAGTGTCTCCCGCGCGCGGGCGGCTGCCCGCCCCGGGGTCGGACGCGCGACCGCCGGCGTGCCCGGGCACCCCGCGGCCCCGTTCGGATGCGGGGCGGACGGTCAGATACGGGGCGGGCGGGCCTCGTACGGCGTGGAGAGCACCACGGTGGTGCGGGTGGAGACACCGGACTGGGAGCGGATCCGGGTGAGGAGGTGCTCCAGCTCCAGCGGCGTGGCGACCCGCACCTTGAGGATGTAGTTCTCGTCGCCCGCCACGCTGTGGCACGCCTCGATTTCGGCGATGTCGGCGAGCCGGTCCGCGATGTCGTCCGGGGCGCTCGGGTCGAAGGGCTTGACCGAGATGAACGCGGTCAGCGGAAGGCCGACGGCTTCGGGGTCGACGACGGCCGCGTACCCGCGGATGACACCCCGCTGCTCCAGCCTGCGGACGCGCTGATGCACCGCCGACGTGGACAGGCCGGTGGCCTTGCCCAGGTCGGTGTAGCTCATGCGCCCGTCCTTGACGAGCAATTCCACAATCTGCCGGTCCAGTTCCTCCACACCGCAAGAACCTACAGCGCCGGTGCCCCCTTGGCACACCTGGCCTCCGGCCGTACACGGCTTCGAGCGGGCCCGGCGCGCCCCGCGCGCGGGTCCGGCGGCGGACCGTCGGCCCCTCCCGGGCGGAACGGGGGCGTCCGCGCGATGCCGCGGTGGGACGGCCGGCCGGTGGCCGGTCACGGCCGGAACGCGGTCACACTCGGTTGCCCGCGGCCACCGGCGAGTGGCAGTGTTCCATGGCAGGACACGACGGGGGAGATCTTCATGTTGCAGGAACTGTCCACCGGTATCCGGTTATCCGTCAGCGAATTCGGCGACCCGGAGGCGGAGCCGCTGCTGATGGTGACGGGGGCGGGCGGCTCGAAGGACGGCTGGGGTCCGCTGATCCGCGCGCTGGCCACCCGCTACCGGCTGATCTGCTTCGACTGCCGCGGGCTGGGCGAGTCGGACGCCGGCGACGGGCCGCTCTCCATGAACACGGTCGCCGACGACATGGCCGCCCTGCTGGACACCCTCGGCATCACCCGGACCCACGTGCTGGCCTGGTCGTTCGGGTCGGGTGTGGCCCAGGCCTTCGCGCTGCGGCACGCCGAACGGCTGGGGGGACTCGTCCTCTGGTCGACCTGGGGCCGCACCGACGAGTACATGCGGGCGATGTTCACGGCCCTGCGGTACCCGTTCGCCCGCCGCGACCCCCAGACCGCGGTGTCGGTGCTCCGCCTCGTCTTCTCCCCCGAGCTGCTCAGGTCTCCGGCCGCCGGGGAGCTGCTGGAGGAACTGGTGCCGCTGTTCCCGCGCACCGAGGAGCAGCTGCGGACGACGGTGGAGCAGTGGGACGCGGCCCTCGAGCACGACACCCTGGACCGGCTGCCGTCCATCACCGGGCCGACGCTGGTCGTGGCCGGGGAGAAGGACGTGCTCTGCCCTCCGCGGATGGGTCAGGCGGTCGCCGCACGCCTGCCGGACGCGCGGTACGAGGTGTTCTGCGGGCCGGGTTCCAGCCATGCTCTGGGGCTGGAGCGGCCGGACGAGTTCAGCACCCTGGTCTTCGGCTTCCTGGCGGACCACCCGCTGGCCGCTCTCGCGGGAGCACGCTGAGAGGCGCCCCGGCCCGTAAAGCCGGGCCGGGGTGCGGCCGCCCCGCGCGTCCACGCCCGACCCCGACTTCAGCGCGGACGGGTTCGCCGGTCCGTTGCTCCCGAGGCTCCGGGGCGCGAACTCCGGTGCACGACAGGTGGGTCGCGATGACGGACCTCGGCGATCTCCCGCGGCCCTGACCACAGGTTTCGTGACCGCCGGACGACTCGACCACCTCGAACGATCGCCGATCCGTCAGGCGTCCTTCGTTTGCGAGGCGCAGACCGGCGATGCGCTCCGCGCGCCCGAGAGGCGAACCGGGGGCACCACCCAGACCATGTGACGAACGCCACATAACTCGGGCGGGGTCCCCCGGAGCGTCGCGGTTACCTGTCGGACGGTCAGGGAAATGGTTGCTGTGGTCGAGGCCGCAGTGCCTTGCCGGCCCACCTGAGGGGGAGAAGAACCATGCGCAGCCTGAAGCGCCCCGGTCGCAGCGACCGCATTCAGACCTCGTCCGTCGACACGGACCTCGTGCCGGACGGCCTCGATGCCGACGACGAGAGCGACGAGGACAGTACCGAAACCTACGAGATATTCCGGGTCATCTGCCCGGACTGCGCGCGGGCGATCGCGCTGCTCGCCGAGGAGGAAGTCCTCCCGCAACACGCCCTGTGCCCGACGCCGTGGAACCCGTTCGGCCTCGAGGTCTGCCCGGGGACGGGCCGCGGTGTCGCCGGGACGATGCCTGCCGACGGCACTCCGGCCGCCCTGGAGCAGGACGCCGCGATGCTGCTGACGCTGCCGGAGGGCCTGGACTGGCGCCGGCAGCCGTTCTCCCACGTGGGCGGCCCGGGTTCCCGGCCGCTGCGGGTGCCGACCCGCTCCTGAGGGGTCCTCGGGGGCCGGCCCTTCGCCCGGCGCGCCGCCGGGCCCCGGCCCCGGGAACCATCCGCACGCGTCACCCGGCCGGGCCTGCCCGGCATCCCCTCACCCGCCCCGCACGGGAGGCGGGTGAGTTCACGTCAGCCGGCGTCCACGCCAGGCCGGTCCCGCAGTGGGCCCCCGCGGTCCCGGCCCGGCCCCTCCCCGCGAAGGCCGCTAGCGGCTCTCCGGCCCCGCCAGGTGCCGGGCGATCACCATGCGCTGGATCTGGTTGGTGCCCTCCACGATCTGCAGCACCTTGGCCTCCCGCATGTACCGCTCGGCGGGGAAGTCCGCGGTGTAGCCGTAGCCGCCGAGCACCTGGACGGCGTCGGTCGTCACCTTCATGGCCGTATCGGTGCAGAAGAGTTTGGCCATCGCCGCCTGCTTCGAGAACGGCAGGCCCGCGTCCCGCAGCCGGGCCGCCGCGAGGTACAGGGCGCGGCCGGCCTCGATCTGGGTCCCCATGTCGGCGAGCATGAAGCGCAGGCCCTGGAAGTCGGCGATCGGGCGGCCGAACTGCTGCCGGTCGGCGGCGTAGACCAGCGCCTCGTCCAGGGCGGCCTGAGCCACTCCGATGGCGCAGGCGGCGATGCCGAGCCGGCCGGAGTCGAGGGCGGACAGCGCGACGGCGAAACCCTGGCCCTCGTCCCCCACGCGACGGGCGTCGGGGACCCGGACCCCGTCGAAGTGCAGCTGGGCCGTGGGTGATCCCTTCATGCCCATCTTGCGCTCGGGTGCCGCGGCGGACAGGCCGGGGGCGTCGCCCGGGACGAGGAACGCGGTGATGCCCTTGGCTCCCTCGCCGCCGGTCCGGGCGAGGACCGTGTAGAAGTCGGCGATGCCGCCGTGGGTGATCCACGCCTTGGTGCCGTCGACGACCCAGTCGTCGCCGTCCCGGACCGCGCGGGTGCGCAGGGACGCGGCGTCGGAGCCGGAGGCGGGCTCGGAGAGACAGTACGCGCCGAGGAGGCCGCCGCCGAGCATGGCCGGAAGGTGCTCGGTGCGCTGCTCCTTGGTGCCGAACGCGGCGACGGCGTGGCAGGCGAGGGTGTGGACGCTGACGCCCAGGCCGACCGTCAGGCGGGTCGCGGCGAGCTCCTCCAGGACCTGAAGGTAGACCTCGTAGGGCTGGGCGCCGCCGCCGTACTCCTCCTCGTACGGCAGGCCGAGGAGGCCGGCCTCGGACAGGAGGGAGAAGACCTCGCGGGGGAAGCGGCTCTCCGCCTCCTCCCCGGCCGCGTGCGGGGCGATCTCCCGCTGAGCCAGCTCGCGGACGAGACCGAAGAGGTCCCGGGCTTCCTCGGTGGGCAGTTGGCGTTCCACCGGCTGTGCGGCGCGGTCGGTCATGGCGGCGCTCTCCTCCCTGTCGGGCGCTGCGGCGGCCTTCCGCACGGGGTAGGGCGGGCGCCACCGGACGTTCTGCCGGTCGGTCCTGCCCCGTCGGGTCTCGAAGGGGCCTGACCAGCGGCTCTGGCGCGTTGAGTATGCCCGATCGAGGGACGCGCGTCACAGGTCGGCCGGGATGGATTCCGTCGTTCCCCTATTGGTCCGAACCATTGACGTATTGGTCTAGTCCTTCTAACGTTCCAGCATCGCTCTTCGCGTCCATGTCAACTCGGCCGAGGCCGGCGCCGCCGCCTCCCCCACACCGAGGAGAAACATGCTCAGACCGAACCGGCCCCCCGCCCGCCTCCGCACTCTGCTCACGGTCCTCGCGGCCGTCTGCGCGACGCTGCTCGCCGCGGCCCTTCCCGCGGGCCCCGCCGCCGCGGAGCAGCCGCGGGCCGCCGCCCCGGCGACGGCGGCGGCAGGCTCCAAGGTCCTCGGCTACTTCACCAACTGGGGCGTCTACCAGCGCAATTACCACGTGAAGAACATCCAGGCCTCCGGGTCCGCGAACCGGCTCACCCACATCAACTACGCCTTCGGCAACGTCACCGGCGGCCAGTGCCGGATCGGGGACGCCTACGCGGACTACGACAAGTTCTACGACGCCGCCTCCAGCGTCGACGGCACAGCGGACACCTGGGACAACGGCGCGCTGCGCGGCAACTTCAACCAGCTGCGCAAGCTGAAGAGGCTGCACCCCGGCCTCAAGGTTCTCTGGTCCTTCGGCGGCTGGACCTGGTCCGGCGGCTTCGGCGAAGCGGCCCGCAACGCCGCCGCGTTCGCCGACTCCTGCTACCGGCTGGTCGAGGACCCGCGGTGGGCGGACGTCTTCGACGGCATCGACATCGACTGGGAGTACCCGAACGCCTGCGGCCTGAGCTGCGACAGCAGCGGACGCGACGCCTTCCGGACCCTGATGCAGGCGCTGCGCGCCCGGTTCGGCGACAGCAACCTGGTGACCGCGGCCATCACCGCCGACGCCTCCCCCGGCGGCAAGATCGAGGCCGCCGACTACGCGGGGGCCGCCCGGTACGTCGACTGGTACAACCCGATGACGTACGACTTCTTCGGCGCCTGGGCCGCCCAGGGCCCGACCGCGCCGCACTCCCCGCTCACCTCCTGGCCGGGGCTGCCGAAGCAGGGCTTCACCACCGACGCCGCGATCTCCAAGCTCCGGGGACTGGGCATCCCCGCGTCGAAGCTGCTGCTGGGCATCGGCTTCTACGGGCGCGGCTGGACCGGCGTCGCCCAGCAGGCCCCGGGCGGCACCGCCACCGGGTCGGCGCCCGGCACGTACGAGGCGGGCATCGAGGACTACAAGGTGCTGAAGAGCCGGTGTCCGGCGAACGGCACCGTCGCCGGGACCGCGTACGCCCACTGCGGCTCCCAGTGGTGGAGCTACGACACCCCGCAGACCATCGCCGCGAAGACGGCCTGGAAGAACCAGCAGGGGCTGGGCGGCACCTTCTTCTGGGAGCTCAGCGGCGACACCGCGAACGGCGAACTCATCAAGGCCATCGGCTGACCGGCGGTGCGGGGCACCCGCCCGGACTCCGCCACGGGAGCGGGCCGGGCGGGTGCCCCGCCGCCGACGGCACTGCGCCGGTGGTGCTGCCGCCGGTCGCCACGCCGCCCGTTGTCCTGCCCTCGTCGCCCTGCCGCCCGTTGTCCTGCCCCGGACGTCGGCGGCGGGGCGACGGGCGGTGCGCCGGGACGCAGGCCCGCGGAGGTTCGGGGACGAGGTGGACAAGATCGTCGCGGCACGCCTCCACGGATGGGCAGCGACGGCCGCGGAGCGCTACGGTACGGCCCACGACCTGCGGTTCATCGGTCCGTTTCCCGGTGCGGGAACGCCCTCCGGCGACCGCCGTGGGGGGCTGACCGGACGCCGCGGGCGCAGACTGGTGGCGGACGGCCCGTACCCCCGCGCAGGCCGTACGCCCGCATCCGCTCCGAGCCGAGGAGTCTCCGCCCATGACCGACCCGACGGGCCCCGCCTCCGCCGTACTGGACACCGCCTTCTTCCTGCGGTGGCTCGACCGCGCCACGAAGGTCATCACCGAGCAGGCCGCCCAGCTCACCGAGCTCGACTCCGCCATCGGGGACGCGGACCACGGTGCCAACCTCAAGCGCGGTTTCACCTCGGCGCTCGCCGTGGTGACGGCCGAACCACCCGGCACGCCGGGGGCGCTGCTCAAGGCGTTCGGCACCCACCTCACCAACACGGTCGGCGGCGCGTCCGGTCCGCTGTACGGCACGGTGCTGCGCCGCGCGGGCCGGGTCCTGGGCGACGAGGACCCCGTCACCCCCGAGGCGCTCGGCGAGGCGCTGGCGGCGGCGGTGGCCGGGGTGCGGCGGCTGGGCGACTCCGGGCCCGGGGACAAGACGATGGTCGACGCGCTGGCTCCGGCCGCCGAGGCGTACAGCGTGGCGCTGGGCGGCGGCGCCCAGGTCCCGCAGGCCCTCGCGGCGGCCTCGCAGGCGGCCCGGGAGGGGGCCGAGGCGACCGTCCCGCTGCAGGCCCGGCGCGGGCGGGCCAGTTACCTCGGCGAGCGGAGCATCGGCCACAAGGACCCCGGGGCCGCGTCGTCGGCGCTGCTGATCACCGCCCTCTACGACGTCACGGCGGCGACGGGGGACGAGCCCGCGGCCCCGTCCGGCGCCGGAACGGTGACCGGGACCGCGGAGGCCGGGGCGGCGGAGACCGCGGGCGGTGCGGAGGAGACGGACGACGAGGAGGGGGCCCAGCCGGCCGCCACCGGGGCCGAGGCCATGGTCGGGGTGGCCCTGGTCTCGCACAGCCGTGACGTGGCCGCCGCCACGGCGGAACTGGCCAAGGCCCTGGTCGGTTCCGGCACTCCGGCGCCGATAGGCGTGGCGGGCGGTGTCGAGGACGGCGGCATCGGGACCAGCGCCACGCTGATCCGCGACGCGATCAAGCACGCGGACGCGGGCCGCGGTGTGGTGGTGATCTGCGACATGGGCAGCGCCGTGCTGACGGTGAAGGCCCTGCTGGCCGAGACGGGCGCGTCCGCGCTGCCGGAGGGCGTGCGGATCGCCGACGCGCCCTTCGTGGAGGGTGCGGTGGCGGCGCTGGTCACCGCGTCGGCGGGGGCCGACCTCGATCTGGTCCTCTCGGCGACCGACGACGCCCGGAACTACCACAAGGTCTGACCGGACCGGGCCCCTGGCTCGCGGCACCGGGGCGGTGGGGCGGAGCCCTGTCGGCCCGGTGCCGTGGCGCTTGACGGTTCGCGCGCGGCGCGTTCGCGTGCGGGCCGGTTCGTACGCGGGGCGGGCCGGCTGCGGGGCAGGCTCGGGCGGCGGCGGCCGGCGGGGCGCACCGGGCCCCGGACGGCACACCGGCTCCTCGACCGGACGCGGCGTTGCGTCGGCCTCTCCGCCGGGCAGGGGCGGCGGCCACCCGCCCGGCACGGGACGCCGGCTACTCGGCCGGGCGGGCCTCGTGGTCGAGGATGCGTGCCTGCCACCGTCCGAGCACCTCGGCCCGGCCGACTCCCGCCGCGTCCGCCTCCTGCAGCAGTGCCTCGGCGGCCATGGCGGCGAGACGGACCGTGACGTGGCTGACGTCGCGGGCGTCGAGCGGCTCCAGGAGCGCGGCGGCGCCCTCGCCGTCATTGGCGAGAGCGCAGGCCACGACGGCCATCGTCAGTCGGTCCCACTCGTGTGCGTTCACGCGGGATCCCTGCCCGGTGCGGCCCGGCGCGGAACCCCGCACGCCCCGTACCCGCCTGCCTCGTACGCGCACGCCCCGTACCCGCACGCCGCGTACGCGCACGCCCCGTACCCGCACGCCGCGGGCCCGGGCGGGCGCCGCCCGTCGGCCGCCAGAGCGAAGGGCCGAGGGGGCGAGGGGCCGAGGGGCGAGGGGGCCGACCGGTCCCGGCCGGACCGGGGCCCGCACCGCTCCTCGTCGGCCCTGGAGCCTTGTCGGTACCGCCGCCGGAGCCTCAGCGGTCCTGGAGGATGAACTCGCCCCACACGCTCTTGCCGGCCCCCTGGGCCTCCACGCCCCAGACGTCGGCGAGCCGGTCCACCAGCAGCAGCCCGCGCCCCGAGACGCCGGTCTCCCCCGGCTCGCGCCGGCGGGGCAGGCCGCTGGACATGTCCTCCACCTCGACCCGCAGCCGGTGGTCGGTCCCCCCGAGCATCCGGACGGTCACCACGGCGCCGCCGTCGGTGTGCAGCAGGGCGTTGGTGATGAGTTCGTCCGCGACGAGTTCGACCTCGTCCGCACGGCTCCGCGCGCCCCAGGTCCGTACCGCGTCGCCGATCGCCTGCCGGACGGCCGTCAGGGCCTCCGGGTCCGCCGGCGAGATGTGCCGGTACAGGCGCTGGCCCAGCTCCGGAACGGCCGGTCCCTCCCGGCGCAGCAGGAGCATCGCCATGTCGTCGCCGCCGCCCTGCGCCCCGATCTCCGCGCCGAGGTGGTCGGCGAGGGCCTCGACCTCGTGCGGGCCGCGGCGTATCGCCTCCAGCAGCCGGCGCAGGCCGTCGTCCACGTCGGCGCCGGGCTGCTCGATCAGCCCGTCGGTGAACAGGATCAGGGTCTCCCCCGGGTCGAGGGCGAGCCGGGTGACCGGGTAGTCGTTGCGGCCGAACTGGGCGGAGAGCCCCAGCGGCAGCCCGCCGGCCAGGCCCAGCGCCCGGCAGCTGCCGTCCGGGTGCCGGATCAGCGGGTCGACGTGCCCGGCCCGGACGATCTGCAGGGACCCGTCCACCGGGTCGGCCTCGGCATAGGCGCAGGTGGCGAAGCGGTCGGTCTCCAATTCGTTGAGGAAGACCGAGGCCCGGGCCATGACGGTGGCGGGGGCGTGGCCCTCGGCGGCGTAGGCGCGCAGGGCGATGCGCAGCTGGCCCATCACGGCCGCCGCGTGGGTGTCGTGGCCCTGGACGTCCCCGATCACCACCCCGACGCGGCCGCCGGGCACGGGGATGGCGTCGTACCAGTCGCCGCCGATGTCCCGTCCGAAGCGGGCGGAGCGGTACCGGACGGCGATGTGGGCGCCGGGCACGTCGGGGATGCTGCGCGGCAGCATGGCCGTCTGGAGGTTCTCCGCGATGTCGTGCTCCTGGTCGAAGAGCATGGCCCGCTGGAGGCTCTGCGCGATGCTGCTGCTGAGGGCGACGAGGAGGTTGCGCTCCTCGGGGCTGAACGACTGCTTGTCGCGGTAGAGAAAGCCCAGCGCGCCGAGCGGCCGGGCCTGGGCGATCAGCGGCAGATACGCGGCGGCGGAGACGTCCAGCGGCTCGATGTGCGGCCACAGCCGCGGGTAGCGGCGGGCGAACTCCTCCGGCGACGTCATCAGGCGGGGCACCAGGGTGCGCACCACCTCGCTCATCGGGAAGTCCTCGTCGACGCGGGTGTACTCCAGTTCCGGGACGTTGCTGCCCTCCTGGCCCTCCACGACGACCCGCATCCGGCCGTCCTCCAGCAGCCCCATCACCAGGCTGACCGCGCCGAGCCGGCCCATGCCCTGGCTGTCGGCCAGCACATCGATGACGTCCTGCACGGTGATGGCGTGGGCGAGGGCGGCGGTGGTCTCCTCCACGACGCTGGTCTGGCGCCGCCGCTCCTCGGCCAGGGCGAGGCGTTCCGCGGAGTGCGCGAGTTCCGCGGTGGCGTCGCGGATGATCCCGACGACGCGGTGCGGACGGCCGTCGCTGTCGCGGTGGACGTAGCCCTGGGTGTGGGTCCACCGCAGGGAGCCGTCGCGGCACCGGGTGCGGAAGTAGGTGCCGTAGGTGGTGCTGCCGTCCCGGAGCGCCTGGGCGACCACGGCGTCCAGGCGTCGGGCCTCGGACGCGGGGATGTGCCGGGAGAGGGTCGCCGGGTCGCCGTCGTAGTCGTCCAGTTCCAGCTCGAAGACGCTCAGGGCGGCGGCATCCAGGTGCATGCGGCCGCTGTCGAGATCCCAGTCGAAGCTGCCCATGCGGTTGAGCGCCAGATTGATCTCGGGGCGCATGGGCCACTCGTCCGGCAACGGGGTGGAGGCCGGGGCCGTTCCCCGATCAACCATGTCACCCTCCCGGAGCGGCGGGGAACCGCGCGGGGCGGCGCGCCGACGGTCAGCTGTGCCCTTCAGCGCAACTCTGTCATTGTTCGCCCGATTTTTCGAAAGATGGTGGCAGACCCGGCGGTGGCAGGCCGGTGCGGCGGAGCGGCCGACGCACCTGGTCATCGGCCCCTCCGCCGCACCGTTCCCGCAGGCCCGCGACGGCCGCCCGGTGGGCGGGTCCGGTCGGCTACTCGGCCTTCTCACCGTCGGGTGAGACCGCGGACCAGGATTCGCCGACGCCCTGTCCGTTCGTGTCCCCGGGCTTCTCGTCGCCGGTGTACCAGTACAGCAGCCAGCAGTCGATCGAGAGCTGATCCTCGCCCTCGGGGCGGGTGAACGTGGTGAGCAGCTCGGGGTCGACGCCCTCGACATCGGCCTTGTCCACCGGCTTGGCCGGCTTCCAGGTGTCCAGGCACGCGCCGGTGCAGTTGGACTTCATCGGCCAGGCGGAGTCCTTGTCGAAGCGGTAGAGCGTGCGGCCCTTCCCGTCGCGGAGGATCTCGCCGAGCTTCGGGTCGTTGAAGGTGGAGAGCGCGGGCAGCTTCCCCGCGGCCGCTCCGCCCGGGCCGGCCCCCGCTCCCCCGGTGCCGGCCTCCGCACCGCCACCGCCGCCGCCACCGCTGCCGTCGGCACCGCCGCCGGCTTCGTCGGCTCCCGACGCCTTGGTGCCGTCGGGCGCGGAGGCGGACCAAGTGCCGCCCACGCCCTCCCCCTTGACCTGCCACGGCTTGGTGTCCTTGGCGTACCGGTACATGGGCCAGCCCGCGACGGTGAGCTGCTGTGTGCCGTCGGCGCGGGTCACCTCGCCCAGCAGGGAGGAGTCGATTCCGGCGGCCGAGGAGACGTCCGCCGCGGGAACCGGCGACCAAGTGGTGGCGCAGTCGCCGACGCAGGCGGACTTCGGCGGCTCGGCCGAGTCCTTGTCGAAGCGGTAGAGAGTGAAGCCCTTGCTGTCGGTCAGCACGGAGCCGAGCTTCTTGCTGGTGCCCACCATGAGCTGTCCGGCGGGCTGGGTGCCGGGCGACTTGCCGCCCTGCGGCGCCGCCCCGCCGTAACCGCCCTGCCCGTACCCGTTGTTCCCCTTGCCGGGCGCGACACCGGCCTGACCGGCGGGCTGCACCCCGGTCGCGTCCGTCGGTCCGGATTCCGCCCCGCATGCCGTTGTCAGCATGATCGCCGCAGCGGTCGTCGCGACCGAGGCGTTCCGCCACTTCCTCATGTCCACTCCTGCAGTCCGCTTCACGTCCGGCGCGGGTGCGCGCCTCCGACTGGGGTGAATACGGACGGTGGCGTCCCGTGCGTTCAACCGCGGCGGCGTTTTCCGTGGCGGGCTTCCCGGCGTCCCCGGCCGCCTGCGGGCCCGGTGCGGCGCGGGTGCCGGGAGGTGAAGTCCCCCGTGGTGGGGGCCGGTTCGGAGGTGTCGATTCCGGTTCACGGGGCCGTCGGCCCCCGGGCGCTCCCGGCGACGCGGGCCGACGCCTGGGCGAGGGCAGCGGAACAGGGGGCACGGAGCCCCTGCGCGGCCATGACGCCCCTTGCGGAGGCCGGCTGTTGGACGTTTCAGGGGCCCGTTCCGATCCGCGCGTACACCGGTCCGAAGCCGGCTCGCGGCCTCCGTGCAGGGGCCGTTGCGGGATTCCGCTCCGTCGCCGGGCGCCGTGGACCGCGCGGCGCACCTCGGGGTCCGGGCATTTTCGTTGCGGACCCGCGCCGCGGTACCGGCGCACGCCTTTCGGCAGGTGCGGCCCCGGTACCGCGGAGCCCGGTCCGGAACCGTCCGGACTACGGCTTGACGACGGTGAGCAGCACCGTCGAGTCCTCGACGGCCTCGGCGGCCTGCCGGGTGGGCGGCAGCACGATGAGTTCGCCGTTCACGGCCTCGACCGCGTCGTCGTCGCTCTCCAGCCGCATCCGTCCGGTGAGGACGAGCACCGTGGCCTCGCCGGGGCTGACGTGTTCGGTCATCCGGGCACCGGCCTTGAGCGCGATCAAGGTGTGGCGCAGTTGGCGGCCCGTCCCGCCGAGCGGGGTCACGGCGGCGCGGCCGGCCGGTGCTTCCCTGGCCAGGGCGAGCTGCTCCTCGGCCACGGTCCTGAGCGAGATCTTCTCCATGCGTACCACTGTGCTGCCGGGGGCGGGGCGCCGCACCCGCACCGGGCACGGCCCCGCACGTCCCGGGGCTGTCGGCTCCTTCCGGTCGGGTCTCCGCGTCTCCCGGGCCGTCCGCGCGGCACCCGGGCGGGGGCGCCGGTACGCCCTCGCCGTGTCCGGCCGCCCGCCTCTCAGGGGCGGCGTCCGAGCAGGGCGACGAGACGGTCCTGGGCGGATGCCGACGCGGGCACCGGGACCGGGGGTGCGAAGACCCCGGCTCCCTGCCAGGCGGCGGCCTGCGGCTCGACGAAGGCGAGGACCGCGGCGGCCAGGGCCTCGTCCAACGGTTCGTCGTCTCCGGTGCCGCGCCCCAGATCCCAGGCGTGCACGGCGAGATCGGTGGTCATCTGCCAGCCGTACTCCGTGGCGGGGGTGGGGCCGGCGCCGGTCTGCACGGTGCCGTCGAGGGCGCCGTCCCGGTGGAACGCGGCGGCCGACTGCTCCGCGGACCGGTCCCAGGCCCGCGTGGGGTGATCGCCGAGGACGTCGCCGCCGAACCGGTCGCCGACCTCGGCGAGCGTGGCGCCGCGCAGCAGCGGCGGCGCCCACAGCTGCTCTCCGACGACATGGTTGACCAGGTCGCGGACCGACCACTCGGTGCACGGGGTGGCGGCCGTCCACTGACCGGCCGCCACCCCGTGCACCCGTTGGGCGAACTCCGCGCGAGCGGCGTCGAACGCCTGGAGCAGTTCCATGGCCTCAGGCCGTTCCGGCGGGGGGTGCCGGCGCGGGCTGGGGCTCCGGGCCCGGCTCGGGGTGGTTCGGCCCCGGCGGTACCGGCGGAATCGGGTCGGGCGGCAGCGGACCGGGGCTCGGCCCCGGCACCGGTCCCGGACCTGGCCCCGGGCCGGGACCGGGCGGAGGCGTCGGGGTGGGGGGTACGGGGTCGGGGTGCGTCATCGTGTGCCTCCCGGACATGGATGCGAACGGTTGCGGCGGCTTCCCCGCCGACGTGCCGATGGGTACCCCGTCCTGGCCGGTTCAGACCCGTCCTTCGGATCACCGGACCGTCCGGCCGCCCCGCGCGCCGGAGACGCGCCCCTCCCTCCGGGTGCCCCCGGGGTGCTCCCGGCCGACCGGGCCACGCCGGCCGGTCCCGCTCCGACCAGGGCCGATGTACGCGACTGCGGCTGGGCAGCGGTGCCGGGCGCCGCTCGTCCGTCCGCAGTGTGCACCCGGGCCTCCACCGGCAGTCGGACCCGGCGGCCCGGCGTACACCATACGGCGTATGTCAGGTGCGTCCGTCAAGACGACGACAACTGGCCATTGTTCGCCCATCGTTGACCACATGATCAGCAAGCGGGCGAGGCGGGGGCGCCCATGAGCTCCCTGACCCTGTCCGTGCTGCTGTGCCTGGCGTCGGCCATTTGCTACGCGGCGGCCGCCGTTCTGCAGGAACGGGTGGCGGCCGGCACGCCGTCGCTCCGGGCCGCGCTGCTCCGACGCGGCGACTGGTGGGCCTCGGCCGCGCTGAACGGGGCCGGCGGGGCCCTCCATGTGATCGCCCTGGGCTTCGGCCCCCTGACGGTCGTCCAGCCGCTCGGCGTCCTGACCCTGGTGTTCGTCCTGCCGATGGCGGCGGTGACGGTCCGGCGGCGAACCACCCCGGCCGGGCGGCGCGGCGCCCTGCTGACCGCGGCCGGGCTGGCCGGGCTCCTGCTGCTGACCGGGGAGGGGGGAGCGTCCCGGCCGCTGTCCGGCGGTGAGCAGTCCGGCGTGGCGGTGGGCACCGCGGCGACGGTGACGGTCCTGGTCCTCCTGAGCCGCCGGGCGCGGCGGCCGGGCGCGCGCAGTGTTCTGCTGGCCGGTGCGTCCGGGGTGTGCTTCGGCATGGCGTCGGTGTTCGTGAAGTCGGTGGCGGAGGCGTGGCCGTCGGTCCCGGTGACCGCGGAGCTGCCGACTCTGGGCGTGGTGGCGCTGCTGGCGGTCGCGGGGCTGGCCACGTCCCAGGCCTCCTACCGGGGAGGCGGCCTGACCGCACCGCTGGCCACGGTGACGGTCGTCAATCCGGTGGCCGCCGCGGCGGTGGGCGTCGGGCTGCTGCACGAAGGTTTCCGCTTCGGCGCGGCGGGGGTTCCGGCGGCGCTCGCGGCCGGGGCGCTCACGGCATGGGGCCTGGTGGTCCTGACGGCGGACGGCAACGAGCGGCGGGGCCGGTCGCGGGCGGTGCCGATTTCGGTTCCGGTTCCGGTGCCGGTGCCGGGAACGGAGGGGGACGGGAGAGCCGTCGCCCCTGCCGTCGATGGTGGCGCGGCGGTCCGCGATCCGGTCCCGGCCCGCCCTTCCGGCGCGGCGGACCGGGGCAGGACGAAGTACCGGACGAAGCTCCGGGGCCGGAGCCCGAGAACGAAACTCCGGGGCCGGGGCACGAGAACGAAGCCCCGGGGCCGGAGCCCGGCCCGACATGACGCGGGCCCGACAGGCGCCGGGCACCGGACACCGGCCCGGCATCAGGCCGTTCGCACCACCGCGTACCCCGCCAGGTCCTCCGGCGTCCGCGGCCCGGTGGCGTCGGCTCCGAGCAGTCCGTGCGCCCGCAGCACCTCGGCCGCCGCCTGCCCCCACGGGCGCCGCAGCCGGGCGTCGTCCAGCAGCCGGCCGTCGGCCAGCAGTTCCGCGGTCGGCCCGGTGTGCAGGCCGTCCGGGGCGAGCACGGCGGTGTCGTCCGCCCAGCGCAGGGCCAGGTCCACGTCGTGCGTGGCCATGACCACGGTGGTGCCCGCCGCCCGGAGCCGCCTCAGCACCTCCAGCAGCCGCTCCTGGCCGTGCGGGTCGAGGCCCGCCGTCGGCTCGTCGAGGATCAGCACCCGCGGTCGCATGGCCACCGCTCCGGCGATGGCCGCCCGCTTGCGCTGCCCGTAGGAGAGCAGATGCGTGGGGCGGTCGCGCAGCGCGGTGATGTCCAGCGCGGCGAGGGCGTCCGCGACGCGCTCGCGAACCTCCGGCTCCGGGAGCCCGAGGTTCATCGGGCCGAACGACACGTCCTGCCCGACCGACGCGGCGAAGAGCTGGTCGTCCGGGTCCTGGACCACCAACTGCACCGTGGTGCGCAGCCGGGTGAGCCCCGCGCGGCCGTAGGAGACCGTGGTTCCCTCCAGGCGCAGCTCGCCCGCCGAGGGCCGAAGGCCCCCGCTGAGCAGCCGCAGCAGGGTGGTCTTCCCGCTGCCGTTCCGGCCCAGCAGCGCCAGGCTGCGGCCGTCGCGGATGCCGAAGGTGACGTCGTCCAGGACGGTCGGCCCGTCCTCGTAGGCGTATCCCGCGCCGAGGAGTTCCACCACGTGCGGTCCTGCGGTCATGGGGTGAGCCTTTCGAGTGCGAGCGTGAGGGCGGCGATCCCCGCCAGGAGCGCGACGGACGCCGCCACGAAGCGCCGGGAGACCTCGGAGTCGGCCACCAGGACGCGGAGCGAGCCGTCGTAGCCGCGGCCCGCGAGCCCCGTCTGGAGCCGGGCCGCCCGTGCGAACGCCCGGACGAACACGGTGGCCCCGAGCCCGGCCAGCGACCGCCAGGCCGCGGCGCGTCCGGACTGGCCCAGCCGGGCGGCCTGGGCCTGGCGGACCCGGGAGACGGTGTCCAGGAGCAGGAACGCCATCCGGTAGGTGACCAGGGCGACATCGACGACCGCGGGCGGCACGCCCGCCCGCACCAGCCGGGGCAGGAGGTCGGACAGGGGTGTGGTGAACGAGAACAGCAGCACCCCGAGCGACGCGGCGGAGGTGCGCAGCAACAGCTGCCCGGCGTGCGCGGGCCCCTCCGGCGCCAGGGAGAGCGGGCCGTGCGGGCCGCCCAGCCGGACGAGGAGCGGCAGGGCGCCGGTGACGCAGAAGCCGAGCGGGATGCGGTAGGCCCGCCACAGCTGACGGGGCGGCACGGCGGCCGGACCCAGCAGCAGGACGAGCGCGGCCACCACGACGAGGAGCGACCCCGGCCACGGCGGCAGGCAGACCGCCGACACCGTCAGCCCGAGCGCGAGGACGGCTTTGTCCAGAGGGTGGCGGCGGCGCCAGCGACTGCTGTGCGCCGCCGCGTCGATGGGCAGCACGCGGCTAGGCCGCGGTCTCGCGGTCCGGCGCCGCCGCCCCGCCCGGGGCACCGGAGCCGTCCTCGGATCCGGAGCCGTCCTCGGACCTGAGGTTGTCCTCGGACCTGAAGTTGTCCTGGGCCCCGGAGCCATCCTGGGACGCGACCCGCTCCGCGCCCTGACGGCGGCCGCGGCGCAGCCCGAAGTAGTACGCCAGAACGCCCGCGCCGAGGGCGGCCTGGAGGGCGAACAGCGCGGACTCCACCTCGCCGGACGGCGGTTCGTAGAGCGGGCTGAACCAGGGCTCGTAGTCCGGCCGGATCTCGGTGATCGCGGACTCGGCCTGGGCGTCGGCGCCCGTGAAGGGCTCCTTCTTGTGGTCCCCGAGGCCGAGCGCGAGCGGCAGCACCGCCAGGGCGACGACCAGCGCCAGCAACAGCAGGTTGATCTTGGTGTGACGCTTCATCGGGCAACGGCCTCCTGGTTCTCCGCGCGGCGGGACAGCACGCCCAGCCGGATCAGATCCCCCTTGCTGGACTGGGTCAGCAGGCGCATCACCAGCACGGTGAGGATGCCCTCGCTGACGGCCAGCGGGATCTGGGTGACGGCGAAGATGCCGCCGAACTTGGCGAGGGAGCCGAGCACTCCGGTGCCCGGGTCGGGGAAGGCCAGCGCGAGCTGCAGGCTGGTGACGCAGTAGGTGCTCAGGTCCGCGACGAACGCCCCGGCGAACACGGCGGCCATGAGCGGTGCGCCCAGCCGCCGGGCCAGCCGGTACACCCCGTATCCGGCCCAGGGGCCGACGATCGCCATGGAGAACGCGTTGGCCCCGAGCGTGGTGAGCCCGCCGTGGGCGAGCAGCAGCGCCTGGAAGAGCAGGGTGATCGTGCCGAGCACCGTCATGATGGGCGGCCGGAACAGGATGGCCCCGAGGCCGGTGCCCGTCGGATGCGAGCAACTGCCGGTCACCGACGGGATCTTGAGGGCGGAGAGGACGAAGGTGAAGGCTCCGGAGGCGCCGAGCAGCAGCGTGCTCTCGGGGTTCTCCTTGACCTCGCGGGACAGGGACCGGACGCCGTGGACGACGAACGGGGCAGCGGCGGCGCCCCAGGCGACCGCGTGCAACGGGGGCAGATACCCCTCGGCTATATGCATGGGAAAGCGAACCTCTCCAGCACCTCGTGGATGGACGACGCGCCCCGGCCGGTCTCCTGGCTGACGGGTCATGCCGTCCGGACTCCGCCTTCCCGGGCACCGAGCCGGCGGCTCGGCGTCCCAGTGGCTCCCCGAGGGGTGGAACCGGACTTCCCGATCACAGTGGCGAGGGCCGCACCGGTTTCATCACCGGTTTCCCGTACACCAAGGCCCTGAGAGGTTAGTGGGCAGCACGCTCCGGTCACAACCAGGGATCGGTATCGGCCACCGCCGAGGCAGGAGCAACGGTGCGCTTCAGGGGCGCGGGCGGCCAACCGTGCGCCCCTCGGGTGAGCATGGTCACCGCCCCGCGGGCGAGTGCGTGGTGGCCGTCTCTTCGGGCGAGCGTGGCCGTCGCTTCAGACGATCGTGGCCATCGCCTCAGGCCAGCGCGCAGTCGCCGCAGAGGCCGCCGCCCGGGACCCGGTAGTAGAGACAGCAGCTGCGCCGGGTGAAGGTACCGCCCGCAAGGGTGCCGGTGCCGTGCAGCGGTGGTTCCCGGAACAGCTCCCGGACCAGCGCCGACGCCGTGTCCGCGGCCTCGGTGCGGCCCTGTGCGCGGCAGCCGTCGCGCAGGACGCGGTACGAGCCGAACAGCGCCGACCCGGCATTGCCCCAGAGCAGTTGCCCCGAAACCGGACTTACCGACCGTACGGCGCGGTGCAGGGGGACGAGCTGGCCGTCGACCACCGCCGCGCGCAGCCGGTCCGCCGAGGTGCCGGGATCGGCCGCGGGCATGGGGCCGGGCAGCCAGAGTTCGTCCGGCGCGCTCCGGTCCGGGTGCCACCACAGCCGTTCCGGGGAGAGGTCGGGGAGGGTGCCGGCGAGCACGGCGGAGCCGAGCGCGAGAGACCACAGCCGGGCGGCGAGCCCCTGGAAGACGAGGGACGCGCCCACCCGGAGTTCGTCCGTGCCCAGCCGGCCGGCCACGGTGGTGATCCGGGCGCGCAGCGGACCGGGGTCCGCGCCCAGTTCCGCGAGCGGCGCATAGCCGTGGGCCCGCGGCCCCTCCCCCGGCGCCTCCGCGGTACGGACGGCGAAGAACGGCCCCGCCGCGGCGACCCGGCGCAGGCCTTCGGCCATGGACGTCCCCGGCATGCGGCTCCTCTCCGTCGTCCCCCGGATTCTCCCGTACGGGCCGACGGCGGACGGGAGGGCACCCGGGCGGGACGCTTCGCCCCCGCCGCGACGGGGAGACGGGGCGGCGGCAACACTGCACCCGCAACTCACTCGATAGGGCTAAAGCCGCTCGCAAGGCGCATCTTCACCTCGTCCGGTGCGTTGATCCGGTTCCCTGCTTGTCACAGGCAGGGAACTTTCTTTCTGTACGACTGAAAAGAGTTTGCGTCATGTCGCGTATTGCCAAGGCCGCCGTTCTGGCCGCCACTGCCGGTGCCGCCCTCTCCGCCGCCGCTGGTGCGGCGGTCGCCGACTCGGGCACCCAGGGTGCCGCCGTGTTCTCCCCGGGCATCGGTTCGGGCAACCTGGTCCAGGCCCCGATCCACGTGCCGGTCAACGCCTGCGGGGACACCGTGAGCGTCATCGGTGTCGCCAACCCCGCCCTCGGGAACTCCTGCGTCAACCGCTGAAGTTCCTCGGTCGGCAGGGCCTTGTCGACCGGTGAGACCTCGGGGCCCCCGGGCCCCGACCGCTGAGGGGAGCACGCCGGGCGGCATTCCGGCTCCTCCGCCCCCTCGGCTGTGGCGCCCGTCCACGGGACGGCGGGCGCCACTTTCCTGTTTTCGCACCTGGACGGACGCGAGGTTCTCCGACTCCGCGACGTACCGCACCTCCGTGATGCCCCGCACCTCCGTGGCCTCCCGCACCTCCGTGGTGCCCCCCACCTCCACGACGTACCGAACCCCCGTGGTGCCCCGCACCGTGGCGCCCCTGGCCCGAGCAGTGCCCGGCCCCGCAGCAGCGTCCGTCGGTCAGCCGTGGGCGCGATCGGTCGGCATGCGCACCGGTTCCGCCAGGTCGGAGGGGCGGATGCGGTACACGTTGAGCCGCATGTCGTAGTACTTGGTCGTCTCCCCCACCCATTCCATGCCGATCCGGCGGGCCGTCGCCGCGGCCTTGGTGTTGTTGGGGCGGGCGACCGCGAACAGTTCGTCCACGCCCTGCTCGAACGCCCACCGGACCACCGCGGCACCGGCCTCCGTCGCATAGCCCCGTCCCCAGGCGTCGGGGCTGAGCTGCCAGCCGATCTCCAGGTCCTCGTCGTAGGGCGGCAGCATCCGGATGACGACCCCGCCGACCACCCGGTCGTCCTCCCGGCGCTGTACGGCCCAGCGTCCCGACGGCCGCACCAGGTTGGGCTGCGACTCCTCCCACGCCTGGAGGACGGCGCGCATCGCGGACAGGTCGCCGACCCGGTGCATGGCAGGCGTCAGCCAGTGGGCGACCTCCTCGGCACCGTAGATCCGCAGCGCGGCCTCGGCGTCGCCGGGGGTCCAGTCGCGCACCACGAGCCGTTCCGTACGCAGTGGCGCATACATGCTCCTCACGCTAACCGGAGCGGGGCGCCACGGCCTCTCGGCGAGGCGTACCCCCGTGTCCGGGCGGGGTGCTCAGGCGGTGGCGCCGGTCCCCGTGGTCACCGTGAAGAGGCCGCCCTGAGGGTCCCGGAGGGTCGCCGAGCGGCCGATCGAGGAGTCGTCCGGCTCGCCGGTGACCGTGCCGCCCGCCCGGACGGCCGCCTCGGCCGCGGCATCGACGTCCGGCACCCGGAAGTAGACGTTCCAGCGGGGGCGGACCTGGGGGTCCGGATCCGCCTCCACACCGCCCCCGCGCAGCCGTGCCACCTTCTGCCCGCGGGCCAGGACCACCACGGCGTCGTGCTCGTACTCGACCTCGCAGCCGTCGGGCCGTCCGGAGGCCCAGTCGAAGACCTCCGCGTAGAAGATGGCCGCGGCGAAGGCGTCGCGGGTGCGCAGTTCCAGCCACGCCGGGGCGGAGCCGGCGCCGACGCGCCATTCGGGAAGGACCTCGCCCTCCCAGAAGCCGAACACCGCTCCGGCCGGGTCGGCGGCCAGCGCGGCGCGGCCCTTGCCGTAGGTGAGCGGGCCGACCGCCACGGTCGCGCTGCGCTCCCGGATCCGGGCGGCCACGGTGTCGGCGCTCTCGGCGGCGAAGTAGACGGTCCAGGAGACGGGGACCACCATGGTGTGGGCCAGGGCCCCGATGCCGGCCACCGGCCGTCCGTCCGCGAGGGCGACGCAGAATTCGTCGCCCAGGGTGCCGGGGCGGAAGGTCCACCCCATCACCGCCCCGTAGAAACTCTGGGCGGCCTCGAGTTCCCGCGTCATCAAACTCACCCAGCAAGGCGCTCCGTGCACCGCGCGCGTCGAGGACATGTCCGCCACTGTGCCATCCGCCGCATCCGTTCGCCCGCCGACCCACCACGGATGGACCGGCGCAGGTGACGCTCCCGCCCGACCTGACGCGATCATGTGAACTGTGCCTGCAGTCCGGGAGACCGTCGTCGGCCTGATCCGGCGGCGCAACGATCCGATCGTCGTGCAGACGGTGCGCTGCACCGTGGCCGCGACGCTCGCCTTCGCCGCCGCGGAGTGGCTCATCTCCGGCGGTCCGCCGCCGCTGCTCGCACCGCTGACGGCGCTGCTGGTCGTCCAGGTCAGTCTCTACGCGACGCTCACCACCGGGATGCGCCGGGTGAACAGCGTGGTGGCGGGCGTGCTGATCTCCTCGGCCTTCAGTGCCCTGGTGGGCCTGAGCTGGTGGAGCCTGGGGCTGCTGATCCTCGCCTCCCTGGTGGTCGGGCACATGGTGCGGGTCGACGAGTTCGTGCCGGAGGTGGCGATCAGCGCGATGCTCGTGCTGGGCGTCAGTCATGTGGCCCAGGCGGCGTGGAGCCGGGTCGCCGAAACCCTGATCGGTGCGGCGACCGGAATCCTGCTGAACGCCCTGGTCGCGCCGCCGGTGCTGGTGGAGCCCGCGGGCGAGGCCATCGCCGGTCTCGGCCGGCGGATGCGGGCGCTGCTGATGCAGATCTCCCGGGAGCTGGAGAGCGGGGCGACCCGGGAGGACGCGGTCCGCTGGCTCCACGGGGCGCGGGTGCTGGACAACGAGATCGCCCAGGTCGACGCCGCGCTCAACCGGGCCGACGAGAGCATGAAGTTCAATCCGCGGGTGCGGGAGGGGCTGCTCGCCCGGCTGGTGCTGCGCAGCGGTCTGGACACCCTGGAGATCTGCGCGGTGGTGCTGCGCACCCTGTGCCGGTCGCTGACGGACCTCTCGCACCGGCGGCGGAACGAGCCGGTGTACGAGGGGCAGGTGGCCGCCGTGCTGAGCGAGCTGTTCCTGCACATCGCCGACGCCGTCGACAGCTTCGGCCGCCTGATCACGGCTCAGGTCAGCTCCAATGCCGAAGTGGCGGAGGGAGAGCTGGCCAGGGCCCTGACGGAAGGGCGGGAGGACCGGCAGCGGATCGCGGATCTGCTGTTCACCGAGTCCGCCCGGGAGCCGGACCGGTGGGAGCTGCACGGCGCGCTGCTGGCCAACGTCGACCGGCTGCTGAACGAGCTGGACGTCGAACGGCGCTCCCAGTGGCTGGCGGAGGAGCTCGACCGGCACCGGCAGGACCCCGTCCGGTCGAGCCCGGTGCACCGGATGCGCCGGGCCGCGCGGTCGGCGCAGCGGCGGGCACGGCGCCGACGGCACCGCCCCTGAGCGACACCGTCCCTGAGCGCCCCCGGGCGCGAGTGACACCAGGCGCGAGTGACAGGAGGCGTGAGGCGACAGGGGGCGTGCGGGCCCGGCGGAGGAGCGGGGGCGCCCCCACCGATTGGGTCCGGGCGCGGCGGGCTTGAGCGGCGGCCGTGGGTGGAAGCGCGAGCCCCGGAGGCCCGTGTGACGGGCATCACGCCGTCTCTTTGCGTCCCGTGTAGACCGGAGTGGGCCCGCCGGGCGTATGCCGGGTGAGTACCGAGAGATCCGGGGGAGTGGCCGTTGACCGTCGAGGAGTTCGAAGAGTTCTACGCGCTGACGGTCGCACGGCTGACGGGGCAGTTGTACGTGATGCTGGGCGACCTGCACGAGGCGCAGGACGTGGTGCAGGAGGCCTTCGTCAAGGGCTGGAGCCGCCGGCGGCAGCTCGACCGGGACGGCCGTCCCGAGGCGTGGATCCGCACGGTCGCCTGGCGGCTGGCGGTGAGCCGCTGGCGCTTCCGGCGCCGGACGGCCGAGGCCTGGCACTCCAGCGGGGCGCCCCCGCACGTCGAGGGGCCGGGGCCGGAGTCGGTGGCGCTGGTGGAGGCGCTGCGCCTCCTCCCCGCCCAGCAGCGCCGGACCATGACGCTGCACTACGTGTGCGACCTCACCGTCGAGCAGATCGCCGGGGAGACCGGTCTGTCCGCCAGCACCGTCAAGACGCATCTGGCCCGAGGCCGGGCCGCGCTCTCCCACCGACTGCAGGACCCGCGCCTTGAGGAGGCCCCCGGTGCCTGAGCTCCACGACCCCCTGCGGTTCCTGTTCCGGGAGGCCGCCGCCACCGGGCAGGCGCGTGCCGAGTCGGCTCCCGTCTCGCGCATCGCCGAGCGGGGCCGGCTGGCACGCCGTCGCCGGATCGCCGTCTGCGCGGCCTGCGCCTGCCTGTTCCTCGGCGGAACGGGCGCGGCGGCCGCCGGGTTCCTGACCGGTCCCGGCCGGCCGGGCACCAGCGGGCCGGCCGACGTCCCGCCGGTACCGGAGACGTCCTCGCTGCCGTCCCCTACCGGGCCGTCCGCGACGCCCTCCTCCGGGCCGACCTCCCGGCCCTCCTCCTCCGCGTCGTCCACGCCGGCCTCGCCGCCGGGCAGCACCCGGACCCAGGAGCCCACCCCACCGCCCCTCGGGACCTCGTCGGGAGCGCCTCCCACCTCGACAGCGCCCGGCTCGACGACGTCCGTCCCCTGAGCCGCGGGGTCCCGAGGGGCCGGCCCCTGAGACCCCTGCCCGGTCCCCCACCGCCGGGACCGCGCCCGGGAGCCCCATTGCCCCGGGCACCACCGCCCGTCAACCGACGACCGCCGTCGGGCGGGCCCGCATGCCCGCGTCCGACAAGGAGTGTCCCGAATGCCCGCGATGACCACCCGCGTTCGCCAGGAGCGTCCGCACCCGCCCACCGCGCCGGGCGACGGTCCGGAGGGCGCTCCCGTACGGCTCGGCCCGGCGAGCGGCTCCGGTGGTGGCCGGGTCCGGCCGACTGTCCGGCGCCGCCGCCTCCCGGTGCTCGGTCCGGCCGACCGCGAGGTGCTGCTGCTGTACCTGCTGACCCGGGCCGGGGTCTGGATCCTTGCCCACTGCACCCGGTGGCTGTTCCCCGCCGACGGGAAGGCCCGTGACAGCGCCCCGGTGCTGGCGCCCTTTCAGCAGTGGGACTGGCACCACTATCTGCAGATCGCCCGCGAGGGCTACTTCCCGGACGGGGCGGGCCCGTGGGTGACCGGCTGGGACAACCGGGAGGCCTTCTTCCCCGGATTTCCGCTCCTGCTGCGGGCCGTCCACGTCGTCGTCCCGGACTGGGCCGCGGCCGGCCTGCTGATCTCCCTCGTCGCCGGCGCCGTCGCGGTCGTGGCGCTGGCCCGGATCGCCCGGCTGCACCTGCCCGGCACGGACGGGGGCCGGCGCACCGTGCTGCTCTTCCTGTTCTCCCCCTGCGCCATATTCCTCGCCGCCGGGTACACCGAGGCGCTGTTCCTCGCGTTCGCCCTGCCGGCCTGGCTTGCGGCACAGCGGCGCGCCTGGCCGCTCGCCGCCGTCCTGACGGCGCTGGCCACCACCGTCCGGATCAGCGGTCTCTTCCTCGCCGCGGCCGTCGCCGTCCAGTTCGCTCTCGCCCTCCGCGGCCGGCGGGACTGGTCCGCCCTGCCCTGGGTGGCCCTCCCCGCGGTGCCGGCGGCCCTCCACAGCTGGTACCTCCAGGCGCACACCGGCGACTGGATGGCCTGGAAGCACGCCCAGGAGCGGGGCTGGTACCGGGACTTCCACGCCCCCTGGGAGGCCTGGCGGAACACGTGGGACGCGGCCTTCACCCACACCCAGGCCACCGGGTACGCCTTCATGTCCCAGGCCGAGCTGCTGGCCATGCTCGTCGGACTCCTGCTGCTCGGTCTGCTGCTGCGGCGGCGCCGATGGCCCGAAGCGGTGTACATCGGCCTCAGCCTGTGGGCGCTGGGCACCTCCTACTGGTACACGTCCGTCCCCCGGGCCACGCTCCTGTGGTGGCCGCTGTGGATCGCGCTGGCCGCGTGGAGCCTGCGCAGGCCGCGGGTCGGGACCGTCTGCCTCTGCGTGGCGCCGCCGGTGATGGCCGTCTTCGCCATCAGCTTCCTCACCGGGCGGTGGACGGGGTGAGTCGCCCGGGGCCGGCGGGATACGGGCCGAGCGCGGCGGAACGGCGCCCCGACGGCCGTCGCAGCGGGGCGGTCAGCCGTGGGGCAGCCGTCGCAGCGGGGCGGTCAGCCGTGGGGCAGCGTCAGGCGGCGGGTCTCCCCCGGCGCGACCAGGAACGTCGCGTCCCCCAGCACGACCGTGATCGGCGGCTCCGCCGAGGGCGGAACGCCGATCCGCAGCTCGCCGGGGCTCAGCCGCAGGGTCACCCCCCAGTGGTTGCGGTAGCGCACCGACAGCCCGTAGTGGGACAGCTCGGGCAGGGGCACCGGATCCAGCAGCAGTGCGTCCTGACGGGTCTCCAGCCCGGTCAGGCCGCGCTGCACCAGGTCGAGGGTGCCCGCCATGGCGCCGAGGTGGATGCCCTCGCCGGTGGTGCCGCCCTGCAGGTCGGCGACGTCCCCTTCGAGTGCCTCGCGGACGAACGACCAGGCCTCGGCGCGCCGTTCGCGGGTCAGCAGCCAGCCGTGGACGAGGCCGCTCAGGGTGGAGCCGTGGCAGGTGCGGTGCAGGTAGTAGTCGACCGTGCGGTGCCACGTCTCGGCGTCCAGCCGGTATCCGAGGCGGCGGAAGAGACCGGCCAGTTCGGACGGGGAGAACAGATAGCCCAGCATCAGCACGTCGGCCTGTTTGGAGGCCTGGTAGCGGTTGACCGTGTCGCCCTCGGCCTCCAGGATCCGGTCCAGTCGCCGGATGTCGCCGTACCGCTCGCGGTAGCCGCCCCAGTCCAGCTCGGCGAGGTCGCCGAAGCCGTCGAACTGGCTGATGACGCCCCGGTGGAAGGGCACCCGCAGCCGCCGGGAGATGTCCTCCCAGCGCTCGGGGTCGCCGTCCGTCATTCCCACGTACCCGAACAGCTCCTGCCGCCGGGGTTCGGGGAGGTCGCGGATCACGTCCAGGGCGCGGGCGAGTACCCAGGCGGCCGTGACGTTGGTGTACGCGTTGTCGTCGAGCCCCGGACCGGTGGCGTCCGGGTAGGCGTCGTGGTACTCGTCCGGTCCGACCACGCCACGGATGCAGTACCGGTCGTGGGCGGGGTCGAGCACGGCGCAGTCCGCCCAGAAACGCGCGATCTGCAGCAGCATTTCGGCGCCCTTGGTCTGCAGGTACTCGGTGTCGCCGGCGGCCTGGCAGTACTGCCAGACGTTGTAGGCCACGGCCGAGCCGACGTGGTACTGGAGCCGGGAGTGGTCCGGGAGCCAGCGCCCCGAGCGGGGGTTGAGGTGCAGCTGCTGGGTCTCCTCGCGCCCGTCGCTGCCGCTCTGCCACGGGTAGCGGGCCCCGGCCCGCCCCTCCTCGCCGGCCGTCCGGCAGGCCTGGGGCAACCGGCGGTGACGGTAGTTCAGCAGGGCCCGGGACACCTCCGGGAAGTGCAGGTTCAGATACGGCAGCACGAACAGCTCGTCCCAGAACACATGGCCCCGGTAGGCCTCGCCGTGCAGCCCGCGGGCCGGCACGCCGACGTCCAGTTCCGCGGTGTGCGGCGACAGCGTCTGCAGGACGTGGAAGAGGTGCAGCCGCAGGATGAGGCCCGCCTCGCCGGGGACGTCGAGCTCCGCACGCCGCCACAGCTGGTCCCAGGCGGCTGCCTGGGACTCCAGGAGTCCGGCGAATCCGGGGGCGTCGGCCAGGTTGTCGAGGGCCGCCTGGAGGGGGTCGCTGATCGCCGGGTCGTGGGAGGTGTGCAGGGCGACGACCTTGTCGACGGTGACCGGGTGCTGGGGCGAGATCGGGAGGGTGAGCAGGTGGGCGGCCCTCGCCGGGCTGATGTGCAGCCGGGCCGCGGTGGGGTCCGGGCCGGTGACGGTGGTGCGGGCGGCCATCCCGATCCCGGTCTCGGAGCTGTTGGTGCGGCAGGTCAGCCAGACCGTGTCCGGTTCCAGGGCGCCGGTGTGCAGCCGCTTCAGATGGCTGCCGTTGAGGTCCCGGTAGCGGTGGACCCCGCCGTTGGTCACCTCGCCGTCGAGGGCGGACTCCACCACGATCTCGCCGGTCCAGCCCTCGGGGGTGAACTCGGTGCGCAGCGCGGCGAGATGCGGGTCCCCCATGTGGACGAGCCGGGTCTGTTCGACGCGCAGCCGGCGGCCGTCCGGCTCCTCGTACCGGATGTGGCGGATGAGGGTGCCGCCGCGCAGGTCCAGGCTCTGCCGGTACTCCAGGAGTTCGTCCCCGTCCGGCGAGAACCACGGTTCCGAGCCGTCCTCGGTCCGGACGTGGAAGCGCAGGGGCAGCCAGTTGGGCAGGTTGACCATGTCCTCGTTCTCGATGCTGCGGTCCCCGACGATCGACGTCAGCCGGTTGTAGCAGCCCGCGGCGTAGGTGCCCGGGTAGTGCACGTCGTCGGCGGCGCTCTCGGGCGCGGCCCCGCGGGTGGCGAAGTAGCCGTTGCCGAGGGTGCACAGGGATTCCCGCAGGCGTTCCTGCGGTGGGTGGTATCCGGTGTACTCCCAGGTCCACTCCGCCATGGTCACTCCCCCGCGGTCGCCGGGCCCGGCCGCGGGGCCAGCAGGTCGGCCAGGTCCCGGACCACGAGGTCCGCGCCGTGCTCGCGCAGATCGGCGGCGCTGGTCGGACCGGCGGTCCGGTCCACCCCGATGACCAGGGCGAACCCTCCGCGGCGGCCCGCTTCCACTCCGGCGAGGGCGTCCTCGATCACGGCTGCGTCGGCCGTGGGGACGCCCAGCCGGCGGGCCGCCTCCAGGAAGAGCGCGGGGTGCGGCTTGCCCGGCAGTTCCAGCCGGGCGGCCTCGACGCCGTCCACCACAGCGGCGAAGTGTTCCCGGACGCCGGCTCGGGTGAGCAGTTCGGTGGCGTGCCGGGAGGCCGACACGGCGGCGCAGGGCACCCCGTGCCGGGCGAGTACGGCCAGCAGCCGGACCGTGCCGGGATAGGGGTCGATGCCGTGCTCCCGCAGCCGGTCGGTGAACACCTGCTCCTTGCGGGCGGCCACGGCCCGGACGGTGGCGGTGCCGGGCGGGTCGTCGGCGCGGCCGTCGGGGAGTGCGAGCCCGCGGGCGGCGAGGAAGGCCGCGGCGCCGTCCAGCCGGGACCTGCCGTCCACGTAGCGCCGGTAGTCCTCGCGGGGGTCGAACGGCCGCCGGTCGGTGGTGAGGTGGGCTCCGGCGGGTGGGGCGTGGATGGGGGTGGGGGTGCCACCGGTGTGCCGGTCCTCCGTGCCGCTGTGCCGGGCGTCCGGCGGTCCTTCGGCGCGTGCCCGGTCATGCGGCGGCCCGCCCGAGCGTGCCCGGTCGTCCGACGGGCCGGCGCCGGGTGCCCGGTCGTCCGGTGGCCCGTCCGCGGGTGCCCGGTCATCCGGTGGCGCGGCTTGCAAGCAGGCGTCGAACGCGACCTTCCAGGCCGCGGCGTGCAACCCGGCCGAGTCGGTGATCACCCCGTCGGTGTCGAACACCACGGCCCGCAGGGGCCGCAGCACCGGCGGATACGCGTCGCGCGGTTCGGCGGGTTCCGTGCCACCGGGCGGGACGTGGCCGTGGTGAGCGATGGGGTGCGACGGCCCCGGACCGTACTCGGCCGCGCCGCCGGTCGGGGACTCCGGTGCCGCGGCCTGCTCGGGCGCGGTGCCGTGCGACGTCCCGGAGTGGGGCACGCGGAGCGTCGCACTGGGCTCGGTGGAAGGGGGCGCCGCACCGTGGTGCTCCGGTGCGGCCCCGTGCCGCTCCTGGGGAGCCCTGCCGGGCCCGGCAGGTGTCGGGGCCATCGCCTCGTCCCTCCCTTCGCGGTGCTGCCCCTCCACTGTCGCCCGCGAGGACCGGTCACGCAGCGCAGCAGGCCCCCAGCCCGCGGGCCGTGCCGGTGGCTGAAGAGCCCCAGCGCGGCATGGGACCGGCTCTCCCGCCCGCGGCCCCCGCGGAAGGCGCCGGCCCGGTCGGCCCCGGCCCGGTCAGGCCCGGCCGGCTCCTCCGCGGAGACGGTCACGGCATCGGACCCTCCTCCTGCCCGCTCGTCCGCGGCTCCCAGCGGACGAGGCGGCCCCGCCGGGCCCGCGGCGTCAGCGGCCGAGCCCGTCCAGGTAGTCCCGGACCGCACGGATGCCATCGGCCGGGGCCAGCAGGCCCACATGGTTGTCGGGGCGAACCAGCACCAGGCCGTCCCCGTCCGTTCCGTACGCGGACCGGGCGTGCCCTCCGTGGTCGTCCAGGCCCGGCACGTTCCCCCCGGGCGCTGCCTGCGGCCCGGCGTCCACCGCGCACACCCGTACCGTGTCGCCCCGTTCCGCGGCGATGTCCCGCAGGGCGGCGGTGCTGCCCGCGCCGAAGCCGAGCAGGGTGAAGTGCGGTCCGGCGAAGACCTCGAACAGGCGCCGGGGCGTACCGGTGGCGGTGTCCCGGCAGGGTGCGTCGGGCGCCCGGTCGCCGGGCCGCAGGCGGGTGTCCGCGCCATCCCCGGCGGGGGCCCGGGAAGAAGCGTTCAGGGCATCCGCGGGCAGGTCGGGAGCTCCGGAGGTACCGGTGCGTCCGGACCGGTCCCGGCTGAGGGAGCTCCACCGGTAGCCCAGGCCCAGCGCGGACGTCTCCGGTGTGATCCCGGCTTCCAGCCCGCCGCCCGGCTTTCTGATCGCTTCCAGGACGGCGCGCATCCCCGCGGAGGTGATGTCCAGCGTCCAGGCGGCGACCGGCAGGCGCTCCTCCTGATAGGTGTCGAGGAGTCCGGGTCCCGCCTGGCCGGCCGTGACCAGGGCGAGCTTCCAGCCGAGGTTGTGGGCGTCCTGGATGCCGGTGTTCATGCCCAGTCCGCCGGCGATGGAGTGGACGTGCGCGGCGTCTCCGGCGAGGAAGACCCTGCCCACCCGGTACCGGTCGACCATCCGTACGTTGACCCGATAGGTCGACAGCAGGGTGGCCTCGGTCAGCCGGACTCCGGCGCCGGTGTGCCGGTCGCACAGCCGCTGGAAGCTCTCCAGCGACGGGGCGACGGGGTTCCCGTCGGCGTCGCGTTCGGGCGCGGCCTGGAACCACCAGCCGGACCGGGTGCCGGGGATCGGGCACATCATGACGGCGCCGTCCTCGTCGAACCACTGGTGCCAGCGGTCGCGCTCCGGCCCGTCGGCCACGACATCGCCGCAGACCATCGACTGGTCCGTTGCGGTCTCCCCCTCCATCGGGACGCCGAGGAGTTTGCGGGTGGTGCTGTGGCCGCCGTCGCAGCCCACCAGGTAACGCGCCGTGATGCGGCTGCCGTCGGCGAGCTCCGCGGTCACCCCGGTGCCGTCCTGGGCGAGGCCGGTGAGTTCGGCGCCCGGTTCGACGTGCACGCCGTACTCCGCGAGCCGGTCCCGGAGAATCCGCTCCAGCTGCCACTGGGCCATGATCCGGCCCCGGTCGTAGGGGGCGTCGGGTGTGGGGCGGGACGTCTCGAACGGATCGCTGTCGGCGATCCACCGGCCGTTGCGGTACTTGCGCATCGCCATGGGTGCGGAGCCGGCGGCCAGCACGGCGTCGAGGACGCCGAGGTCCTCCAGGACCTCCAGGCTCCGGGGGTTGGGGCCCTTGGCGCGCGAGGTGCGGGCATGTTCCGGGGTCCGGTCGATGATGCGCAGCGCGGTGCCGCGCCGGGCGAGGTCGCAGGCGAGGGTCAGGCCGGTGGGTCCTGCCCCCACGATCAGCACGGTGGTCATGCACAGCTCCTTGTCCCCGGTGTGTCGTACCGGTGGGCGGGCCCGGTTCCGCTCGCCGGTGGGGCCGGCGGCGTGCCGGGGGTCGGTCCCGGCGGATCGCCGGTCGCGCCGGAGCCGAGTCGCGTGCTCCGACCCCCGAAGCGAAACGTAACTCAGTCAAAAAAGCAACCTAGTAACGATCGATTCCCGGTTACGCAAGGTGCTACGGTGACGCCGTGAGCGAGCAGTCGGGCCTCCGGGCACGCAAGAAGGCACGGACGCACCAGGCCATCTCGGACGCGGCGATCACGCTGTTCCTGGAGCGCGGGTACGAACGGGTGTCGGTGGCGGAGGTCGCGGCGGCGGCCGAGGTCTCCAAACCGACCCTGTTCCGGTACTTCCCGGCCAAGGAGGACTTGGTCCTCGACCGGATCGCCGACCATCAGGACGAGGCGGCACGGGTGGTGCGCGACCGCACCCCCGGCCAGTCCCCGCTGACCGCGCTGCACCGGCATCTGCACGAGCGGCTGCGGGCGCGCGATCCGGTCAGCGGCCTCAACGACCACCCTCAGGTGATGGCCTTCCACGCCATGCTGTACGCCAACCCGAGCCTGCTGGCCCGCCTGGTGCGGTACGGCGCGCGCAACGAGGAGGCGCTGGCCGGGGCCCTGAGCGAGGCGGTCTCCGCCGAACCGTCCGACCCGGCCCCGCGGCTGGCCGCCACGCAGATCGTCAACGTGCTCCAGGTCCTGGCCCGGGAGAACTGGCGGAAGCTGTCGGCCGGACGGACCGCCGACGAGGTCCACCCGGAGGCCGTCGCGGACGCCGACCGCGCGTTCGGGCTGCTCGGCGGGGGGCTGGCCGAGCGGTTCGGCTGAGACGGAGGCAGGCGGGCAGGTCCGGATCCGCGGCGTCGACCCCTTCCCGTTTGCAGCTCTACTGCAAGTAGAGTGGGAGAATGAGTGATGACGGCGACACGAGCATCAAGGTCTCCAAGGCAGCCCGTGAACGCCTGGGTCTGCTGGCCACCGAGCAAGGCACCACGATTCGCGGCCTCGTGGAGGAACTTGCCCGGACCCGGCCGACCCAGGCCGAGCTCCAGGCCCGGGGCGAGGCTGCCCGCGCCTACCTGCGTGATCACATGAGCGTTGAGGTCACCGATGACGACCTCGCTGCCGGCGACCGGATCCTGCAGGCCATGCACGCCCGCCTCCCCCGGCACCCGAGCGAGGCTGCGTGATCCCGTTCCTGCTGGACCACACCGCTCTACTGGCCCTGGAAGGCGGCCACCGCCGCCTCTCCGGTCTGATCGTCCGCACCGCCCAGGGGCACAGCCTCGGACAGGTCCCCGCGCTCTCGCTCACCGCGGCAGAGGCTGAACGCAAAGGCCTCGGCGAACACGTCGCCAGTCTGCCCGGCCTCGAGATGGAACCCCTCGACCTGACCGCGGCACTCGACGCAGGATCCCTCATCGCAGGTGGTACCGACTGGCGCATCACCCATGCCGTCCACCTCGCCCGCCCCTCGGCGGAATGGCCCAGCGGACGCTTCGTCCTCTCCCTCCAGCCCGGCCTGTATGACAACACCGGCATCGATCCCATCAACCCCGACACCATCTGACGCAGTTTCGATCAGCCGGCCACCGGCACCCGAACCTGAACCACCGCCCGCCGACGGCCCGTTCACCCGGCGAAGACGAGCCCCGCGCCTCGCGGGCAGGCCCTCAGGTCTCCAGACCGATGTCGGTCACCGAGAACAGCCTGCTCGCGTTGGCGTCGAGCAGGGCGAAGCCCTCCACGATCTGGGCCGCCACCCGCCAGTCGCCGCTCCGCGGGTCCCGGCGCATCCGCCAGGCGTGGATGGCCTGCCCGGTGTACGCGTCGCTCCTGGCCGCCCCGGGTTCGCGGCCGCGGAGGAAGAAGCGGAGGCGGGTCCGGGCGTGCAGGGAGCCGCGCGGGCTCTCCCGGGCGCCCAGGATCTGCAGGATCTCGTGGGACTCGTCGAAGAAGACCGACCGCGCCTCGAGGAAGTCACGCAGGCCCGACTCCCCCTCCCACATCCGGCCGCCCGCGAAGCCGGTCTCGAAGTCCCCGGTGAGCACGGCGTCGTACATCTCCCGTACCGACGCATGCGCCTGGAGGAGGTCGAAGTACCGCTCGACGGTGTCGAGGACCACGGCTTCCGGGGCGAGGGACACGGACATCGAAGCACCCTTCGCAAGGCGGCCCGTCCCGCCGGAGCGCCCGCCTCAGGCCGCGGGGAGCACCATGGGGATGACCGGCAGCACCATGCCCGCGTCGGTCGGCGCGGTGTGCGCCACCAGTTCGCCGGCCCGGGCCAGTTCGAGGAGGTCGGGCAGCTTGTAGGGTTCCGCGGCCGCGAGGTCGACCTGGTACCCGAGGTCGCCCAGGCTCGCCACCGTCAGCCGGCTCAGCGGGTTTCCGGGCGTGGCGATGAACCCGGACATCAGCTCGTTGCGGAACACCGTCTCCCGCCAGTGGCCGTCGGCGGTTCCGGGGCCGCCGGTGTTCTCCACCGGAACCGGTGCCGGTGTGCTGCCGAGGAGTTGCCCGTGCTCGTCCATGGCCCCGTCGCCGATGAAATTCGGATTGACCGTCCGGGGATCCTTGAGGAGACCCTTGCGCTCCCAGAGGGTTCCGATGCCCAACACGTGCCCCATTTCATGGGTGATGACGTCATTGAGCGTTTCCTCGGATTCCATCCGGGCCAGATCCGCGGTGTCGAACGACATGATGCCGCGCACCGGGAGAAGGGCCGTGTCATCCGCGCCCGGTGGCCGCAGATGTGTCGGACCGGCCTGTCCCAGAATTTTTCCGGTGCCGTCTATGGGCACGCCCTGGGCGAGGATCAGGATGTCGTCGACGACGTCGCCGCCGAGCACGACGGTCGGCAGATCACCGACGATGACGCGGGCCCACCGGTCCGCGGCCTGGACGAATGCCTGCTCCTGGCCGCTGGTGAGCCCTCCGATGAACTGCACCTCGATGGTGAACGGTGATGTTGTGGCAGCCAGTTCGCGTGCTCTGGAGAGCTCGGCGACTGCCTTGTAGGTGCGGTGCTGGCACATGGCCGCTCCTCAGCCGAAATCCGATGTATGGCCCCTGTTCGAGCATAGGAGAAACGCCTGTGCCATCGCTTGTTGAGCGGTCGAGAATTGAAAGGGAAACAAATGCGCAAGGTATCGGTATCCATGACGGGTATTCGATATTCATGACACGGACTACGCCGTTCGGGTGAGCGGGACATGCCTTTCGGGTCCACAATGGAAGGAGCGGCCGCACACACCACCCCTCAGCACGCACAGAATGAGACCAGGAGGCGGCTGTGATTACCGCGCAGCGCCCGGCGCAGGCGCAATCCGACCATCTCTCCCGCGTCGAGGAGACCCGCCGCCGCTATGACGACCGCGCCACGGAGCGGGAGCGGAGCCGCGAGGCACTGGACCGCCGCGGCGTCCTGTACGCGGACACTCCGGAGCGGGTGAACAAACGTCTGGCGCGGCTGGGTGTGGACTGGTCACTGGCCAGCGCACTCGACCGGACTCCCGCTCGGGCCACCACGGGCAGCAGCCTGCCCCTGGAACCGGAGAGTTTCGGCGCCGACGTCCTCGGCCTGGAACGCCTCATGGGCCGGAACGATCTGATCGAGGTCCGGTTCCTGCAGGCCGGATACCTGGCGGGACGGTCGATCGGGCGGGTGACGGTCCGCGGACGCGAGGCCCACCACGGCACCGGCTTCATGGTGTCCCCGTCCCTGCTGATGACCAACAACCATGTGCTGCGCACCGCGGAGGAGGCGAGCCGCGGGATCATCGCCTTCAACTTCGAGGCCGGGGTGACCGGCCGGCCGCTCGCCCCGGTGACCTTCGACCTGGAGCCGGAACGGTTCTTCGTCACCGACCGCGCCCTCGACTTCTCGCTGGTCGCGGTGGCCGGGCGGGGTCCGGACGGCGTTCCGCTCGACTCCTTCGGCCATCTGCGGCTGAGCGAGGCGCAGGGCATGGTCATCCTGGGCGAACTGGTCAACATCATCCAGCACCCCAACGGCGAGCCCAAGCAGCTGGCCCTGCGGGAGAACCAGGTCGTGGACCTGCTCGAGATGTTCGTCCACTACGACACCGACACCGCACCGGGCTCGTCGGGCTCGCCGGTCTTCAACGACCAGTGGGAGGTCGTCGCCCTGCACCACTCGGGCGTTCCGCGGACCGACACCGCGGGGAACCTGCTCGCCGTCGACGGCACCCGCTGGACACCGGAGATGGGTGAACAGCGCCTCGCATGGAAGGCCAACGAGGGTGTACGGATCAGCCGGGTGCTGGACGCGCTGCGGCAGTTCCCGTTGAGCACCGCCGCCGCCGAGCTGCGGGAGCAGGTGTTCGCGGCCAATGGCGGACCGCTTCCGGAGGAGGGCGCGCCCTCCCCGTCGACGAGGCCCCCGGCCGCGGCAACGGCATCCACGGCGCACGGCACGGACGGCTCGGCCGGCAACGGGAAGGCCCCGTCGGCGCCTCAGGCGACCGCCGCCGGTCCGGCAGTCGGTGCGGCCCCGGGTACCGCCCCCGTCACCGCGGGCGGCGTCACGCAGTGGACGGTTCCGCTGCGGATCAGCGTGGGCGTCGGCCCGTCGGCCCCCGGGATCTCCGTCGCCCCCGGGCCCGTTCCGCCGGCGGCCGCGGCGGCACCGGCCGCCGGACCGCCCGTCGGTGCCACGCCCGCGGCTCCCCCGGTGGAGCTGAACGGGCATCGGCCCGCCGACCAGGACGTCCATGCCGCGCTGGTCAATCTGGAGGCCGGCCGGACCCGCCCGTACTACGAGGCCGAGGAGGACCGGGCCGCGCGCGAGGCGTACTACGCGGACATCCGGACCACCTCCGCCGCCGGGCTGCTCCGCGCCCTGGCCCGGCTGCTGGAGTCCACCCACGAGCGCCGGCCCGCGTACAAGCCGATGCGGATGGTCTACCCCTGGGTGGATCTCCACTCGGACCTGCGCCTGCGCAGCATCTACTCCGGGAAGAGCTTCTCGCCGGAGGAGTTCATCCGGGCGGACGCCGCCGCGGAGGACGCCCGGATCGGGCGCTGGGAGGAGTTCCTGCGGCGCGAGAGCGCCCCGGATCCGTCCGCGCTCGGTGCCGAGCTCGACGCCCTGGAGGCCGCGCTGCCGTTCAACTGCGAGCACGTGGTCCCGCAGTCCTGGTTCGGCAAGGACGAGCCGATGCGCGGCGACCTGCACCATCTGTTCGCCTGCGAGTCGGGGTGCAACAGCTTCCGCGGCAACATCCCCTACTTCGACTTCCCCGACCGGGAGGAAGCCGTACGGAACGACTGCGGACGCCGGGAGACGAAGAAGTTCGAGCCGTCGGCGGGGAAGGGCACGGTGGCCCGCGCCACCCTCTACTTCCTGCTGCGCTACCCGAAGCTCATCGGCGACGCCGAAGGCGAGTTCCCGCAGGAGCGGCTGGACCTGCTGCTGGCCTGGCACGCCGAGGACCCGGTGAGCGACTACGAACGGCACCGCAATGCGGCGATCTTCGAGATCCAGGGCAACCGGAACCCGCTGATAGACAACCCGCGGTGGGCGGAGGAGATCGACTTCAGCACCGCCTGGCCGTGAGCGCCGCCGGGCGCGGCGGGCCGCGACGGAGTGGCCCGTTACGGAGTGGCCTGTGAACGGAGTGGCCCCACCGGCGGCCCGCAGGGAGGCGGTGCCGCCGGTCGCGGGCGCTCCGGGGGTTCGGGGGTCAAGGCCCCTCAGCCGCGCGGTCCCACGAACAGGCTCTGCGCGCTCCGGCCGATGGGCCCGTTCTCGTCGTGCAGCGCCGCCTCGGCCAGGCCGATACCGGCCGCGTCCACGCTCGTCCGGGCATCCACGCACACCCACTCCCCCACCGGGTGGCGGTGCAGATGGACGGTCAGGTCGGGGTTGACGAAGAGCTGCGACCGGAAGTCGAGGACATTGCTGATGCCGTTGCCGGAGTCGGCCGCCAGCAGGACCCGCTCCAGGCCCCCGGTCCGCTCCCCCGCGATCAGCGGCACCCGGGGCCGCATCCAGCAGGTGGCCGGGCCGTTCTCGACGAACTCCCCTGCGGTGAACCGGAATTCCATCGCGGTGTGGTAGCCGGTGTCCCAGGGGACCTCGAAGAACGTCCTGGTGCCCGCCTTCTCGGGAGCGGGCACCTGCGGCCCGGGAACCACGGCCGGTACGCAGTCCTCGGCCGTCCGGATCCGTACCGCGGTGGCGCGCATCACCGTGTCACCGCCCTCGGGCGTCAGGGCGAGCTCCAGCAGCTCCACGCTCCGGCCGGAGCGGGCCACCCGGACCTCGACGGCGAGCGGCGTGATCGGCACGGGGCGGATGATCTCGTAACTGATCCGGACCAGCCGCATGTCCTCGCGCGCACCGGTCCGGCGCTCGGCCGCCCGGGCGAGGAGCGCGGCGGGCGGCCCCGCGTGCTGGGAGTCCGGGTCCCACGGCCCCCGGGTGCACTCCGTCGGCGCGTACCGGCCCTCGGAGAGCGGCTCGAAGAAGGCGTCCGGAGCGTCGGACGGTGCTGCCATGGCTCAAATCCTCCCCGCGTACGACCTGCCGGAGGAGGCGCCGTGCCCGCACCGGCCGCTGGCGACCCGCCAGGTTACCTATCAGTAGCAGATGGTGCGAGGTCCGGACCACCCATCACCCTGATCCACCCGTCGCCCTGATCCACCCGTCCCCCTGATTCCCCCGTCGGCCCGGTCCACCCCTCGTCGACCCGATCCGCCGGCCGGGCATGGCACACCCCTTGCCGGGCGCGGGAGTTGGTGGTTCAGTGGCTCATCCACTGAGCCACTGAACCATCCGCTCTCGGCCATCGAGGAGAACCGTGGAGACCCTGCCGCGCGAGACCGTCGTCGACGTCCTGGAGAACCGGCTGCGCGAGGACATCCTCACCGGCCGGCACCCCACCGGCAGCTATCTGCCGCCCGAGCGGGAACTCGCGACCGGCTACGGCGTGACCCGGACCACCCTCAAGCACGCGTTCGGCCGGCTGGTCCACGCGGGGCTGCTGGAGACCCGGCACGGCGTCGGCACCCGGGTGCGGGACTACGCGCGGCTGGGCGGGGCGGACCTGCTGCCGATGCTGGTCCGGCACAGCCCCGACTGGCTGGGCGAGATCTTCGAGGTACGGCGTTCCATCGGTGCCCTGATCGCGGCCCGTGCCGCCTCGCAGCGCACCCCGGCCCAGCTCGCCGAACTGCGCGACCTGCTGGCCGCGGTGGCCGGCGCCGAGGGCGGGGACCCGGCGCAGCTGGCGGACGCCGAGGTGCACCGGGCGCTGGCCCGGGCGACCGGCAACCGGGTCTACACGCTGCTGACCAACACCCTGTTCAACGCCTACCTGCCGGTGCGGGCGCATCTCGTGGAGCCGTTCCGGGACCCGGGGGCGGCGCACGCCCGGCTGGCCCCGGTCGTCGAGGCCGTCGCGGCGGGCGACGCCGGCACGGCGCGGACCGCGGCCGACGCGTATCTGACCGCCACCGAGCGCATCATGCTCGATGCGCTGGGCGCCGCGTGATGGCCGCCCGCGGAACGGAGTTCACCGAGACCATGACCGGCTCGGTCCGCCTGCGCGGCGAGGACCGGGACCGGCCGGTGCGCCTGGACCTCGCCGTGCGGACGGCCACGCTGCTGCTGCCGCACCGGACCACCGAGGGACGGCTGACCGGCCGGGTGCGGATCGCGGGACGGGCCGACGACCGGGCGGCCCGGGGCACTCTGGAGATCTCCCCGCTGGCCCGCCGCCGGATCCGGTACCGGATCGACTTCACCGCGGACGGCCGCCACCGCCTCGACGGCTGGAAGTCGGTGTCGCCACTGCGGCCGCTGACGTCGCTGACCGTGCTGCCGTTCACCCTGCTGACGGACGGGGCGCCGACCGGGCGGGGAACCCTGCGCTTTCCCCTGGCCACGGCGCTGCTGCCGTTCCTCGCGAGCTTCCGCTTCCCGCGCGCCGGGGAAACCGCCGGTGCTGGAGAGACCTCCCGCTCCGGAGAGGCCGCCGAGCACGGCGCACGCGGAGGTGGGCGACCGGTGAGCCGCGCACTCGACGGTCTCGTCGCCGCCCTGCTCGCCGACGACGGCGGGACGCCGTGGGCAGGGCGCGTCCCCGCCCGGCTCGGTGGCCTGCTCGACGCCATGCCCGGGCCCGCCCGCGCGGGGGTGTTCGGCGCGGCGGCGGCGCTGGACGCGTACGCCGCGGTCCGCACCGGACGGCGGCTGTCCGGCCTCACCCCGGCGGAGCGGGAGGCGCTGGTCGGGCGGGTGGCGGGCCGGCCGGCCCTGCTGCCACTGCTGGACGCGCTCAAAGTCCCGGTGATGCTCGCCGCGGGGACCGAGCGGATGCTCGACGAGAGCGGCACCGGCCACGCGATGGGCGGCGGCCACGGGGCCGGCGGCAGCGCCGGAAGCACCGTTCCCGCCGTACCGCCGCCCGCCGACCCGCCGCTGGACTGCGTGCCGTCGGCGCAGTGGCCGGACCGATCCACCGCGGATGTCGTGGTCATCGGTTCGGGGGCAGGCGGCGCCGTCGCGGCCCGTACGTTCGCCCGCGCGGGGATGCGGGTCGTCGTTCTGGAGGAGGGCCGGCACCACACCACGGCGGACTTCGGACGGCGGGCGCCGCTGGACCGGTTCGCGGAGCTCTACCGGGACGGCGGCGCCACCGCGGCCCTGGGCAACCCGCCGGTGCTGGCGCCGGTGGGCCGTGCGGTGGGCGGCACGACGGTGGTCAACTCCGGCACCTGCTACCGCACTCCGGAGCGGGTACTGACCCGCTGGCGCGAGCGGTACGGGCTTCCGCTGGCCGACGCCGCGGCGTTCGCCGCCCACCTCGACGCCGTGGAGCGGACCCTCCGCGTCGCCACCCAGCCCCTGGACGTACTGGGCGGCAACGGCCGCACCGCGCTCCGCGGCGCGGAACGGCTGGGCTGGACGGCCGGACCGCTGCGCCGCAACGCCCCGGGCTGCCGGGGCTCCTGCCAGTGCGTGGTGGGGTGTCCGACCGGGGCCAAGCAGAGCGTCCAGCTCTCGGTGCTGCCCGACGCCTGCGCGGCGGGCGCCCGGATCGTCACCTCGGCGACCGTTCAGCGGGTGCTCACCGACCCCGACCTGCCGGGCGGGCCGCGCGCCGCCGGTGTCGCAGCGCGGCGGCCGGACGGCACGCGGTTCGAGATCCTCAGCCCGCTCGTCGTCGTCGCGGCCGGCGCCCTCCAGTCCCCGCCGCTGCTGCGCCGCTCGGGCCTGGGCGGCCATCCGGAGCTGGGGCGCAACCTCGCGGTCCACCCGGCGGCGAGCGTCGCGGGGCGCTTCCCCGAGCCGGTCACCGCGTGGCAGGGGGTGCTGCAGAGCGTCGGCGTGGAGGAACTGCACCACGACGGCATCCTCATCGAAGCGACCGCCGAGCCGCCGGGCATGGGCTCGTTCGTGCTGCCCGGCGTGGGCCGCGCCCTGCGCCGGGAGCTGGAGGGAACCGGCTCACTCGCCACCCTCGGCGCGATGATCGCCGACCGGCCGTCGGGCCGGGTGCTGGGCCGCCGTCGCGGCCTCGTCCGCTACCACCTCGACCCGGGGGACGGCGCCCGGCTGCTGCGCGCGGTGGACGCGATGGGTGAACTGCTCTTCGCCGCCGGGGCCGAGGAGGTACTGACCGGCATCCCGGCCGCACCCCGGGCCCGGTCCCGCGAGCACCTGGGCGAGCTGCTGCGCGGGGTGACGGCACGGCAGTTGCACCTCTCCGCCTTCCACCCCACGGGTACGGTGGCCCTCGGCGCCGACCCGGCGACCGCCCCCGCGGACCCGCAGGGGTGGCTGCGCGGGGTGCGGGGCGTCCTGATCGCGGACGGTTCCGCGCTGCCGAGCTGCCCCGAGGTGAATCCGCAGCTCACCATCATGGCGACGGCCCTGGCACTGACGGAGGCCGCGGCGGCGGACGCGGGAAGGGCGTGAGGGCGGACTGCTGAGGGGCGTGAGGGGCCGGCTGGGTTCCTTGGTGCTGTCTCGGCGCGTACGGACGCGGCCGAGGCCGGTCGGCGGTCGGCGGTCGGCGGTCGGCGGTCGGCGGTCGGCGGTCGGCGGTCGGCGGTCGGCGGTCGGCGGTCGGCGGTCGGCGGTCGGCGGTCGGCGGTGAACGCACACCGATCCGGTGGAATTCCGCAGCCGCGCAGACCGCTTCGCCACACAACAGGCAGCGGAATCACGCCAGGATGCCCGCCCCACAAGTAAAGACATCCGTCGCACCGGCGCACGCAATATCACACCGGAACGCCTGCTCTTGACAGTGCGTATCACTACGAGAGCAACTTCCGCGGATCGCGAATGAAATACACCTGAATTCACACCGACTCCCGGACGAGAAGGACACATCCGGCGCGCACCCATCTTTCAAGGAGGGTGAACGATCACGTTCCGGCGGTCTAATAAGTTGCCCCAGTGCACCATAGCCGCTGGTCAGACGGGATTCGGCCGGTCGAGCTGGACAGACACCGGAATGACGGGGGCGGACAGAAGGAAGGGGGGAGCCGCCCGGCGCCGGATTCCACACCCGGAGGCCGTGCGGAATTCCTCACCCTCCCCCGCCATTTCGGCCCCGAACGCAGGCTTCACCCTCCCGGGGTGGCGGAGTACCGCGTTCCTCTTGGTACGGTAATCCGGTCCCCGCGAGGGGCTGTTGCAGACCCGGACACACCCCTGCCCATTGCGGGCCATGTGCTTCTCGGGTCGCCATGCCGGCCCGCGTGGGAATCCCTTCCCCCCACCCCATGGAGTCATTTCGCATGACAGCACCACAGCCTGGTTCCCCCGCCGGATCGCGTTCCCGTGGCGCCCACCGGCGCCGCATCCGGATCGTGCCGATCGCCCTGGCTGTCGCGGCCGGAACCGTCGCCGGAACGGTGGCCGTGCTGTCCTCGGACGACGGCGCGAACGCCTCCACCGAGTACGGCCGACCCGACGACCGGTCCACCGCCCCGCACACCGTCGCCCCGGCGGACGGCGCGACCCCGGCGGCGGAGCCCACCGCGGAACCGTCCGCGACGAAGCAGCGCAGCCGCGCGGCCCGTTACGAGGCGGAGATACTCCGGCTCGTCAACAAGGCACGCAAGGAGCACGGCTGCGAGCCGCTGCACAACGACAAGCGGCTGGCGAAGGCCGCCCGGCTGCACAGCGAGGACATGAAGGCCCGCAACTTCTACGCCCACACCGCTCCGGGCGGCGGCCCGGACCCGAAGGAGCGGATGGAGGCGCAGGGCTACGAGGACGCCCACGCGGAGAACATCGACGCCTGGGAGCGGACACCCGAGGGCGCCTTCCGGGCCTGGATGGAGAGCCCGGGCCACCGGAAGAACATCCTCAGCTGCTCCTCCAAGGCGAGCGGCGTGGGCGTCGCGATCGGCGGCAAGCTCCGGGCGTACTGGACGCAGGACTTCGGCTACAAGTAGCCGCGCCCGGCAGCCGCTTCCCCGGCTGCCCTGACGCCACGGGCGTACCGCGGCCGTGTCGGCGGTACGCCCGTGGCAGTGCGGTTCAGTCCTGCCCGGAGGCCCCCGTGGTGCCGCGCCCCTCCTTCAGGCGGACAACGCGCGGCCTCAGGAACGGACAACGCCCCGGCCTCTCCCGACGCCGTGTGGCTACGCGCCGGAGGTCTTCCCCGCGCCCGGTTCACCGCCCGGCCGGAGCACCTCCCGCAAGGCGTCGAGTACCGCCGGGTCCTCGATCGTGGACGGCACCGGCTCGTCCCGGCCCTCCGCGAGGGAGCGCATGGACTTCCGCAGGATCTTGCCCGACCTGGTCTTCGGCAGTCCGGCTACCACGTCCACCTCCTTGAACGCCGCCACCGGGCCGATCTCGGAGCGCACCGCCGCGACCAGTTCGGCACGCAGTTCGTCCGGGTCGTACGCGGCGCCCGCCTTGAGCACCACCAGACCGCGCGGCACCTGGCCCTTCAGGGAGTCCGCGACGCCGATCACCGCGCACTCGGCCACCGCGGGGTGGGCGGCCAGGACGGCTTCCATCGACCCGGTGGACAGCCGGTGGCCGGCCACATTGATCACGTCGTCGGTCCGGCCCATGACGTAGAGGTAGCCGTCCTCGTCCCGGTATCCGCCGTCCCCGGTGAGGTAGTGGCCCTCGAAGCGTGACAGATAGGAGCTGATGTACCGGTCGTCGTCGCCCCAGAGCGTCGGCAGCGTCCCCGGCGGCAGGGGGAGCCGGATGCAGATCGCGCCTTCGGTGCCGGGCGGCACCTCGGCGCCCTGCTCGTCCAGGATCCGTACGTCGTAGCCCGGCACCGGGACGGTCGGCGAGCCCGGCTTGACCGGCATCGGGTCCAGGCCCCGGAGGTTGGCGGCCACCGCCCAGCCGGTCTCGGTCTGCCACCAGTGGTCGATGACCGGGACGCCGAGGATGTCCGCGGACCAGTGGTAGGTCTCGGGGTCGAGCCGTTCGCCGGCCAGGAAGAGGGTCCGGAAGCCGGACAGGTCGTGGCCGGCGAGCAGTTCGCCCCGCGGGTCGACCTTCTTGATCGCGCGGAGTGCGGTGGGGGCGGTGAAGAGCGCCTTCACCCCGTGCTGGGCGATCACCCGCCAGAACGCCGCGGCGTCCGGGGTGCCGACCGGCTTGCCCTCGTAGAGCACCGTGGTCGCGCCCACCAGCAGGGGTGCGTAGACGATGTAGGAGTGGCCGACGACCCAGCCGACGTCGGAGGCCGTCCACCACACGTCGCCGGGGCCGGTGTCGTAGACGTTGGCCATCGACCAGGCCAGGGCGACGGCGTGACCGCCGTTGTCCCGCACCACGCCCTTGGGCCGTCCGGTGGTCCCGGAGGTGTAGAGGATGTAGAGCGGGTCGGTGGCGTCGACCGGGACGCAGGGCGCGGGCTCGGCGGCGGCCATCGCCTCGTCCCAGTCGAGATCGCCGTCGACCGGGTCGGCGCGCAGCTGTTCGCGCTGGAGGAGGATGACGCGGTCGGGCCGGTGGCCGGCCAGCCGCAGCGCCTCGTCGACCATGGGCCGGTACGCCACGAGACGGCCGGGCTCGATCCCGCAGGAGGCGGTGACCAGCACCTTCGGCCGGGCGTCGTCCACCCGGGCGGCCAGCTCCCGGGGGGCGAAGCCGCCGAAGACGACGGAGTGCACGGCGCCGAGCCGCGCGCAGGCGAGCATCGCGACGGCCGCCTCCGGCACCATCGGCAGGTAGATGACCACTCGGTCGCCGGCTCCGACGCCCTGCTCGCGCAGCACCCCGGCGAACCGGGCCACCAGGTCGCGCAGCTCGGCGTAGGTGTACGAGCGCTGCTCCCCGGTGTACGCCGAGTCGTGGATCAGGGCGGTGCGGTCGCCGTGGCCGGCCTCGACGTGCCGGTCGAGGGCGTTGTGGCAGGTGTTCAGGCGCCCGTCGGGAAACCAGCGGTACAGGGGGGCCTGTTCGCTGTCCAGCGCTCGGGCGGGTGCCCGCTCCCAGTCGATCGCCCCCGCCGCTCCCAGCCAGAACCCTTCGGGGTCGCTCAGACTGCTGCGGTAAGTGTCCCGGTAAGTCGCCACGTTGCTGCTCCTGGTCGCTCGGCTGTGAACAGTCTCGCTCATGCGTCGCTCGTTCGTCCGAACCGAATCGGGGGTCCGGGGCGGGGCGGCCACGTCGGCCGCATAGGCTGACACCGCCGTGGGGGGCAGGGGGCGACCGGGTGGTCGCATCCGGACAGTGGGGGGATCGTGCAGGTCGGAACAGGGATCACTGTGGGTGACGGTGGTCGGTCATGAGCAAGCATCGGCGTAAGCAGCCGTCCACCGGGGTGCGCGGGGAGGCCGTGCGCCGGCTGCGGAGCGGCGTCACCGCTGTCGATGAGAAGTTCCCGGCGGTCGCCCGGCTCGTCCGGCGGATGCGCTGGGAGTATCCGCGGCCGGGCCGGAAGGGCTTCCGCCGCTGGGTGCCGTCGTGGCGGCAGGTGCTGGCGGTGGTGGGGACCAGCACCGGCGCGCTGACGCTGTTCATCGGCTACGCGTACTCGCAGGCGCGCATACCGGAGAACCTCAACTCGTTCGCCACCCAGCAGGACAACATCTACTACTGGGCCGACGGCACCAAGATGGCCCGGACCGGCTGGGTCAGCCGGCAGGAGATGCCGCTGGAGAAGGTGCCCGAGGACGTCCAGTGGGCCGTGCTGGCCGCCGAGAACAAGACGTTCTACACCGACTCCGGGGTCTCCCCCTCGGGCATCATGCGCGCCGTGCTGCGGATGGGCACCGGGGGCAACACCCAGGGCGGCTCCACCATCACCCAGCAGTACGTGAAGAACGTCTATCTGGACCAGGACCAGAACTTCTCGCGCAAGCTCAACGAGATGCTCATCGCCATCAAGCTGGACCAGAAGATGAGCAAGAAGGACATCCTGGAGGGCTACCTCAACACCAGCTGGTTCGGCCGCGGCACCTACGGCCTGCAGCGCGCCGCCCAGGCGTACTACGGCAAGGAGGTCTCCGAGCTCAACGCGAGCGAGGGCGCCTTCCTGGCCTCGCTGCTCAAGGGCGCCGCGCTGTACGACCCGGCGATCAGCAAGGCGAACCACCGGCGGGCCGAGGAGCGGTGGAGCTGGGTGCTCGACCGGATGGTCGACATCGGCAAGCTGTCCGCCGCGGAACGGGCCGAGTACACCACCTTCCCGGAGCCCCGGGCACGGCCGCGGGCCACCGACTCCAGTGGTCAGAGCGGCTATCTCATCGAGATGGCCAAGGCCTACGTCAGCAAGAACACCGCGGTCTCCGACGCCGAGTTCGACCTGGGCGGCTACCAGATCTACACGACCTTCGAGAAGCAGCGGGTGGACGCGCTGACCCAGGCCGTGAAGAAGGTGCGGAAGAAGCTCGACCCGGACCGCCGGTCCGTCGACGAACACGTCCGGGTGGGCGCCGCCTCGGTCGCTCCCGACGGCCGGATCCTGGCCGTGCACGGCGGGCCGGACTACCTCAAGCAGGGGCTCAACGACGCCAACGCGGTGACCGTGCCGGCCGGCACCTCGTTCACGCCGTTCGTGTACGCGGCGGCCCTGGAGGACGGTGTCCGCCGCGAGCGGGAGGGCAGCAGGACGCCGGTCTCCCCGGAGACCGTCTACAACGGCGACGACAAGATCTCCGTCCGCACCCCCGAGGGCCCCTACTGGGACCGCAGCGGGAAGATCGTGAAGGGCCGCAACGAGGGGGAACGGTCCTGGGGCCGGATCCCGCTGCGCAAGGCGATGGTGCATTCGGTCAACACCCCGCTCATCCAGCTCGGCATGGACGTCGGTCTGGACCGGGTGCGCCGGACCGCGACCGCTGCGGGGCTGCTGCCGGGCAGTTTCGGCCCGCAGGTGCCGGCCTTCTCGCTCGGCAACTCCACGCCCAGCGCGATCCGGATGGCCAGTGCGTACGGGACGTTCGCGTCGAACGGCCGGCACACCGAGCCGTACTCGGTGCGGCGGGTCACCCGCAACGGCGACACCGTGCCGATGCCCCGGCCGCGGGCCGAGCGGGTGCTGGACAGCGGGGTGGCGGGGCAGGTCACCGACGCGCTCCGGGGCGCCGTCCAGGAGGGCACGGCGCAGCGGGCCAAGGCGCTCGGGACGGAGGTCGCGGGCAAGACCGGGACCTCCGAGGAGAACAACTCCGCCTGGTTCGTGGGGTACGACAGCAAGGTGTCGACGGCGGTGTCGGTGTTCCGGCTGGAGCCGCGGACGCTGCAACTGCTGCCGCTGGACGGTCTGGGTGGCGCGCCGAAGGGCACCTCCGGCAGCAGCTATCCGGCCGAGATCTGGACCGACTACATGAAGGCGTCGGCCCGGCGCCAGGCGGCTGCCCGGTCCTGACCGCTCGCGCCTGCTGCCGCGCGGCCCGTTCGGGGCGGCGCGGCAGCAGGTTCCGGTCCCGGGGGCCGGCCGCAGCGAGCGGGATCCGGCGGCTGCGGCCGGAGGCCTGTCCGGCGCCGACGGTCCGGCGCCCCGTGCGGCGCCCACGGCCCGGCGCCCGTTCGGCGGCAGCGGTTCAGGGCTGTCGGGCGGCGTCCGTCCGATGCCGGCGGACGGACGCCGTCCGGGTCAGCGGGCGAACCGCTTCCAGTCCGGTTCCTGAGCCGGGTCCAGGGCGCGCAGCTGGTCCAGGACCTTGGGGTCCTGGGCGTCCAGCCAGTCCGCGAGCTGACGGAAGGACACGCACCGCACACCGTCGCGGTTGCACACGTCCTTCATCACGTCCTCGACGGCCCGCATGTAGATGCCGCCGTTCCAGTCCTCGAAGTGGTTGCCGATGAACAGCGGCGCACGGCTGCCGTGGTAGACCCGCTCGAACCCGTTCAGATAGCCCTGCCGGGTCTCCCTCTCCCACTGGTCGTACTTGGCCGGGTCGCCCTCGGTGCTGTCGCCGGACTGGTTGAAGAGGAAGTTGAAGTCCATGGATAGCACCTGGACTTCCTTGTCCGGGTACGGCAGCAGCTGGAGCGGGAAGTTCCAGATCCCGTCGGTCTTGGAGGGCCATATCTGGAAGTCGCCGGAGGAGCTGGCGTCGTACCGCCAGCCGAACGAGCGGGCCGCCTCGAGCAGGTTCTTCTGGCCCTCCAGGCACGGGGCCCGGCCTCCGGCGAGCTCCTCCTCGAAGTCGAAGGGCAGCGGCGGGAGGTCCTTGAAGCCGGTGTTCGTCTTCCAGTTCTCCACGAACGAGTAGGACTGGCGGATCTCGCTCTTCCACTCGGCGGGGGTCCAGTCGCCGCCGCCCTTGGGGCCGCAGAAGTGGCCGTTGAAGTGGGTGCCGATCTCGTTGCCGTCCCGCCAGGCCCGGCCCACCTGGTCCAGGGTGGTCCTGATGTGGTCGTCGGTGGCGAACGAGATGGCCGCCGAGCCGGGGTCGTGCCGGGGTGGCCGGTACAGCGTGCGCTGCGACTTCGGCAGCAGATACATGCTGGTGAGGAAGAACGTCATGCTGGCGTTGTTCTCCTTGGCCACCTCACGGAAGTGGGAGAACAGCCGGTCCTCACCCTGCAGGGCGCCGTCCCAGGAGAAGACGACGAACTGCGGCGGTTTCTGTCCCGGTTTCAGGCGCTTCGGCTTCGGCTGGCGCGGCTGCGGGCCGGTGTACGAGGTCGAGCCGTCGCCCAGGACCTTCACCTTCCCGTCCCACTCCCGGGCCCGCTTCTGCTTCGCGTGCTGCGATCCGGCCTTCCGCCGGGCCTCCGCCCCGCCGTGCCCGGGGGCACGGGAAGCGGAGCCCGCCACGGGCTCGGAGTTGTCATCCGACGGGCTGTCAGCGCCGGAGGACGCCATGACCAGCGCAAGCGCGACCACGCCCCCCGCCATGGCCACAGCCACCGGGCGGTGGGCAATCCTGACCTTCAAACTCGTTCCCCCCCAGGGACACGCACAGACGTACTGACCCCAGTATCACAGTCGGATTATCGTCACCGCTTGTGTCCCTCTCCGTCCGGATCGATTCTGTTAGTAACGAACCCGGGCTGAGCTGGTGCCATGAGTGCATGGAATGCGGCCGAAAGCATCGATTTCCGCGGCCCCCTCGATGTCACGAGGGCGGCCACGGCGGTACTGGACGGCCAGGACGTGGTCATCGGGTGGAGTCCCGCGGCCGAGGAACTGCTCGGCTACCCGCCCCATGAGATCCTGGGACAGCCGCTCGACACCGTGCTGGTGGGGCGGCTGGCGCTGGAACCGGCACCCGGCGGACGTGTCGGTCCGATGTGCCGCACCGAGGGCCGGGTCGCCCGCCACCACGACGGCCATGTGCTGACGGTCGCCACCACCCTCTGCGCACTCGCCGACGCGGGAGCGGGCCCCGCACAGATCCTGGTCGCCACCGAGCTGGGCTCGCTGCGCCACTGGGACGCCCGCCAGGCGATGCTGCACGGTCTGGCCACCCGGTCGCCCATCGGACTGGCCATCTACGACACCGATCTGCGGCTGGAGTGGGCGAACGCCGCCTCCGGCCGGGAGCTCGGGGTGCCGTTCGGGGACTGCGTGGGGATGCACGCGGGCGAGCTGTACCCGGGTGGTGAGGTGCTGTCCGAGGAGTACCCGCCCACGCTCGAGCTGGTGATGCGCTACGTCCTGGCCACCGGCGAGCCCGTCCTCAACCTCCTCTTCCGGGGCCGCCCGCCCAACGACCCGGACCACCGCCACGTCTGGTCGTGCTCCTACTACCGGCTGCAGGACGCACACGACCAGCCGCTGGGGGTGTGCGAGGACGGGGTCGACATCACCGACCGCTACCGCGACCAGGAACGGCTGGACCTGATGGTCCGGGCCGGAAGCCGGATCGGGACGACGCTGGACATGACGGCCACGGCCCGGGAGATCACCGAGGTGGCCGTGCCCCGGTTCGCCGACTCCGTCGCGGTCGACCTGCTCGAAGGCGTGCTGCAGGGCGAGGAGCCGCACCCGGGGGACGGGCCCGTACGGACCCTGGTCCGCGTCGCCGAGCGGTCGGCGCCGCCGGACGGGGAGCGCGGGAGCGCAGGGGGCTGGTACGCGGCGGGCGGGGACGGGAGCGGGGTGACCGGTGACGGGGAGGTCGGGGCCGGGGAGCCGGCGGCGCGTCCCGTCAGCTACCCCGCGGCGTCCCCGCAGGCCCGCGGCCTCACCTCGGGGCGGGCCGTTCTGGAGAACGGCGCGGAGGGCGCGGGCGGCGCGCAGGCGGCGGTGGAGGGGGCTCGTCCCACAGGCGGGGCCGCGACGGCGGACGGGCCGGGGGCGGAGGCGCGGACCGGCGCGGCGGAGGGGACCGGGAAGGCAGAGGGGACCGGGAGAGCGGAGGAGGCCGGGCCGCTGGAGGACGCCGGAAGTCCGGAGGAAGCGGGGGCGGCGGCGGGGACGCCGTCCTGTCTCGTCGTGCCGATGCGCGCCCGCGGCACCACCCTGGGGCTGGTCACGCTGGGGCGCGGGGCGGGTTCGGCCCCGTTCGACAGCGGTGAGCTGATCCTCGCCGACGAGTTGGTGGCCCGCACCGCGGTGTGCATCGACAACGGCCGCCGCTACACCCGGGAGCACACCGCGGCCGTCACGCTGCAGCGCGATCTGCTGCCGCAGCACCTGCCGCCGCAGTCGGCGGTCGAGGCGGCCTACCGCTATCTGCCCAGCGACGACCTGATGGGGGTGGGGGGCGACTGGTTCGACGTGATCCCGCTGTCCGGGACCCGGGTCGGGCTGATCGTCGGTGACGTGGTGGGCCGCGGCATGCACGCGGCGGCCACGATGGGCGGTCTGCGGACCACGGCCCGGGCCCTGGCCCGGCTGGACCTCGCCCCCGACGAGCTGCTGGCCCGCCTGGACGACCTCTTCGTCCAGTCCACCGAGGAACCGGCGGCGCAGCCGCCCGGCTCCCCCGGTCCCGCCGAGGACACCGGGGTGACCTGCCTGTACGCCGTCTACGACCCGGTGTCCCGGCGGTGCACCATGGCCCGCGCGGGGCATCTGCCACCCGCCGTCGTCGACCGCGACGGGGGCTTCCACCTGCCGGACGTCCCGGCGGGGCCGCCGCTGGGCCTGGGCGGCCTGCCCTTCGAGAGCCTGGAGACCGAACTGCCCGAGGGCAGCCTCATCGCGCTGTTCACCGACGGCCTGGTCCGGACGTACGGCCGTGATGTGGACGACGGGCTGAACCGGCTCAAGGGGGTGCTGTCCGAACGGGAGAGCTCACTGGACGCGCTGTGCGACCGGACGCTGGAGACGCTCCTCCCGGACGGACCGACGGCGGACGACGCGGCCCTCCTCCTGGTCCGCACCCGCGCGCTGGGCAGCGGCCAGGTCGCCGAGCGGGAGCTGCCCGCCGACCCGGCGGCGGTCGCGCAGGCGCGCGACCGGACGACGGCCAAGCTCACGGAGTGGGGGCTGGAGGAGCTGGCGTTCACCACGGAGCTGGTCGTGAGCGAGCTGGTCACCAACGCCATCCGGCACGCCGGCGGGCCGGTCCGGCTGCGGCTCGTCCGGGACCGGACCCTGATCTGCGAGGTCTCGGACGGCGGGCACAGCTCGCCCAACCTCCGCCGCAGCGCGAGTGACGACGAGGGCGGCCGGGGGCTCTTCATCGTCGCGCAGCTCGTGCACCGCTGGGGCACCCGTTACACCCCGTCCGGGAAGACGATCTGGACGGAACAGCTGCTGCCCTCGGCGGACCGGCGGCTCCGGGAGGCGGCGTGAGGACGGTGGCCGGCGGGGTCCCGGCGGGGCGGTGGCCGGTTCAGGGGCGCCGGCCGCTGAAGACGGTGACCGGGCGTTCCAGCCGCTCCCCGTCGACGACGAGGTCCACGGCCTCGTTGTAGAAGCACACCAGGTCCCGGACTGCTCCCGCGGCGACCACGGGCTCCGGATAGGTCCAGGCCACATCGGTCAGCCCGGGGCCGCCGCGGGACCAGGACCAGTACCGCGCGACGCCCTTGTACGGGCAGCGGGTGCGGTGGTCGGTGGGGGTGAGCAGATCGAAGCGGACGTCCTCGCGCGGAATGTAGTAGCGGACCGGGAGGCCGGTCTCGAAGAGGAGCACCGGCCTGCGGGTCTCGGCGACCGGGACCCCGTCGATCTCCACCCGGACGTGGCGGCTGCTGGGCAGCGGGTCGACCCGGGCGTGCGGGTCCCGGGGGTGGACGAAGATCTCCTCGTCCTCCTCGTACCAGTGGTCCAGGACCTCGCGGCCGAACCACTCGAAGGAGATGTGCCCGGCCAGATCCTCCCCGGGGAAGGTCCAGGCGGCGTTCGCGGTCACCGCGCCGTCGAGGTGGAGGTCGTAGAAGACCGTCGCCCCGCAGTGGGCACCGGTGTCGGGCCGCCGGGCGTCGCGCAGCAGGTCGGTGCGGACCTCGCTCCCGGGGAAGGTGTAGCACGGCACCGGAAGGTCCGGTTGCCAGACCAGGACGGGATGGCGGCTGTCGACGACCGTGGTCCCGCCCTTGGTACCGCGCACCCAGCGCTCACTGGGCTCCCAGTGGAGCGCGCCGCTCTTCCGGATGGTGTCCGTTCGGATGGTCATGTCCGTCACCTCGGCCGGTGGGCGCGGTCCGCTCGGCGGCCCGCGGTGGCGGCCGGTGCGGTGCCGTTCGCCTCGTACAGCCGACGATAGTGGCCGGAGCGGGGGCCGTCCTGCCGCAGGGCCCGGAGGCATCACGAGCGCCCGGCCGTGCCGAGCGCATCCCGCAGCCCAAGACCGGGACCCGGGATCCGGCACCCGGCACCCGGCACCCGGCACCCGGCACCCGGCACCCGGCAGGACGCCACCCCGGCGGCGGGACCGCTCGCGCCGCGGTCCCGTCCCGGGGCCGGGCTCACACCGGCAGGCCGGCCTTCCGCAGCCGCGCCGCCACCGCGTCCCAGTCCGGGCCGACGGGCTCGGCAGCTGCCTCGCCCACCCCGCGGTCCTTGAATCCGCTGGAGGTGGAGACGCACACCACCGGGCCGCTCCGGTCGCCCAGGCCGCGCAGCCCGGCGAGACCGGCCGCGGCGGACAGCTCCGGCCACAGCCCCGACCGGGACAGCTCGGCCTGGGCGGCGGTCAGGGCCGCGTCGTCGACCAGCAGCGCGTCGCCGCCGCTCTCCCGGACGGCCACGGTGCCGCGGACGCCGCCGACGGTGCAGTCGATCGCGTAGGCGCCGGTCGGGCCCGACGGGACGGTGAGGGCGGGGCGGCCCGCGCGGAGGGCGGCGTGCAGCGGTCCCCCGGCGGCGGGCTCGCAGCTGTACACCCGCGGGGTCCGGTCGGCCAGGCCGAGCCGTACCAGCTCCGCGAAGCCCTTCCAGATGCCGAACAGCAGCTCGCCGTACCCGGTCGGCACGAACACGGCTTGCGGTACGCCGAGTTCGGTGAAGATCTCGTAGGCGACGGTCTTGTAGCCCTCGGGGCCGAAGGCGTGTCCGGTGTGGGACTGCGGTGTCAGGTTACTGACCGGGTGGTAGCCGAGCCGGTCGACGATCCGCCGCAGCAGCGGCCAGCGGGCCTCCGTCGGCACGGGCAGCACGACGGCGCCGTAGGCCTGCAGGAAGGAGCGCACCGCCGGGGGCGCGTCCGCGGAGCACAGCACCACACAGCGCAGACCGGCGCGGGCCGCGTAGGCCGCCGCGGACGCGCCGTGGTTGCCGGAGGAGGCCACCACGATGCCCTCGGCGCCGCTCCCGACCGCGGCGCTCGCGGTGCAGCGGTTCAGCCGGTCCTTGTGGCTCCAGGTGGGATTGCGCGACTCGTCCTTGATGTAGACGCCGTCGCCCAGGTCCACCAGCGGAGTGCCGCCCTCGGCGAGGCCGGGGGCGGCCAGCGGAGGCAGCAGCGGCGCCCAGCGTTCCAGACCGCCGCCCGCGGGGACGCAACTCGCGGCCGCGCGGTCGAAGAGGTTCCGCGGCACCCGGCCGTAGGCGTAGTCCACCTCGACCGGGTGGGCGACCTCGTCGGTGCCGGTCCGCGGGCAGCCGCTGGTCAACGGCGGCCACAGCGGGTAACTGACGGACGGATCTCCCAGTGAGCGCTGACCGGTGGCCAGCGAATCCCCCAAATTCATGATCGTGCAGTGTAGTTCGTACGACGGGCGGCTTCGTATGACCGGCGGCCTTGCGGACCGCTCCGCTCCGCGGGTGACGAGGGCCACGCCGGGAGAGGCCTCCGGGTGGGATTCGGAGGACTCCGGCGGGACGGCGGACGGTGGCCGGCCTTGAGGCCGAGCTGTCCCCGGGACCGCCTTCGTGGGTAGGGTCCGCCGGAGCCGGACCACGCCCTGCCCGGCCGGAGGAGCACGAGGAGCACAGCGCATGTCGATGATCCGCACCCTACGGAAGGCCGTGCGCCTTCCCGCAGCCCGGCGGAAGGTGGACCTGAGCCACCCGGTCCGCTCGCCGCTCGGCAGTGCGGTCGTGAACTGTGTGGTGTACCTGGACGGGGTGCGGCAGGTGGGCGACTGCCCGGCCGAGGAGGCGGTCGAGCGGGTGCGCAAGGCAGGGAACGGCTTCGTCTGGCTGGGCCTGCACGAACCCACCGAGGAGCAGTTCGCCGGGATCGCCGAGCTGTTCGGGCTGCACCCGCTGGCCGTCGAGGACGCGGTCCACGCCCATCAGCGGCCCAAGGTGGTGCACTACGACGACACGCTGTTCGCCGTCTTCAAGACCCTCTGTTATGTCGACCACGCCGAGCTGACCGCGACCAGCGAGGTGGTGGAGACCGGCGAGATCATGGTGTTCACCGGACCCGACTTCGTCATCACCGTCCGGCACGGCCGCCACGGCTCGCTCGGGCCGCTCCGCGAGGGGCTGGAGGCCGCGCCCGACCAGCTCTCCAAGGGCCCCTCGGCGGTGCTGCACGCCATCGCCGACCATGTGGTCGACGACTACCTCGAGGTGACCGCCGCCGTCCAGGACGACATCGACACGGTGGAGACCGAGGTGTTCTCCGCGGAGCGCACCAGCGGAACCGACGCGGGGCGGATCTATCAGCTCAAGCGGGAACTCCTGGAGATCAAGCGGGCGGTGGCCCCGCTGGGGCGCCCGCTGGAGAGCCTGTCCACCCGGCCGGGGCCGCTGGTCGACCCGGACATCCAGACCTACTTCCGGGACGTCAGCGACCACTTGGCCCGGGTCAACGAGCAGATCTCGTCCTTCGACGACCTGCTCAACTCGATCCTGCAGGCCCATCTGGCCCAGGTGACGGTGGCGCAGAACGAGGACATGCGCAAGATCACTTCCTGGGCCGCGATCATCGCGGTGCCGACCATGGTGTGCGGCGTCTACGGCATGAACTTCGACTACATGCCCGAGAAGCACTGGACGTTCGGCTATCCGCTGGCGCTGGTGGTCATCGTGGTCGCCTGCTTCGCCATGCACCGCGGGTTCCGGCGCAACGGCTGGCTCTGACCGCCGGCCGGACGAGCGCGGCGGCGCAGAGCAGACATCCGAGGAGCGCCCAGGCCGGTGCCGTCCCGGCGGCCACCGGGTCCGTGGCCGGGCCGGACGGCAGGCCGAGCCCGGCGGCCAGCGTGACGGCGCTCTTCGTCACCCCGGAGGCCGCTCCCGCCCGTTCCGGCGGGACGAGCGCCTGCGTGGCCGTCAGGGTCAGCGCGTTGGCGACCCCGAGTGCCGCGCCGCAGACCGTGGCGGCGGCGAGGAGGCCCGGCAGCGCACCGGCCGGGCGCAGCAGGACCAGCGCGGCGGCCGCGGTGGCCAGGCACGCCGCCATCGCCGCGACGGCCCGCGCCGGAGGGATCCGCCCGGCGACCGGGCCCGCGAGGGCCATGGCCGCGGACGGGGCCAGGAACGCCGCTCCGGCGGCCGTCGGGGACAGCCCCTGCACCTCCTCCAGGAGCTGGGGCACCACGAACAGGAAGGCGCAGGTCGCGGTGTTGGCGGCGGCACCCGCCACGGTGAGCACCAGGTAGGGCCGGTTCCGGAAGAGTGCGGGGTCCACCCACGGGTGGGCCGCGGTGCGCTCCCGGCGCACCAGGACGACCGACAGGATGACGGCCACGGCCAGCAGGGCGGCGGCCTCCCAGGACGCCCAGCCCCGGGCCCGTCCGCGGTCGAGGGCTCCAGCAAGCGCCGCCACCGCGGCCGTACCGGCGACCGGGCCCAGCCGGTCCAACGGCCGGCGGCGGGCGCCCCGGGACGGTCCGGGGTCGCGGGACTGCGGCAGGTGCCGGGGCTCCGGCAGGGCGCGGGGCTCCGGCAGGTGTCCGGAGTCCGGCAGGCCGCGGGCGAGCAGCGCCGCGGCAGCCGCGGGCAGGACGGCCGCCCAGAACACCGCCCGCCAGGACAGCGCTTCGGTGAGTGCCCCGCCGACCGCCGGGCCGCAGGCCGTGGCGATGCCCGCGATGCCCAGCGCACCTCCCGTGGCGCGTGGCCGGAGCCGCGGCGGATGGACGGTGGTCAGCAGCGCCAGGCCCGCCGTCATCAGCAGCGCCGCGCCCGCGCCCTGCAAGACCCGGGCCACGATCAGCGTCACCGGGGACGGGGCGAGCCCGCCCCCGGCCGACGCGGCCGCGAAGAGCGTCAGCCCGGCCACCAGCATCCTCCGCCGGCCGAACCGGTCCGCCAGTCCGCCCGCAGCGGGCATCAGCGCACCGGCCGCCAGCAGATACGCGCCGACCACCCAGGACAGCCCGTCGCCCCCGATGCCGAAGTCCCGGCCGATCCGGGGCAGGGCCGGATTGAGCGCGAACGCGTCCAGCTGAACGGCGAACACCCCCAGGGACACCGCGGCGAACGCCCGCCGCCGCAGCACACGACTGCTCGGCACCGTCATCGGTCACACCTCTCCCGCCGCCCGGGGGCGGCACGTCACGGACGGCGCGCCCGCGCGTCGGCGGGGCACCGCAAGGAACCGTGCGGAGGGGGAGGGTTCGCACCTCGGAACGCCCCCGGATGCGGGGACGAGGTGCCGTGACGGAGGAGACGGCCACCGGGCGGACCGGAGCGGCCGGGAGGGGAGGAGACCGGCGGAGGGACGGCACGCCGGAACACCGGGAACGCGGACGTCCGGACGGCTCCTGCGGCCGGCCGCCGCAGGAGGCGGAGCCGGTCCGGGGCTCGTCCGGGTCGGGCCCGGAAGGCCAGCCTCTCATGGCCGCGGAACGCCGCGCGAGGAGGGCGGGGACGCCGGGGGCGGGCCGGGAACTGAACAGCCCAGCGCCTGCCGGTTGGGGCCGGGAGACATGTGGATGTAGGGAGGACGGGGGCCGGGGCGTGGCAACCATGCACGTCTGCCGCACTATGCAGGCCAGTTCCCAGTCAGTGCAGCCAAGCCCTGAGCCATCCGTCGTCGGCGGTATTCGGCTGTCGGCGGGCCCAGATCCGGCGGCTACGCCCGGGTGGTGTGGCTGAAGCCTAGAGAGATCAGCCCTTCGGACTGGCACAGTCTGTCGGAGGCGCCGCCAACTTCGGTCTGTAGGAGTTGGTAGGCGGCGCCGTGGGACTGCCCCCAGTGCATCGCGGCCCGCCATAGGAAGCGGCCCAATCCGTGGCCTCGGGCCTCGGGCAGGACGGCGAAGTATTGGGGCAGGAGCTGAGGGCATCCGATTGCGTCGGGGCGTACTTCCATGGGACCGATCGCGCCCACCACGCGGTTCTCGACAGCGGCGACGAGGACCGGGCCGCACCGGCCGAGCTGTATCTGGGCGTGGAGGAAGGCCAAGCCATCGCCCGCCATTGCCTCGGCGAACGGAGCGAAGGTCTCCTGCACGGCCGCCGGCCAGTCGGTGACGGGGCGAACCGGGCCGTCAGGGTCTTGGCATGGGCGGGCGGTGAAGTCCTGGAGTTGGATGCGGGTGCCGCGCGGGGATCCGGCCTCGGGGCCGAGCGGGTGCACGACGCGGGCATCAACCGCGTCGTGCACGACGGTGAGTTTCACGGCCAGCTCAGCGGCTTCATCGACGACGCCGGCGCGGTGTCCGTAGGCGAAGACCTTGACGGTGCCGCGTCCGCGCCGGTTCAGGGTGGGGATCAGGGTGTGCTTGGGCTGGTGCACCACGTCGCCGCGGAGGACCGTCTCGTCCTTCTCGTCGCTCCACCGCCGGTCCTTGTCGTAGGGCAGGAAGTCCCTTGTGACGGCCGCTCGCAAGGTGTCCTCGAAGATGTCGACAGTCAGGGCATCTGGATGGACGGGGCCGAGGGTCGGCACGATCGGCGCGGTCAGTACGGGCCGGAGCCAGTCCCAGCGGAAGAACATGAGCGGCACCCTAACGGTCGGCCGGTCAGGGGTCAGGCCCCGACGCGAACGCGCCAGGGCCTGAACGGAACCGACCGGATCTGTCGGTCAGTGGGGGTTGTCGTCACCGGCGTCGCAGGAGCACTCCGCGCTCTCCACGACGTCGTCCAGGTCCGGGACAGTGGTCACCGAGAGGGCGGCGACGGGCGGCGCCGCGCGGCGCGCCGAGGCCGGCGGGCCAGGCAGAAGGGTCACCAGTACAGGCGGCGTCATGATGCGTTCTCCTTGTCTCCGTGTTGGCAGTAGCTGTGCAGCGGCGCCTTCGCCTCCTGATAGTGCTTGGCCAGGGGGCGGCAAACCCGGCAGGTGCCGGACAGGGCGCAGCCCTCGCACCCTCCGGTGCGAAGCATGAGTCGATCGGCGATGGCGCCAAGCCGGGTGAGGCCATCGATGCCTTCGGCCATGAGGTCGATCTGGTCGTCCCGGCCGACCTTGCAGATCGACACCTTGGCGTGGGGATCGGCGTGAAAGAAGGTGTGTCCCGCGTTGCAGCCGGCGAACGGCTTGCGCTGCCGCAGATGGGCGGCGGACTGGGCAAGGAGCGGCTCACCGCCGCCATAGATGGTGGGCGTCATGTTCGTGTACGCGTGGTTCTCGACGTTCCACTCCTCGGCGAGGGCGGCCATCTCGTCTGCTTCGGAGGCGTTGCCCTCGGTCACCACGACGTTGATGCGCAGCGGCAGGCCCTCCTTGCGTGCGGCGTCCATCCCGCGCCGGAACGCCTTCCATGCCCCGCGGCGCTGGGTGAGCGTGTCGAAGGACTCCTCGCTCGCGCCATACATGCTGACGACCAGGCGGTAGGGCGGGCAGTCGCGGAAGAGCTTGAGGAGGTCCGGCCGCCAGAGCAGCGAGCCGTTGGTGGAGACAGTGAGCATCATCCGGCCTGCCAGGCGTACCGGTAAGCGCCCTGGAAGTCCGGGTCCATGGTGGGCTCACCGCCGGTGATCTGCAGCCAGAGGACACCGGCCTCGCGCATGATGTCCAGCAGTCGCACCTTGCCCTCCCAACCGAGGCCGGAGAAGGGGCGCTCGCCGAGGTAGCAGTGCTTGCAGCCGAAGTTGCAGCCCAGGTTGATCTCCCAGGAGGCCCGGCAGTAGCCGTACGGAGACCGCTCGCGCACCAGCACCGTGCCCTGTGCGGACCGGTCGCTCAGGTCGATGCCCCACGTGTCGGCGGCGGTCTGCACCGCCCAGACGGGCAGCGACTCGCCCTCCGCGGCGGCCTGTCGCAGACCCTCGAAGTGGTCGATGGGGATGCGGGCTCCGGCTCTCGCTCCGGGCTTGAGGAGTAGATGGCCGTCAAGGAACGGGGATGCGATCAGAGCATGGGCCATCAGTGACCCTCCTTCCAGATCATGGAATGGGTCGGCGTGCGTGAGTCCTGACGGTCGGCGCGGCAGTAGATCTCGCCGAGCCCGTCGCAGCTGCCGCAGGTCTTGCCGGACGAGTTGGAGCCGCTGCCGCCGCAGTCCCCGCAGCTCTCGTTGAGAGGAGGGCGCGGGCGCCGGGTCAGGGTGGGCGGACTCGCGATCAGCTGGTGCACGGGATCTCCTCCACGGTGTCCTGCCAGGTGTGCTGTTCGGAGTGGTCGGCGAACAGGCAGCAGCCCTCCTTGTCGGGCCCCGGGCCGGCCACCGGGCAGTCCGAGAGCACGACCAAGGCCACCTCGGTCGTCCCGCGCCAGCGGAGCCACAGTGCGGTGCCGTGTTCCACGTCATCGAGGAAGCCGAAGTGCTCGCCGCCCACATGCGCGGACAGCTGGCACTGCACGGCACTGTCGACCCACCCGGAGGCCGACCGCTCCCGTGCTTCCCGTGCCAGGCCCAGAGGCAGCCGCCGCCAGTGCGCGCACGCCATCACGACACGGTCCGGAGGGAGCTGCGAGAGTTCCGCTCCGCGCACCGGGGGCACGCACACGGTGGCAAACTGCCGGGGTTGTTCGGGGGCACCGGGTCTTCGCCCACGCGTACCTCCGTGAGAGGCCCCCAGGTGCGGCCGCTGTTGCGCGAGACCCGCAGCCTCATCCGTACGTCGTCCTGTCCGTTCGCCATGGTCAAGAGCATCGCGATCCGCATGCTCGAGCAGAAAGGCCAAGCGGATTACCCAACTTGGGTAACATCACCCACGGTTGACCATGTGCAGCGATCCGTAGTCCTAGCCGGAGCGTGTCCGATGCCGGAGCCACCCCGCTCGAAGGAACTCCCGGTCAGCCTGCTCACGGCCCCGGTGATGATCGAGGCATGCCAGGTCAGGGACTTCGGCCGCATCTTTCAGCTGGTCAAGGCCCGAGCAGGCATCTACCCGTCGATGATCGCGCGACGCTGCGACCTCACCCCCAGCCGCGTCGGCGAGGTGATCGCCGGGCGTCGGCAACTCCTGCACATGGACGTGATCGAGCGGATCGCGGACGGGCTGCGCATCCCCGGACACATGCTCGGGCTGGCCCGGCGCGCATGGGAAACCCCGCAGAACCTGACCGTTGCGCCACGAGCACCGACCGAGAAACCGGCACGGGTCGAAGAGCAGTTGGCCGCAGGTCTGCCGGGGGCCGACGTGGACAGCATCCTCGCCCTGGCGGCCGAGCGGGACCTCAGCCCCTCGACACTGGATGCACTGCGCTCGTCGATCGCGGACTACTGGCGCCGGGACGACGAGCACGGGGGCGAGACCTTACGGCCAGCGGTCGTCGGTCAGCTCCGCTACGTCGTTGATCTCCTCAAGGAGCAACGTCACACGCCGATGCGAAACGGCCTGCACGGCATCGCGGCCGAGCTGGCCCGGCTCACTGGGTGGACGTACTTCGACGCCCGCCAGTACAACCAGGCACGCGCCTACTTCACCGAAGCCCTCGGAATGGCGAAGGCCATGGAAGACCGCCAATTCATGGCCAACGTCCTCGCCTGCATGAGCCTCCAAGCGACCTACCAGGACAAGCCCGGGGACGCCCTCGCCCTCGTCACGGCGGCCCAGGACCAAGCCCGAGCCGCCGCGGGGGCAACGCCCCGCGTACTCGCCATGCTCGCGATGCGCGAAGCCTTCGCCCACGCCACCCTCGGGAACCAAAGCGGCACTCATAGCGCGATCTCGGAAGCCCACGCCCAGTTCGGCCGCACCAGCACCGGCGATCCGGATCCGGCGTGGGTGGCGTACTTCGACGAGCCGAAGCTGATAGTGGACACCGGAATCGCACACGGCCGCCTGGGCGAAGCCGCCCTCGCCGAACCGCTGATCGCGGACGCCCTGCGCCGCGAACACCGATCGAACCACCGGGGCCGCGCCTTCCACGCCTTCTGGCTCGCCCGCACCCAGCTCCAGCGCGGGAAGCTCGACGAGGCGTGCCACACGGCCACCGGCGCCTTGGCCCTGGCGGCGGCCGTCAGCTCACCACGAGTCTCCGGCCACCTCCGCGAGTTCTACGAGCAGTTGGAGCCCTTCCGCCGGGAGCCGGCCGCGGTGGCGTTCGAGGCTCGGCTCCGGGAGGTGCTGCCAGGGGAGATCAGCGGATCGCCTCGTCCATGAGCACGTAGAGCAGCCCGACGAGGGAGCCGCTGCTGACGATCTCGCGGCGGTCGATCATGCCCCGCACGTCGGCCAACGGGATCCACTCGATTCGGTCCGACTCGTTCTTCTCGGTCGGCGGACCCTCGTACGTCGCGCCGTCGGCGCGGAAGAGGTGGTGCTGGGAGTCGGTGATGCCGTTGGCCGGCTCGGCGTAGATCAGCGGTTTGACGGGACCGGGACGCCAGCCCGTCTCCTCCAGAACCTCACGGGCAGCCGCGTCGGCCGGCGTCTCACCCTCCTCGACCAGGCCCATGGGCAGCTCCCACGCCCAGGCGTTCGTGATGAAGCGGTGCCGCCACATCATCAGAACCTCATGCCGCTCGTTGACCACAGCGGCCACGGCCAGGTGCCGGAGCTTGACGACGTGGTGCTCCCAGCGGTTCCCGTCCGGCGTCTCCACATCGGTGAGCCACAGGTTCACCCACCTGTTCTCGTAGATCGGACGTTCCCCGTGGATCTTCCACTGCATCGCTGCGGCCCCTCTCGATCGGCCTCCAGCATCGCAGAACGAACCTCGAAGGCAGCAGAGTTCGGCGACCTGACGTCGATCCGGCCAATAACAAGGGCATGGAATCAGTTGCAGCGAAGTCCAGAAACAACGGATTTCGTTGATCTCTATTAACTTAGCGATGGAATCTGTAGGCTGCGGCACGCGGTGCGCTCACCGACACCCATCGGCGACCACCTTCGCGGCGGCGCCGAAAGCGACTCCGCACCACCGGGCCGCGCCACAACCCATCGCCGAGCCGATCAATGCGCTTTCTGCATACGTGCGTTGCTCCGCGACCCCGTATCGGCCGCCTCACCAACCTCATCCCCACACTTCACCCACACCGACGGAAGGCCCTGCCATGAGCCGGCTCGACCCCAGTCGCCCCCTGTCCCGGACGGACCGCACCCGCCACCATCGGCTTCGCGAGCAAGGGAGCCTCGACCGGGCAGACCTCGATGCCATCCTGGCGGCGGGTTTCGTCTGCCACTTCGGGGTGACCGTCGACGGCAACCCGATGGTCGTGCCGACCGTCTACGGCTCCGATGACAACACCCTTTATTTCCACGGCTCAGTGGCCGGCCGGAGTCTGGCCGCCTCGCCGACAGCGACCGTGTGCGTCACCGTGACCCATATCGACGGCCTCGTCCTCGCCCGGTCCGTCTTCGAGCACGGCGTCAACTACCGCAGCGCCATGATCTTCGGTACACCTCGCCTCGTCACCGACCCCGACGAACAGTGGGCGGGCCTGCGTTGTCTCACCGAACAGGCGGCCCCCGGCCAGTGGGACTACGCCCGACAGCCCACCCGCAAGGAGCTCGCCGCCACCTCCTTGCTCGCTCTCTCCCTCGACGAGGCGTCCGTGAAGATCCGCTCCGGTGCCCCGGACGACGGCGACACCCCTGACGCCGCACTCGGGCTCTGGGCCGGTGTGCTCCCCCTTCACACACACTGGGGCGATCTCCAGGCAGATCCAACCCTCACCGGGGACATCGAGGCGCCGCCCCACCTCGCGGAGCGCCAGGGCGTGACACTGAATTGACCGAATCAGGGGTCCTCGCAGAGAGATCCCTGCGGATCAGTCCCGCCGCAGCAGCTCCGTCATGACGTCGCGCAGGGTCCGGTCCGGCTCCGGGACCGGGCCCGTCGCCCGCCAGGCGACGAAGCCGTCCGGCCGGACGAGGACCGCGCCGCCCGGTGTGACGCCGTGCGGCTCCGCCCAGTCGGCGCCGTCCTCGGTGGCCAGGTCGCCGGCCTGGGTGCTGCCGATGCGGTGCGACTCCAGGGGCACGCCCAGCTCGTCGGCGACCCGCTTGGCGGCGGAGTGCCACGCGGTGCTCTCGACGCCGCTCAGCAGCACGAACGACCGCTCGTAGAGGTCCAGGGTGGAGAGCCGCGTACCGAAGCGCTGCAGCCACAGGTGCGGGGCGCGGGTGCCCGGATCGCCCGTCAGCTGCATCCGGTCGGGGACGACCGGCAGGTCGGGGTCGACGCCGAGGACGGCGCCCCGGGGGTAGCGGTAGCCCAGGGCCACGGTCAGCACGCCGCTCTGCCGGCCGCCGCCCGCGCCGGGCGCGGCGGCGTAGCCGGGGTGGCTGTGCTCGGCGGAGCGGGCCGAGGCGCGGGCGCTCGTGGCGCGCGCCACCGGCTGCCGCTCCTCGCCATAGGTGTCGAGCAGCCCGCGGCCGGCCCAGCCGCCGAGGACGGCGGCGAGCTTCCAGGCGAGGTTGTGGGCGTCCTGGATACCGGTGTTCGAGCCGAACGCGCCGGTCGGGGACATCTCGTGGGCGGAGTCCCCGGCGAGGAACACCCGCCCCGAGTGGTAGCGCTCGGCGACCCGTTCCGCGGCGTGCCAGGGGGCCTTGCCGGTGATCTCGACCTCCAGGTCGGGCACGCCGGTGGCGGTGCGGATGTGGGCCACGCACCGCTCGTCGGTGAAGTCCTCCAGGGGCTCCCCGTGCTCGGGATGCCAGGGCGCGTGGAAGACCCAGTGCTCCCGGTTGTCGACCGGGAGGAGGGCGCCGTCGGCCTCGGGGTTGGTCAGGTAGCAGGCGATGAAGAGGCGGTCGCCCACCACGTCGGCGAGCCGGGGCGCGCGGAAGGTGATGCTCACGTTGTGGAACAGGTCGCCGTGGCCGGTCTGTCCGATGCCGAGGTGTTCCCTGGCGGGGCTGCGGGGCCCGTCGGCGGCGACGAGGTAGTCGGCGTGGACGGTGCGCTCCTCGCCGGTCTCCCGGTTGCGCAGCACCGCCCGCACCCCGTCCGCGTCCTGCTCGAAGGAGCGGAGTTCAGTGCCGAAGCGCAGCTCGCCGCCGTTCGTCCCGGCGTGCCGGACGAGCACCGGCTCCAGGTCGTTCTGGCTGCACAGGCACCAGCCGCTCGGGCTGAAGCGGGCCAGGGCGCCGCCCGGGTCGATCTCCTTGAACAGCCACTCCTGGTCGTCGCCGGTGAGCGATCCGGCCTGCAGAATTCCGTGGTTGCCGGCCAGGACGGAGGCGGCGTCACGGATCGCCTGCTCCGCACCGGCCGTCCGGAACAGCTCCATCGTGCGGACGTTGTTCCCGCGTCCGCGGGGGTGGTGCGAGGTTCCGGCATGCTTCTCGACCAGCAGGTGCGGTACGCCCAGCCGCCCAAGGAACAGGGAGGCGGACAGACCCACCAGGGAGCCGCCCACGATGAGCACGGGCACCCGGTCGTCGATCTTCGCGTTCTTCATCTGCACCAGCTCCTGCCGACCTGCACCAAGCCATGGCGCCCGAACGGGGTACACATCTGTCCATGCCCGACGAGCGAAGCTCCGTTCGGGCTTTCACTCGTATGGCTCACACATCTCGCGCCATCCGTGGGACCGGCTGACGATCGATTGCGGGCACCGAGACCGGCCGCATCGCGCCGGCGTCCCCGGGTGCGACGACGCTCCCGGGACACCGCCCGGCCATGGGGCGGGTACCGACCACCAGGCGCAGCGCCCGGTCGCACACCCGCATCCCTCCCACGGCACGTGACCGCAGAACCTCAGGGGCTGAAACCCGGCGCGAAAAGGATGTGGAATATGACAACGCTGTCAGAGAAGGTGTCGGAGAAGGTCTCGCAGTCCGCCTTCGACGGCTCCCGACTTCGGGTGATTCTGCTGCTGGACATCCACGAGGGCGCCCAGCAGCGCTTTCTCGAGGCGTACGAGCACCTTCGCAGCCGGGTGGCCTCCGTCCCGGGCCACATCAGCGACCAGCTCTGCCAGTCCATCGAGAACCCCTCGCAGTGGCTCATCACCAGCGAGTGGGAGAGCGCCCCGCCGTTCCTGGCCTGGGTGAACAGCGAGGCGCACGTCGAGATGGTGCAGCCGCTGCACAGCTGCGTGCGCGACACGCGCTCCCTGCGGTTCAGCATCCTGCGCGAGACGCCCGGGATAGGAGTGCACACCCCCGAATCGCCGCGGAGCAGGCTCCAGTCCACTCCGCGGATCGGCGACGGGGTGGTCCGGCACGCCCTCACCTTCACCGTGAAACCCGGCAGTGAGAGCAAGGTCGCCGAGATCCTGTCCGGCTACCGCTCCCCCGCGGCCCGGGTGGACGACACCACGAGCCTGCGGCGTACGTCGCTGTTCCTGCACGGCAACCGGGTCGTCCGGGCCGTCGAGGTGCAGGGCGACCTGATCGCGGCGCTGCGCCATGTGGCGCAGCAGCCCGAGGTCCGGGCCGTCGAGGAGGCGATCAACCCCTACCTCGAACAGGACCGGGACCTCGCCGACCCGGATTCCGCGCGGGTCTTCTTCACCCGGGCCGCCCTGCCGGCCGTGCACCGGGTGGCCTCCGGCCCCGCCGAGCCGGCCGACGTCGAGCGGCACGCCCTGCTCTACCCGGTCAAGCCCGGCTGCGGCATGGCGGTGGCCCGGCTGCTCGCCCTCCAGGAGGAGCAGGGGGCGAACGACCCGGAGAACCCCATCGTGGGCAGCACCATCTTCCAGCGCGACGACATCGTCGTCCGGATGGTCGACCTGCGCGGTCCGGTGGAGCGTGCGCCGGTCCCGGTGGTGGGGGTCACCGGCAAGCGCACGGCGGCGGTGCTGACCCGGCTGCTGGACCTCCCGGAGGGCCACTCCCTGACGGACCACCGGGGACTGCTGAGCTTCCTCGCGCACGCCGACATGTCCCCCCTCACCGACCGCCGCGCCACCGACTCCTGACCGGAGAGCGGCACCGCCGGTCCCGTCCGGCACGGCCCGGCACATCCCCGTCGTCGCAACGCCACCTGGAGGTAGGCATCATGACCACGCACGCACCCCGCATCGTGGATCTCTCCGAGACCCAGCCCAACCGCCGGCGCGGCGGAGACCTGCGCGCCATGCTCACCCCCACCGCGGTAGGCGCCACGAGCGGCTTCATGGGCCTGGCCATCGTGCAGCCCGGCGAGCGCATCGGGGAGCACTACCACCCGTACTCCGAGGAGTTCGTGTACGTGGTGGCGGGGACGCTCGAGGTGGACCTCGACGGGGAGCCGCATCCGCTCCGGCCCGACCAGGGGCTGATGATCCCGCAGCACATGCGGCACCGGTTCCGCAATGTCGGGAGGACCGAGGCCCGGATGGTCTTCCATCTCTGCCCGCTCGCCCCGCGCCCGGAGCTCGGCCACGTCGACACCGAGGGAACGGAGGCCACCGCGCAGGCGGAGCCCCCGGACCGCGCGGGGTCCGTCTCGTGACCCGGCGTGTCGCGGTCACCGGAGTCGGCATCGTCGCCCCCGGCGGGGTGGGCGTACCGGCCTTCTGGGACCTGCTGTCCTCCGGCCGCACGGCGACCCGGGGCATCACCCTCTTCAACCCGGAGGGGTTCCGCTCGCGGATCGCCGCCGAGTGCGACTTCGACCCGGCCGCGCACGGCCTGGACGAGGAGGAGGTGGCGCGCGCGGACCGGTACGTCCAGTTCGCGATGGTCGCCGCCGAGGAGGCGGTGCGGGACTCCGGTCTGGAGCTGGAGGCGGAGAACCCGTGGCGGATCGGGGTGTCGCTGGGCACCGCGGTCGGCGGCACCACCCGCCTGGAGCACGACTACGTGAAGGTCAGCGCCTCCGGCGAACGCTGGGACGTGGACCACCGGCCGGCCGGGCCGCATCTGCACCGGGCGTTCTCGCCCAGCGCGCTCGCTTCGGAAGTGGCCGAGCAGATCAGCGCGTTCGGCCCGGTGCAGACGGTCTCCACCGGGTGCACCTCCGGCCTGGACGCGATCGGCTACGCCTTCCACGCCATCGAGGAGGGCCGGGTCGACGTCTGCATCGCGGGCGCCTCGGACTCGCCGATCTCCCCCATCACCGTCGCCTGCTTCGACGCGATCAAGGCGACCTCAGCCAACAACGACGACCCGGAGCACGCCTCACGGCCGTTCGACGCGCACCGCGACGGTTTCGTCATGGGCGAGGGCGGCGCCGTCCTCGTCCTGGAGGAACTGGAGCACGCCCGGGCCCGCGGCGCCCGCGTCTACTGCGAGATCCGGGGCTACGCCACGTTCGGCAACGCCCACCACATGACCGGGCTGACCAAGGAGGGCCTGGAGATGGCCGAGGCCATCGACCGCGCCCTCGCCCACGCCCGGATCGACAGCTCGGAGATCGACTACGTCAACGCGCACGGTTCCGGCACCCAGCAGAACGACCGGCACGAGACCGCCGCGGTGAAGCGCTCGCTCGGCGCCCACGCGTACGAGATCCCGATGAGCTCGATCAAGTCCATGGTGGGGCACTCGCTGGGCGCGATCGGGGCGATCGAGATCGTGGCGTGCACCCTCGCCATGGCGCACGGCGTGGTGCCGCCGACGGCGAACTACGAGACACCGGACCCGGAGTGCGATCTCGACTACGTGCCCCGGACCGCCCGCCCCATGCCGCTGCGGACCGTGCTCTCGGTCGGCAGCGGGTTCGGCGGATTCCAGTCCGCCGTGCTCATGAGCACAGCACGCGGGAGGACGCGATGAGCCCCCAGGAAGAACGGCGTTCGGTCGTCACCGGCATCGGTGTGGTCGCCCCCAACGCGACGGGCACCGACGCCTTCTGGAAAGCGACGAAGGAAGGGGTCAGCGTTCTGGACCGGGTGACCCGCGAGGGGTGCGAGGAGCTGCCGCTCCGGGTCGCCGGAGAGGTCCGCGGCTTCGACCCGGGCGCCGTGATCGAGGAGCGGTACCTCGTCCAGACCGACCGGTTCACCCACTTCGCCATGGCCGCGGCCGGGCTGGCGCTGGACGACGCCCGGCTGGACCCCGGCGGTTCGCCGTTCGGGGTGGGCGTGGTCACGGCGGCTGGGTCCGGCGGCGGTGAGTTCGGGCAGCGGGAACTGCAGCGGCTGTGGGGGAAGGGGTCGCGCTACGTCGGCCCCTACCAGTCCATCGCCTGGTTCTACGCGGCCAGCACCGGCCAGATCTCCATCCGCGGCGGCTTCAAGGGCCCCTGCGGTGTGGTGGCCAGTGACGAGGCGGGCGGTCTGGACGCGCTCGCCCACGCCGCCCGGAACATCCGGCGGGGCACCGACGCGGTCGTCGTCGGAGCGGCGGAGGCCCCGCTGGCTCCGTACTCCATCGTCTGCCAGCTCGGTTACGCCGACCTCAGCCGCGCGTCCCACCCGACCCGCGCCTACCTCCCCTTCACCGCGCGGGCCTGCGGCTTCGTGCCCGCCGAGGGCGGGGCGATGCTGGTGGTCGAGGCGGAGCGGGAGGCGCTCGCGCGCGGCGCCCGGATCCGGGCCGAAGTGGCCGGTCACGCCGCGACCTTCACCGGCGCGGCCCAGTGGGAGAAGTCCCGCGAGGGGCTGGCGCAGGCGATCTGCGGCGCGCTGGCCGAGGCCGGGTGCGCCCCGGAGGAGGTCGACGTGGTGTTCGCCGACGCGCTCGGCGTTCCCGCGGCCGACCGGGCCGAGGCGCTCGCGCTCGGCGACGCGCTGGGGCACCGCGCCCGGCACGTGCCGGTGACCGCGCCCAAGACCGGTATCGGCCGGGCGTACTGCGGCGCTCCGGTGCTGGACGCCGCCGCCGCGGTGCTGGCGATGGAGCACGGCGTCGTGCCGCCCACCCCCAATGTCGTCGACGTCTGCCACGACCTCGATCTGGTGACCGGTGTGGCCCGCCCGGCGGACCTGCGGACCGCGCTGGTGCTGAGCCGGGGCCTGATGGGCTCGAACGCGGCGCTGGTGCTCCGGCGCGGCGGCGACGGAACCGAGTGACACCCCCAGGCGAGGACCACGCGAGTGAGGAGAAACCGCAGATGACCGCTCAACTGACCTTCGACGAGCTGGCCGCGCTGATGAAGAACGGCGCCGGCATCACGGTCGACCCCCGGGAGATGGAGACCAGCCCCGGTTCCACCTTCGCCGACTACGGCCTCGACTCCCTCGGCCTCCTCGGCATCGTGGGAGAGCTGGAGAACCGGCTCGGCCGGCCCATGCCGCCGGACTCCGAGCTGTGCAAGACCCCGCACGACTTCATCGAACGCGTCAACACCTCCCTCACGGCTGGAGCGTGACATGCCCGCACACACGGAGAACGAGATCACCATCGCGGCCCCGCTGGACCTCGTCTGGGACATGACCAACGACCTGGAGAACTGGCCGCAGCTGTTCAGCGAGTACGCCGCCGTCGAGGTGCTCTCGCGCGAGGGCACCAGGACGACGTTCCGGCTGACCATGCACCCGGACGACAACGGCAAGGTCTGGAGCTGGGTCTCGGAGCGGGTGACCGACCGGCTCGGGCTGAACGTCCGGGCGCGCCGGATCGAACCCGGCCCGTTCCAGCACATGAACATCCGCTGGGAGTACGAGGAGATCCCCGGCGGCACCCGGATGCGGTGGTTCCAGGACTTCGCGATGAAGCCGGAGGCGCCGGTCGACGACGCCGGGATGACCGAGCTCATCAACCGCAACTCCCGGATCCAGCTGGAACTCATCCGGGACAAGATCGAACAGCGGGCCCGGGAGGGCGGACGCGACTCCGCTCCCGCGGTGCCCAACTGACCGCCGGTGCACCACTGACGGTGCGCCACTGACGGTGCACAACGGACGGTGTACAACGGACGGCCGGTGCCCACCGGCCGGTGCGTGCCGACGCACCGGCCGTCCGCCGCACGAACACCGATGGCCCGCCGGCCACCGGTGCCCGGCCGGGACCGTGCCCGGCCGCACTCCCCCGGCCGACCGGCCGGGGGCTCCCCCGCCCCCGCCGGCGGCACCGCTCCGCCAGGAAGCCCGACGAAGGGACCTGCCATGCAGCACCGCGCTCTGATCGTCGCCCGGATGGCACCGGGCTCGGCCCCGGACATCGCCGGTGTCTTCGCCGACTCGGACCGGGGCGAACTGCCGCTCCTGATCGGCGTCACCGGCCGCAGCCTCTTCCAGTTCGGCGATGTCTACATCCACCTCATCGAGTCCGACCAGCCGCCCGGCCCCCAGGTGGCCCGGCACGCGGACCACCCGGCGTTCCGGGACATCAGCGACCGGCTCCAGGCGTACGTCGACCCGTACGACCCGAAGACGTGGAAGAGCCCCAAGGACGCGATGGCTCACGAGTTCTACCGCTGGGACCGCGGCCGGGTGGGCTAGGGCCTACCAGGAGCGGCGCTCGACCCGGAAGGAACCCCACCATGGTCCAGTGCGACGACCGTCCGGCGGGCCGCAGCCCGGCGTGGGTGCGCTGCGAGAACTGTGCCGGGCTGGTGTACGGCAAACGGTTCGACCGCTCGTTGCGCGTCTGCCCCGAGTGCGGCCGGCACGCACACCTGACGGCACACCAGCGGTTGGACCAGCTGCTCGACCCGGGCTCGGCGCGGCAGCTCGGCCCCGTCCCGACGGTGCACGATCCGCTGGCGTTCGCCGACACCCGGCCCTACCGGGAGCGGCTGGCCGACGCCCGTGCGGCCACCGGACTCGGGGAGGCGGTCGTCTGCGCGCGCGGGCGCATCCAGGACCAGCCGGTCGTGGTGGCCGTCATGGACTTCCGCTTCCTCGGCGGCAGTCTGGGCTGCGGCGTCGGTGCGCTGATCACGGAGGCCGCCCGGACGAGCCTGCGGCAGCGCATCCCGCTGCTGCTGGTCACCGCGTCGGGCGGCGCCCGGATGCAGGAGGGCGTGCTGTCCCTCATGCAGATGGCGAAGACCGCGCAGGCCCTCACGGAACTCGACGAGGCGGGCGTCCTCACCCTGTCGCTGATCACCGACCCCACGTACGGCGGGGTGGCCGCCTCCTTCGCCACACTCACCGATGTGATCCTCGCCGAGCCGGGGGCACGGCTGGGGTTCGCCGGGCCGCGGGTGATCGAGCAGACGACGCACCAGCAGCTGCCGGAGGGCTTCCAGACGGCCGAGTTCCTCCTCGAACACGGCATGGTGGACAACGTCGTCCCGCGGAGCGCGCTGCGGCCCACACTCGGCCGGCTGCTGGCCCTCGGCTCACCGGCGGCGCGCCGGGCGCCCGCTTTGACCCGCCGCGGACGGGTGCTGCGCGAGCCCGGCGAACTGCCCGAGCGGGACGCCTGGGAGGCTGTGCGGCTGGCCCGGCACCCGGACCGCCCCGGCACCCTGCACTACGCGGACCTGCTGCTCGACGACTTCCACGAACTGCACGGCGACCGGCTGGGCGCGGACTGCGCCGCCGTCGTGGGCGGCCCGGGGCGGCTGAACGGGCTGCCGGTGATGCTGATCGGCCACCACAAGGGCGGCCCGGGCCTGACGGAGCGGCGCCGGCGCAACTTCGGCATGGCCACGCCCGCGGGCTACCGGAAGGCGGCCCGGCTGATGCGGCTGGCCGAGAAGACCGGCATGCCGGTGATCACCCTGATCGACACCCCCGGGGCGGACCCGGGCCCCGCGTCGGAGGAGAGCGGGCAGGCGGTCGCCATCGCGGAGAACCTCCGCCTGATGTCCCGGCTGCGGGTGCCGGTCGTCGCCGTCCTGACCGGCGAGGGCGGCAGCGGTGGCGCGCTGGCCCTGGCCGTCGCCGACCGGGTGCTGGTCAGCGAGAACGGCGTGTACTCGGTCATCAGCCCCGAGGGCTGCGCGGCGATTCTGTGGAAGCAGCCGGAGGCGGCCCCCGCCGCCGCGGCGGCCCTGCGGCTGGACGCGCGCGAACTCCTCCGGCTGGGTGTCGTCGACGGGGTGGTGCCCGAACCGCCCGGCGGCGCCCACCGGGACCACGCCGGCGCGGCTGCGCTGCTGCGCGACGCCGTGGACGCGGCGGTCGACGACCTCGTCCGCCGGGCACCCGGACAGCTGATCCGCGACCGCCGGCGCCGTTTCCAGCGCTTCGGCGACGGGACCGCCCCGGCCGACGGAACCGCCCCGGCCGACGAGACCGCCGATGTCGACGGGACCACGTCCGCCCACGGGGCTCCGGTGGCCGGAGCCGCCGAGGCCCCCGCGGCCGAGCCGGCCTCCGCGGCCGCCGAGAGCGACCGAGCCGTCCTTCCCACCGCAACCGGAAGAGGTACATCGTGACCCCGGACATATCCACGAACCACCACCGTGAGAACGGCCGGACCCGGGCCTTCACCGGGAACGGCTTCGCCGGAGCCGACGGCTTCGCCGGAACCGGTCTCGCCCCGATCGGCCGCACGGACCTGGACACCGTCTGCCGCAGCGCGCTGGAGCTGGCCCGAACGGCACCGCGTCCGCCGCTGCGCATCCGGCTGCAGCACGGGCAGATGACGGTCGAGATGGAGTGGGCGGACTCCGCGGGCGGCACGGCGGCACGGCCCGGGGAAGCGGCCGGGCACCCGGCGAACCCCCTCCCGGGCGAGGCGGCCGCCCTGGCCGCCGCGGCGGCGGCGCTGCCGCCGGACCCGGCCGGCACACCGGCACCGGCCCCGCCGGAGAACACTCCGCGGTATCTCCTCGCCCCGACGGTCGGCACCTTCTACCACGCTCCGGAACCGGGGGCCGCGCCGTTCGTCTCGGTCGGCGACGTGGTCCGCCCGGGGCAGCCCGTCGGGATCCTCGAAGTGATGAAGATGATGAGCACCGTCGAGGCGGACACGGCGGGCCGGGTGGTGGAGTTCCTCACTCCGGACGCGCACCCGGTGGAGTTCCAGCAGCGCCTCATCGCGCTGGAGCCGCTCTCCGACGGGGAGGGCTGAGCCCGATGTTCAGCACGGTTCTCATCGCCAACCGGGGGGAGATCGCGCTCCGGATCGCCCGCGCCTGCCGCGAACTGGGCATGCGGACGGTCGCGGTGTACTCCACCCCGGACCGCGACTCCGCCGTGGTGCGCTTCGCCGACGAGGCCGTCCACATCGGCCCGGCCCCCTCCAAGGCCAGCTATCTCAACATCCCGGCGGTCCTGGAGGCGGCGCTGCTCTCCGGCGCCCAGGCCATCCACCCCGGCTACGGATTCCTCTCCGAGGACCCGGACTTCGCCGAGGTCTGCGAGGCGAACGGCATCTTCTTCATCGGCCCCTCGGCCCGGGTGATGCAGCAGCTCGGCGACAAGGCGGCGGCCCGGGCGGCGATGGCCGAGGCCGGGCTGCCCGTCCTGCCCGGCAGCACCACCGCGCTGTCCGGGCCGGCGGAGGCCAAGGAGACCGCGCAGCAGACCGGCTTCCCCGTGATCCTCAAGGCGGCGGCCGGGGGCGGAGGACGCGGCATGGCCGTCGTGCGGGACCCGGACGACCTCTCGGCCGCGTTCCAGGAGACCCGGGCGCACGCCTACGCGGTCTTCGGTGACGACCGGCTCTATCTGGAGCGGTACATCGACGACGCCCGCCATGTGGAGGTCCAGGTGCTGTGCGACCGGCACGGCTCGGCGATCCATCTGGGCGAGCGCGACTGTTCGGTGCAGCGGCGGCACCAGAAGCTGGTCGAGGAGGCCCCGGCCCCCGGGCTCTCCGAGGAGCTGCGCACCTCGATCTGCGAGGCCGCGGTGCGCGGAGCGCGGGCCGTCGGCTATGTCGGCGCGGGCACCTTCGAGTTCGTCCTCACACCGTCGCACGAGTTCTATCTGATGGAGATCAACTGCCGGCTCCAGGTGGAGCATCCGGTGACCGAGATGGTCACCGGGGTCGACATCGTCCGCGAGCAGATCCTGATCGCCGCCGGGCTGCCGCTGAGCCTGCGTCCGGGTGACGTGGTGCCGCGCGGTGTGGCGCTGGAGTGCCGGGTCAACGCCGAGGACCCGGCACGCGACTTCGCCCCGGCCCCCGGCCGGCTCACCGAATTCGTGCCTCCGTCGGGCCCGTTCGTCCGGGTCGACACCCACGCCCTGCCCGGCTGGCAGGTGGGCCCGGACTACGACTCGCTGCTGGCCAAGACGGTCGTCTGGGCCCCGGACCGGGATCAGGCACTGGCCCGGATGGACCGTGCGCTGGGCGAGTTCCGGGTGGCCGGGGAGGGCGTCAGCACCACGGTCGACTTCCTGCGACGGATTCTGGTGAGGCCGGAGTTCCGGGCCGCGGAGCACACGACGGGGCTGGTGGCGAAGGTGCTCGACGCCGACGAGTGAGTGACGCGGCCGGGTGACTGACGCAGCTGGGTGAGTCGGGTGAGGGGGACGAGTCGGGTGAGTGACGGCGGCCGGTCATGCATGCGCTCGATGCCGACGCCGGCCACCACCCTCACACCACCGACCGGCCCTTCCACCTGACCTACGGCCCGACGGCCCGCCCACGATCCCCGCCCACGATCCGCGAACGGCAGGGCCCCGGGAGTCGGTCCGACTCCCGGGGCCCTGCCGTCGGACCGATGCGTGCGGTGCGCCGGACGGACTCCTCCGCCGTCCGGCACGTTCGGCGGGACCGGCCCCTCACTGGCCTCTCCCGCCGGACCGCGCTCGGCCCTCGGGTGCCGGCCGCTACTCCGGCACCGTGCTCGTTCGTACCTGTGGTCCTGTGGTCGCGGTCCGATGGTCGCGGCCCGATGCTCGTGGTCCGCTCGCGGCCCGTGGCGTCCGCTCGTGCTAGCGAAGGTGGTGTCGCTCGCGCGCCTGCCGCCTCCCCTACTCCGGCACCGTGCTGTCGAAGGCGTGGAGGTAGGCGTTGATCGGGCGGATCTCCCCGACCCGCAGCCCCGCCTCCGTCATCCGGCTGATCATGCTCTCCTTGGTGTGCTTGGCCCCACCGACGTTGAGGAGCAGCAGCAGGTCCATGGCGGTGGTGAACTTCATGGACGGGCTGTCGTCGACGAGGTTCTCGATGACCACGACCCGCGCACCGGGCTGGGCGGCCGCGACGACGTTGCGGAGCGTCCGGCGGGTGCTCTCGTCGTCCCATTCGAGGATGTTCTTGATGATGTACAGGTCGGCCTGGACCGGCACTTCGCGGCGGCAGTCGCCGGGGATGATGCACATCCGCCCGGCCAGTTCCCCGCCGTCCCGCAGCCGGGGATCGGCGTTGGCCACCACGCCCGGCAGGTCGAGCAGGGTGCCCTTGAGGGAGGGGTGCTTCTCCAGCAGGCCGGCCAGTACATGGCCCTGCCCGCCGCCGATGTCGGCGACCGTGGTGATCCCGGTGAGGTCGAGGAGCTCCGCGACGTCCTGGGCCGACTGCCGGCTGGAGGTGGTCATGGCCCGGTTGAACACCTGCGCCGAGTCGGTCGCGTCCTCGTGCAGGTACTGGAAGAAGTCCTTGCCGTACAGGTCGCGGAAGACGGTCCGGCCGCTGCGCACCGCGTCCTCGAGCACCGGCCAGGCGTCCCAGGTCCAGGGCTCGGTGCACCACAGGCAGATGTACTTGAGGCTGTTGGGGGCGTCGTCCTTGAGCAGCCGGGACATCTCGGTGTGGACGTACCGCCCGTCGTCGGTCTCGGCGAAGACGCCGTAGCAGGAGAGGGCACGCAGCAGACGGCGCAGCGGCAGCGGCTCGGCCCGCACCGCCGCCGCCAGTTCGTCAGCCGTGGCGGGCTCCTCCCCCAGGGCGTCCGCGACGCCCAGGCGCGCGGCGGCCCGCAGCGCCGCGGCACAGGCGGCTCCGAAGACCAGTTCGCGCAGTTGCATGGCCGGATGGGGGGTGGAACGTACCGTGGTCATACCGACTCCATTTCCCACTGGTCGGATCCGCACCGGTCAGCACGAACCCGCAGGTTTCGACACGCCGCACAGGTTGCGGACGAACTTGTTCCCCTCCCCCTTGTCGCCGTCCACCAGGTCCGCCGGCTCGTTGTTGAGAGCCACGTTGTACTTGACGACGTTGCGGTTGTTGACGGCCCCCACGAAGCTGCGGAACAGCACGACGCCGCCGGACAGCGGGGACTCGCCGACGTTGTCCCGGATCAGGTTCCCCCGGATCAGGGTGTCCTCGGCGCCGGTCAGGACGATGCCGGATCCCTGGATGTAGGGGAGACGGCTGTTGCCGGGGCAGTATTTGTTGTTCCTGGAGATGTTGTTGTCGCGGATGGTGAGGTCCCCGGCGCGGGGCTTCGACTCGTCACCCACCACGAAGACTCCACCGCAGTTCCCGGTGAGGATGTTGCTGCGGATCGCCAGGTTCCTGGTGCGCCGGATCGTCACGCCGATCCGGTTGCCGGTGAGGAAGTTCCCGCGGACCACGGCGCCCTCGGTGTCGAGCGAGCCGCCCTCGCGGTCGACGGTGTTGGCGATGAAGAGACCCGAGTCCCCGCTGTCGGAGATCGTGTTGTAACGGAACTCCCCACGAACTGACTTCTGCTGGGCGATGCCCCAGACGCCGCTCTTCCGGGCGGTCACCCAGCGGACCTCCAGCCCGTCGGTGTCCGAGGCCCAGATGCCGTTCTTCTTGAATCCGGAGACGGTCAGCGAGCGGAGGGTCACGCCCTCCAGCCGGTTGCCCTCGGTTCCCGTGACGCAGATGCCGTTTCCGGCCTTGGCGCAGGCGTTCTCGGAACGCTTGGCGGCCTTGGCTGCCTTGGTGGACTTGCTCTTGCCCGACTTGGCGGACTTGCTCGTCTTGCTGGTCTTGCTCGACTTGCTGGTCTTGCTGGACGGGGTGGCCGCCGGCTTGATGACGGTCCGGTCACCGGCCCCGCGCAGGGTCAGACCCGGGGTCGAGATCTGGACGCTCTCCCGGTACGTGCCGGGCGCGATGTATACGGTGTCGCCCGGTTCGGCGGCGTCCACGGCTTCCTGGATGGACTCCCCCGGGCGCACGACGAGCCGGGAATCGGCGTGGGCCGACGGAGCGGCGACGAATCCGGTGGCGACAACGGCTGTTATCAGTCCGAGGTGCATTACGCGGTGTTTTGTCATGCCACGAAGCTATGACCGATGCCAACCGCCCGCCACATATGGTGAGCCGAACGTCACAGCAGGTGCCGGACACCGCTCCCATCAGCTCTTTTCGCGCTCGCCGGCATCCCTGGGGGCGTCCTCGGCAGCCTCCGGATCCCTGCTCTCGGGGGAGCTGCCCCCCGCGGTGTCGCCCCCCGGGTTCCCGTCGTGCGGCTTCCCCGCCGGACCGTTCCGGTCCTGCGGAGCCGCGTCCCCGGGATTCCCGTCACGCGGATTCCCGTCACGCGGAGAGCCGGGCGCGGGCCCGCCCGGGGAGGATGGGGCACCGCCCGTCGCCCCGTCCGGCGTCAGGGCCTCCGCCCCGGTCTGCGTCTGCGGTGTCACCAGCAGGGCCGCGAGGCTGGCCGGGAGGAACCACAGTCGAATGGGCGAGGGCGTCATACGAGAGCCAACGGCCGAGCGGCACCCGGCGACACCCGCTCACCGGCCACGGCGGCCGATCATCACCCGAACGGCCCTGCCTGCCGAGCCAGTCCACCGGCCCTCCCGGCTCCCTCACGTACGGGTGAGCGGGGCGGCGCCGAAGGAGACATCGAAGCGGTCGCACCAGATCGACACGCTGGTGTACCGGCCCAGATCGAGGCCGGCCGGCAGCGGATAGTTCTGGTTGCCCTGGTTGCCCTTGAGCTCACCGAGGCTCACATGTGCCCCGTCGTCGAAGAGGTGCCACCCGGACTCGTCGTCCTTCACCTGGGCATCGGTGATCCAGACGTGCAGATCGGGTCCGTTGCTGGTGTCCAGGTCCTCCAGCCGCAGCACTCGCTTCCCGTCGGCGCCCTGAAGAATCCTCACCGTGCCACGGGTGGGATGTTCCTGGCTGATCAGCTTCCCGGTGGCGAGGGTGCCACCGGGCTGCGACGGGCCCGGCGACCCCGTCGCCGTCGGCGAGGCCACTCCGGACGGCAGATCCTCGTCGACCTCCTCGTTCACCCAGAGCTTCCAGGGCTGGAACCAGAACAGACCGAACACCACCGCCGCGGCGACCACGACCAGCGCCGCGATGACCACAGGCCGCCGCAGGAAACGGAGCAAGCGGTTCATCGTCACCACCTCCCGGGCCCGCACCGGCCCTTGTCCGCCGACTGCTCGCCCAGAGAACATAACCGCCGACGCCCACGAATCACCGGCCCTCCGACCCGGCAGTCGGGTGGCGGGACCGCCCGACCGAGGCCCGCGCGACGGACCCACGGGCCGGTCGGCGCCGCGGTACGGTGACGGGGCCGTCGACACCGTACGGCGCCTGAGCCGTCGACAGCAGGAGAGCCGTGTCCGATCGATCATGGCGATTGATGCAGGGGGACACTCTGCTGGGCAGCCTCGTGCTCGACCGCTTCGACCAGCCGTGGTTTCACTGCCGCTTCTCGCCGACGCCCGCCTGGGAACCCGTCCGCCCCACGGTTGAGGCGTGGACCAGGGCGGTCGAGCGCGGCGACGGCGACGATCACGAGCTCACTGCGGCGCTGGAAGCCGTCGACGCACTGCGGCTGTCCCTCGTCCCGGCTCCCCACTCCGGGCCGATCCACGACTTCCTGCTCCACGTCGAAGGCGACGAAGCCCGCTTCCGCTCCTGAGGCACCGTCGACGAGCGCCCGGGGACAGATACTCGCCTCCTGCCGCTCACCCCACAACGGGCTTCAGGAGCTCGACGGCCTGCTCCCACCGGAACGTCTCACGTCCCCCGCCTGCCTTCGGCTGGTGCGGTTGGTAGCTGCCGACGAGGACCCCCATGGCGCGCAGTTGTTCCAGGCTCCGGGGGTAGGCGGGGTGTGCGGCCATGGCGGCGTTCAGGTAGGGCAGGACGACTGTGGGGATGCGCAAGCCGTACGCCTCGCACAGGACGCCCAGGGCCAGGGTGTCGGCGATCCCGGCGGCCCACTTGTTGATCGTGTTGAAGGTCGCGGGGGCGACGGCGATCGCGCTCGGAGGAGGAAGGGGCCGCGCATCGCCTGGCGAGCGCCAGGCGGAACGGATCGGATAGCCGCACTGTGCCTCGATGGCCTCTGCATCGATGAAGTTCAGCCCGCGGGGGGTGGAGATCACGCCGACCTCCCAACCCTGCAGCTGGGCTGCCGTAATCAGCTTGCCGACGTCGTCCGCGATCCCTGCGGCACAGACAACGACGTACAGGAACGGACGCTTGCGCTCGCTCAAGCGGGTACTCCCAGTTGTCTGCTGAAGTGGTGGAGTTCGGGCAGGGTTCGGCGATGGTCACGCGCAGCCATGTCGGCGACGAGTTTACGAACAGCGGGACGTCGGATGTCCTGGGCGGCGCAGCTCCCGGCCACGCGCAGCGCCCGGTAGCCATCGGCCAGCCTGCCCTGCTGACTGTAGGCACGGGCTGCCTCGATCCATAGTGCCGCGCGACGTTCGGGGACCGGGATCCGCCGCCGCATGAGCGGCCGGGCCGTCTCCAAGGCGAGGCCCGCGTCCCCGAGGACGACGGCGGCACTGACAGCGTGCAGCGCGACGTTGGTCGGACTGAAGTTGGCCCAGACGTCGGCGTGGTCGAGCGCCACGTAGCGAGCGATATCGTTCGCTTCGTTCAGGAAGTCATGCGTGGCCGCGCGGTCCCCTCCACTGCTCGCGGCCGTGACACCGCGTAGCAGCATGAGTCCGAGGGCTGCCAGGTACTCGGGGGTTCGGCGGTCATAGGAGCCGCTGAGCTGGTCAGCGGTGTGCCGGACGAGTGCGACCGCCTGGTTGGGATGCTTCTCCCGGGCGAGAGCGTGGGCATGCACACGCACGCTGGAGGCCAGTACAACAGGATCGCCGGACCTCTCGGCCTCTGCCATGGCCCGACCGACAGCCATCCACGCACTGCCACTGTCGCCGAGCTTGAGCAGGAGGCTCGCCGAGGTCTGGTACACGGTGGCCAGCAAGCCAGTGACCGTGTCCGTCTCCCACGAGCTTGCTGCTGCCCGCAAGTCCGCGATGAGCGGAGGCAAGGCGTATCCCAGTTCAGCGTAGTCACAGGTACAGAACAAGCGGCGCACAGCGGATACTCGCTTGTTCAATTCCTGCGCGCTTGGTTCCCCGCCCGTTGGATCAGGTGACGGTCCGGGTAGCAGGGCACGGACCAAATCCGGACGGCCCGCGACCGGCGCCGAGGGTGCAGTGACAGAAGCGATGCTCCCAGCGAGAAAAGTGCGGCGGTGCATATCCTCCGCCTCGTGGTGGGCGTCACGATCAGCAGGGCGATGGGACGTGGGGAGGAGGCCGAGACGGCACAGCGGGATGTCGAGTTCCGCTGCTACGGCGCGCAGCAACCGGGCGTCCTCAGTCCCTCGCCCATTCTCCAACCGGCTCACCTTGGACTGGTGGTAGCCCAGGGCTGCGGCAACGTTCGCCTGCGAGCGCTTCTGGAGGACTCGGGCACCACGGATGAGGTCACCGAGCCGTCTTCCTTGGTCATGCGCCTCGATCATGCTTGCCACGGCCCCTCCTGCCGGCACCCATATGGCTTCTTCAACGGAGCGTAGGGCAGCGGAGATTCGTGACGATGCAGATCCTGCATAAGTCATGCCCGGCTCCGGCAGGCATCGACCGCGCAGCAGCCGGGAGCCGTTTCGTGGAGTGGACCCACTTCACCTTGGAGACGCACATGGAATCGCATCACTGCACCTTCACCCTCCCCGGTACAGCTTCCGCCGTCGCAAGCGCTCGGCGACAGGTCCTCGCCGACTTATGCGAATGGGGGCTGCGACCGGGCAGCGACGTGCTCCACACGATCGAACTGGCAGCGAGCGAACTCATCACCAACGCCGTCAAACACTCATACGCCGAGCCGGTCTCAGTCGCTGTCCGGCTTCAGGGCGACACGGTGCGGATCGACGTGTGCGACTCCAGCCCCGATCTCCCCAAGCGGCGATGCCCGACGGCCGCCGATGAGAACGGCCGTGGACTGCTCATCGTCATGGCGATGGCCACTCGATACGCCGTGGAACCGACCTCGACCGGGAAGCGGTGCTGGGCCGAGTTCACCATCCCCCCAGATGCGCTCACCGCCGTGCCCTCCTCGCGCTCAGCCGCTGTGAGCCGCACCGAACCCGGTAGATGCTCCCAGGAATGGCGGCTCCCACGACTTCCGGGCCTGTGCGCGACGGCACACATTCCAGATCATCCGAACACGGCCCGGGCTGGGGATTGATCGATGACACGCCAACCTGACCGGAACGATGCTGCGGAATGGGACCAACTCCACCGCCATGAGATCACGGTGGCGATGAACTGGGTGATCCGCACCTGCCAGATGATCATCCGCGACCACAGCCACAAAACATTCTGGGTCCCCACCGGAACTCACGCAGGCAACACTCCCACCACAATCCACCTCATCGAGTCCGCACGTGCTGACGTACTCAACAAGCTCCTACACCACATCCACGGCGCAGAGAGCATCATCAGCAACACAGAGCGCGAACGTGCCAAGCGCACGAGATGATTGCACGGTCATCAGCGGCACCGCTGGAGGGCGGCTCAGGGCCGAGACGGCATTCATCCGACCGGGGACATTGACGCAGCCCTGACTCGTGAGCTCCTGAGCCCAGAGCGCGCTTCCCTGAGCTTTACCTCCTGCGGCTGGGGGGACCAGGCCATGGCGCGGGCCTCCCAGATACCCCAACCGTGCGAAGTGTCCAGCACAAAATGCCCACCGGGTTCCTGGCCGCCTACCGCTCCGCGGTTGACATGGAGGGCGGGGCGCATGGCAGCGCCCCGCCCTCCACGCCACGGCTCAGCCCATGCTCTTGGACCCGTCCATGGTCTCGCGGATGATGTCGGCGTGGCCGGAGTGCTGAGCGGTCTCCGTGCAGATGTGCATCACCACCCGGCGGACCGACCACTGCGCGCCGGGCTCGAACCACGGTGCCTTCGGCAGCGGCTGGCTCGCGTTCAGGTCGGGCACGGTGGCCACCAGCTCGTCGGTGCGGCGGGCCACCTCGGCGTAGTCGGCGAGTACGCCGGCCAACGTCTCGTCGGGGAGCAGCCGGAACTCGTCGGCCCGCTTGGCGAGGTCTTCCTCGGTCATGTCCGTGACGTCGCCCATGGCCGACGGGCCTTCCAGGATGAAGCCGATCCAGTGCCGCTCCACCGACGTGACGTGCTTGATCAGGCCGCCCAGACAGAGCTCGCTGGCCGTGGGACGCAGCCGGGCCTGTTCGTCGGAGAGATCCTTGGTGGTGAGGCGCAGGAAGTACCGCTGCTGCGCCAGCATCGCCAGCAGGTCGGCGCGCTCGCCCGTGACCCCCGCCGCCTCGGCCGCGTCGTTGCTGAACAGCTCGTTGACCGCCATGGTCTCCCTCTTTCCTCGTCTTTTCCGTCGACAGAGACCACGTTAGGAGCCATATAGGTCCATTCATGACCTGAATGCCAGCCTACGAGGATTGGGGAGCGGTGCGGTGCTACGACTCGGTCCCCGGTTCCGGGCGGCGATGGCGCCGACCGGAACCGGGGCCGGACGAGGCAGCTCAGGACGTCAGCTGCCGAAGGGGATGTCCCGAGGGGTGGCCATCCGGCGGGTGTCCGGGTGGGCCTTCACGTAGTCCGTGATGTACGAGAGCGGCTCCCGCACCGCGCTGTCGTCCGTGCCGCAGCCCTTCGGGCCGCTGACGCCGTCCGGGTAGCACGACATCCGGTTGCCGTAGATCAGGCTGTCCACGGCGGCACGCCCGCCGGAGGAGTCGAGCAGGGTGGCGGCACGCTCCCCGTCGCCCTTGCCCACGGTCCACCCGACGGTCTGCCCGAGCTCTCCGGCGTCCCGGGCCTTCCTGCCGGCCTCCAGCTCCTTCCGGATGCTGTCGAACTTCAAGGCCATGTCGAACTTGCCGTTGTCCATCACGCGCTGGTTGCCGGGGACGTTCGGCCCGTGTTCGGCGAAGCCGTCCCGGACCTGCGCGTAGTCGCCGCTGTAGCTGACCGCCTCCTTGGAGTTCAGATCACCGAGGGCGGTCTTCCAGCCGCTGCCGCCCTCCGTGCCGTAGAAGCCGTAGAGCACCCGGATGCCCCTGCTCTCCAGCTTCTTGCGCGCCAGGTCCCGCAGCCCGGCCACGGAGCAGTGGCGCCACTCGGGGTCGTTGCTGTCGCACCAGTCGGGATTCTTCATGTCCAGCCAGACGAAGGAGACCTGACGCCCGCCGTCATGCTCCTTTGCCACCTGGTCGAACATGGCGGACATGGTGTCCCCGTAGCTGGTGAGAGTGCCGTCGTGGTCGGCCCACCAGCCCTTGCGCCAGGCGGTTGCGTCCATCTCCAGGGCGTTGGCACCGTTCTTGAGCGCCGTGGTCACCCCGCCCGTGGTCAGCACCCGGTGGGCGATGGCCCAGGTGGGGCGCTGTTCGGTGGTGCGGGGCGCGGTCTCGGAGGGCTTGTCCTCCGGTACGGCCATTGCGGCTCCGGTACCCAGAGTGATTCCGGAGGCGAGGAGAGCCAGCGGCAGCAGTATGGCGCGGAGCCGACGTGGGGGGGCCATGAGGACGGGTCCTTTCCGTTGCACGGGCTACGACGTGGGGGGAGCAGCCCGTTTGCCGTGCGGTGACTGCCTGTCCTCCAGACAGCCACCCGCGGGCCAACTGCCCGCGGATGCAGCACTGTACGCTAAGTTACCCACGGGTAAGCATCGACTGCGGTCCGCACACGGCTGCCCTGCCTGAGAAGGTGGGGGTGCTCGCGGCAGCATGGATGCAGTCGTGGCTGCGGCGTTCGGGAACGCCGGGGACCATCGGCAGCATGGGCTGGGAGCGGTCCGGGGCATGGACACCGTCGCCGCAGCCATCGACGTGGTCGACCAGCGCGTCGGGGGGAACGAAGCCGTCCTGTTCGCTGGTCATGTGCCGGGCGACGCCGCTGGAACTGAACCGGTCCGGCGGATGCCGACACCTGATGTGCAGCTGCGGCCGGCCGGTAATCCGCAGGCACTGAGACTTCGGCACTCGTACGCTGTCCGTCATGGCTGACTCACGAACCGTTGGACTCGCGCGCCCGGTACGGGGAGTGAAGGTGTACTCCCGCCAGATGCTCGGCGGTTGTTCGCCGACTTTCGGCAGGGTGGAGTTGGACTTCGAACCGGCCCCGGAGGGGACGGAGTCGTCGTGTGAGTTCGCCTGCACGGCGCGGCCGGAACCGAATGCCGAATTCGAAGAGGCACTCACCCAGGGCGTGATGCAGGAACTGGCCGGCGAGCAGACCGACGGCCCCCAAGCGCGCCGGAGCGCGACAGTGAGTTCCCTGGTCATCGTGCGATCTCTCACCTGGCACTGGGTCGACTCCTGCGAGCGCGGCTTTGTCCGGCTCGGCGCCCTCGCCGTGCGAGAAGCCCTCCAGTGCATAGCGGAAGACCGCGAGCCACAGGAGATCGTGACCAGGGTAAGCCTGCCGTGAAGCCGACGGGCCGGCGTGCGGCCGATATGGACGCCCTCAACCTTGAGGAGGGCGTCCGTTCAGGTTGAGCCGCACATCCCGGCGGCGTGGACCTGCCGGATATTCCCCGGCAGTTCGTCGTGGGCTTCGTGGCCGGACACCACCGGGGTCGGGCCATCAACTCTCCAGCTGTAGACCCGTCACCTGAGGTACTCGGCCAGATCAGGGTTGTGCTGCGCGGCCAAGTCGATGAGTTCGCCGACGTCGAGTGTTGCCGCGACCTGACCCACCAGGCGCTCCTCCAGCAGCGGCGCCATCGGCAGCATCTCCGGTGATCCGCTGTCCGGCTCGATGCCGTCGATGTCGATCCTCCGCTCGACCAGCATCCTCCGGTAGACGACTGCCGCGAGGGCCAAGTCCTTCGTCGAGCACTGCTGCGCGCTGCGGGAGCGTGCGATCTCCCCAGCGATTGACAGGAGTTCGAACGCCCCGTCCGTCATCTCTCTCATCCCGCCCCCTTGGTCACAGCATCCAGGCCCCGCCGCCGACGAGCGGACGAGGGTGAAGGCAACACCGGCGGCGGCCTGAACCGTCATACCCCACCCCGTCGAGGACCGCCGTACGGAGCAGCGTGTATGGGTGCAGGACGAGCCGCCGGACACCCGTTGTTGCGCTCAGGCAGCAGGCGCGCCGAACCAGGTGGTCATCCGGCGGTGCAGACTCTGCTGGTCGTCACCGACCCACGCCACATGGCCGTCCGGCCGCAGCAGCACCGCGGGTACGTCCAGTTCCTCGGTGGTGTCGACGACGTGGTCGACCCGGTCCGCCCAGCCCGCCGCCGAGAGCCCGCCGGTCCGGTCGAGGAGCAGTCCGCGGCCCTGGTGCATCAGCTCGTAGAGGCGGCCCTGCTTCAGTTGGAGGTCCCGCATCCGGCGGCCGAGCAGTTCGTGGCCCTCTCCGTTTTCGTGGCCCTCGCCGATCTCGTGACCCTCGCCGACGTCGTAGCGGACGCCGACGGCGGTGATCATTTCGGTCACCTGCCGGTTCACTTCCTCGATGTCCATCAGCCGCGTGAACAGCTCCCGCAGTGCCGTCGCCCCCGGATCGGTGCCGAGCAGGGTGATCTGCGCACGGGTGTTGTCCAGCACGGCGGCGCCCACCGGGTGCCGTTCGGTGTGGTAGCTGTCCAGCAGTCCTTCCGGGGCCCAGCCGTCCACCGCGGCGGCCAGCTTCCAGCCGAGGTTGAACGCGTCCTGGATACCGAGGTTGAGCCCCTGCCCGCCGGTCGGCGGATGGATGTGCGCCGCGTCGCCCGCCAGCAGCACCCGGCCGACCCGGTAACGCTCGGCCTGCCGGGTGGCGTCGCCGAACCGGGACAGCCAGCGGGGCGAGTGGACGCCGAAGTCGGTTCCGCTCACGGCACGCAGCTGCTGCCTGAACTCCTCGAGACTCGGCGCGGCCGCACGGTCCTCGGTCACCCCGTCGGCGGGCACGATGATGCGGTACAGCCCCTCGTTCCCGTCGACGTCGGGGATGGCTCCGAACCGCAGTTGGGTCTTGCGGACCTCCGCGACGACGGCGTCGACGGTCGCCCGATCCTCGGTCACCTCCATGTCGCCCAGCAACGTCTCGACCTTGGCGGGCTCGCCGGGGAACGGGACTCCGAGCTGCTTGCGCACCGTGCTGCGGCCGCCGTCGCAGCCCACGAGGTAGCGCGAGCGCAGGCGCGTGCCACCCCCTCCCGCTCCCCCGGCGGCCGGGGTCCCGCTGTCGGAAGAGCCCCCGGCTGCGCCCTCTGGGGCGGTGTCCCCGCCCGCCGGCTCGACGGTCACCCCGTGCTCGTCCTGGCTCAGTCCGATCACGTCGCAGCCGCGCCGGATCTCGACGCCGAGTTCCAGGGCCCGCTCGGTCAGCAGCCGCTCGGTGACCGGCTGCGGGGTGGCCAGGCCATAGGGGTGAGCGGTGTCCAGCCGGTCCGGCCACGGCTTGACGATGCCGCCGAAGAGCCCGCCGACCTGGAACTTCTCACTGACCGCGAGGAACCGGTCCAGGATGCCGCGCTGGTCCATCATCTCGACGCTGCGCGCATGCAGGCCGCGCCCCCGGGACTGCCCGGTCGGCTCGGTCAGCTTCTCCAGCACGACCACGTGCACGCCGTGCAGCCGCAACTCGCAGGCCAGCATCAGTCCGGTCGGCCCGCCGCCGACCACGATCACGTCAATCATCCATGTCCCCGTTCCGAGAGCGATGTTCGGCCAGCCGCTCCGCGCACTCCGGCGGCGCACACCCGCGCCTCCACGCCGGGTCCCGCGAACGCACCGCGCGTCCCACCGGCAGTTCGACGTCCCACGAGAACCCCACACCGGCGCATGCGCAGGTACGTCGTAAATCCCGGATTTCCGCAGGTACTGGCCTTCGAGCGGAGATTCTGCAGCACGACCGGGGCCTTGCCGCAAGCCCCCTGGTGCGCTATACCTTGAGAGTGGCAAGGGGCGCATGACCTCCTTGCCTTTGCTTTTGCGTCCGAGCTCCACGGACGCCTCCCCACAGAGCGGCAGCGGGCCGCGGACGGCCGTGCGGCGTCGGCCCGGGGGACGGAACTCCGCGCGTCGCAGCCCCGTCCACGGCCGTGAGCCGTCACTCCACGGACGCCGGGCCGGCTCCGCCCCTCACTTCCCCCGCGCGTCGACGATGCGACGGATCTTGCCGACCGAGCGCTCCAGGGTTTCGGGGTCCACGACCTCGACCTCGACGGTGACGCCCACGCCCGCCTTGACCGCTTGGGTGATCGCCGCGGCGGCGGCCTGCCGCTGGTCGGCGCCGGCGCCCGGGCGGGCCTCGATACGCACCGTCATCTCGTCCCGGTGGCCCCGGCGGGTCAGGTGGAGCTGGAAGTGCGGGGCGACGCCGGGGGTGCGCAGCACGATCTCCTCGATCTGGGTGGGGAAGACATTCACCCCGCGCAGAATGATCATGTCGTCGCAGCGGCCCGTGATCTTCTCGATGCGGCGGAAGGCGGGGCGGGCGGTGCCGGGCAGCAGCCTGGTGAGGTCGCGGGTGCGGTAGCGGATGACCGGCATGGCCTCCTTGGTGAGCGAGGTGAAGACCAGCTCGCCGCTCTCGCCCTGCGCCATCACCCCGTCCGGCCCCGGCTCGTCGGCCAGCGGGTCGACCACCTCGGGGTAGAAGTGGTCCTCCCAGACGTGCAGACCGTCCTTGGTCTCCACGCACTCCTGGGCGACGCCCGGGCCGATGACCTCGGACAGGCCGTATATGTCGACGGCGTGCAGGTCCAGGCGCTCCTCGATCTCCCGGCGCATCTCCTCCGTCCAGGGTTCCGCGCCGAAGATGCCGACGCGGAGGGAGGTGGACCGCGGGTCGATGCCCTGCCGTTCGAACTCGTCGAGAAGGGTGAGCATGTAGGAGGGGGTGACCATGATGATCTCGGGCCGGAAGTCCTGGATGATCTGCACCTGCCGGGCCGTCATGCCGCCGGAGGCCGGGATGACGGTGCAGCCGGCCCGCTCGGCGCCGTAGTGGGCGCCGAGCCCGCCGGTGAACAGGCCGTATCCGTAGGAGATGTGCACCTTGTGGCCGGGCCGGCCGCCGGCGGCGCGCAGCGAACGGGCCACGACGTCGGCCCACATGGCGATGTCCCGCTCGGTGTAGCCGACGACGGTGGGGCGGCCGGTCGTGCCGCTGGAGGCATGGATCCGGCGGACCTCGGGCATCGGGACGGCGAACATGCCGAACGGGTAGGTGTCGCGCAGGTCGGCCTTGGTGGTGAACGGGAAGCGGGCGAGGTCGGCGAGCGAGCGGCAGTCGCCGGGGCCGACGCCGGCCGCGTCGAACTTCTTCCGGTAGAGCTCGACATGGTTGTACGCGTGGCGCAGGGTGGCCCGGAGCCGGTCGAGTTGGTACGCGGCGAGTTCCGCGGACGTCATCCGCTCCCCGGCGTCCAGCAACTCCTCCGGGAGTGCCTCGCCCAGTCTCCGGTCCTGGGCACCCGGGCCCGTGTCCGCGCTGCTCATCGCGCCTCCTCCGCCTCTCGGACACTCGCCTCTCGGACGCTCCGGCTGCGCCCCCGGAACTCCGCGATCACCTCGTCGCCGCGGAGCACGGTGACGTCGTAGAGGCCGTTGCGGCCGTAGCGGGTGCGCTCCTCGGCGGTCGCCAGGAGCACGTCGCCCACCCGGGCCGGGGCGACGAAGGTGATGTCCGCCCCGGCGGCGACGGTGGCGGGGCCGTGGCTGTTGCAGGCCACGGCGAAGGCGGTGTCGGCCAGCAGGAAGACGTATCCGCCGTGGGCGGTGCCGTGGCCGTTCGCCATGTGCTCGGTGACGCTCATTCGCAGGGCGGCCCGGCCGGGGCCGGCCTCGATCAGTTCGATGCCCAGGCCGCGGGCGGCCCGGTCGTCAGCGAAGATCGCCTGCGCGGGCCCCGATGCCCCGGGGACGTCTGCCATCCGTGCCACCACCCAGTGAACCGACCGAACATTCGGTTAGCGTGCGCGTGGGGCCAGTAATCCAGCAGGGGAAGGTCGCTGTCAAGGGGTGCGGCGCGGCCTGTCGCTACGGATAGTCGGCGCGGTGCCTGCCCGCCATGACGACGGCCGGGGGCAGAGAGCCCCCGGCCGTCGTCATGGCGGGTCACCCTGGTGGACGGGCGCCCCTGCCCACCGTCACTCCGCTGCCGCGGGCGCCCGGTCCGGTTCCGCCTTGCGCAGCAGGAAGGCCGCGACCCAGCCGCCGAGCAGCACCGCGGCCGCGCCGAAGAGCTGGCTGGTCTCCAGTCCGGAGGCGAAGGCGTCCGCCACAGCGGCGCGGTCGGACGGGTCGGAGCCGGCCGCGGCCAGGGCCGCGGGGAGGGAGCCCGCGCCTACGACGGCGGCGGGGAGCAGGGCGGCGAAGCGGAAGTTGAGGACGGCGCCGAGCACCGCGACGCCCAGGCCGTTGCCGAACTCCGCCAGGGTGCCGTTGATGCCGGCGCCGACACCCGCCTTCCGGGGCGGGATCGCCGACATGACCGCGTTGGCCATGGTGGGCATCGCCAGGGCCACGCCCACCCCCATCAGGATCAGTCCGGTGAGCATGCCGCCGTAGCCGTGGGCGCCGAGGACGGCGACCGCGGCCAGGCCGCCGGCCAGGGTGGACATGCCGACGGCGATGGTGAACGGCGTGCCGAGCCGGGCCAGCACCCGGGGGCCGAGGCCGGTGAAGTTGAGGGCGACGACCGTGAGGGCGAGCGGCGAGGTCCGCAGACCGGCGTCCAGCGGGCCGTAGCCGAGCACGAACTGGAGGTGCTGGGTGAGCAGGAACAGCGAGCCGCCCATGCCGAAGGCGACGAGGATGCCGCCGGCCAGGGCGCCGATGAACCGGCGGTTGCGGAAGAAGTGCATGTCCAGCATGGGGTGCGGGACGCGGAGCTCCCAGACGGTGAACGCGGTGAAGGCGGTCAGCCCGATCGCCGCGGAGATCAGCACCGGGCCGGAGAGCCAGCCCTCGTCCGGGCCGGAGATGATCGCGAAGACCACCCCGACCATGCCGATGGTGGACAGCAGCGCGCCGAGGAGGTCGGGCGGGCCGGTCGTCGGCCCCTTGGACTCCGGGAGCAGCCGGACGGCGGCGACGAGGCCGATGAGGACCACCGGCACGTTGATGAGGAAGATGGCGCCCCACCAGAAGTGGGCGAGGATCGAGCCGCCGATCAGCGGCCCGGCGGCGAAGCCGAGCGAGTTGACGGTGCTCCAGATCCCGATGGCCTTGGGGCGCTCGGAGTCGTCGAAGGTCTGCACGACGACGGCGAGGGTGGTGGTCATCAGCAGTGCGCCGCCGATGCCCATCCCGGCCCGCGCGGCGATGAGCTGGCCCGGGTTCTGGGCGAACGAGGCGGCGGCCGAGCCGAGTCCGAAGAGGACGAGTCCGGCGATCAGCATGCGCTTGCGGCCGTACCGGTCGGCGGCGTTGCCGGCGGTGAGCAGCAGACCCGACTGGACCAGCGAGTACGCGTTGATCATCCACTGGATGTCGGCCGTGGTCGCGCCGAGTTCCCCGCTGAGGGAGGGGATGGCGACGCTGAGGATGGTGTTGTCGAGCAGCACGGTGAGCTGGGCGAGACAGACGCCGGCGAGGATCAGCCAGCGGGTCGGGGGCCTCACGTCCCTGCCGGGGGTGGTGACGTCGGCGGCCACGACGGACAAAGCGGGCTCCGGTTGGGGTGGGGGGCGGCTGGGTTCTCCGTTCGGGTCCGGCGGGCCCATGGACGGCCTGGTGCCGCCGAGGGGGCCCGTCCGGTCCGGGCGGGAGAACCCGGGCCGGCCGGTGCCCGCGTGGGACACCGGCCGGCCCTGATGGTCAGGCGCGCGGGGCGAAGCGGGCGATCGGGTTCTCCAGGGTGCCGGCGAGCTGGAGGGCTCCGGCGGGGTCCTGGAGGTCGACCATCTGCTCGTTGTTGCGCAGCTGGAGGCGGTTCAGGCAGGAGAGCGAGAACCGCTCGGCGAACAGGTCGTACTGCTGGAACCGGTCCGCCAGGTGCGGGACCGTCTTCTGGTAGTCGGCGACGCACTCGGCGACGGTCGACCAGAACGCGTCCTCGTCGAGGGTCCCCTCCGAGCTGAGGATGCCGTTGAGGAACCGCAGGAAGCAGTCGAAGACGTCCGTGAAGATGGACAGCAGCTTCAGGTCCTCGGGCACCTCGGCGCGGATGCGCTGGACCGCGGGCGGCAGCGCCGCGTCCGGGTCCATGACCGCGATCTCCTCGGCGATGTCCTTGAAGACGGCGCGCTGCGGGACGCCCTGCTCGTCCAGGACCAGGATGACGTTCTCGCCGTGCGGCATGAACACCAGGTCGTAGGCGTAGAAGCAGTGCAGCACCGGGGTGAGGTACGCATCGAGGTAGCGGCGCAGCCAGTCGCGGGGCTCGAGGCCGGACCGCTCGATGAGGGCGCCGGCGAACGACGCGCCGTCGTAGTCGGTGTGCAGCAGGGAGGCCATGGTGGCCAGCCGGTTGCCCGGCTCCAGCCCGGCCACGGGGCTCTCCCGCCAGAGGGCGGCGAGCATCTTGAGGTACGGGGAGCCCTTGGGGGCGGCGGCCTCGTACTGCTCGTGGTGGTAGCCGATGGCGGCCCGCTCGCGGATGATCGAGAAGCGCACCGAGGTGAGTACCTCGTCCTGGGCGATGAGGTCGGCCAGCCAGTCGTTGATGGCCGGCGTGGCCTCCATGTAGGAGGCGGACAGGCCGCGCATGAAGCCCATGTTGAGGACGGAGAGGGCCGTCTTCACGTAGTGCTTCGTCGGGTCGGTGGTGTTGAAGAAGGTGCGGATCGACTGCTGGGCCAGGTAGGTGTCGTCGCCGTGGCCGAGGCACACCAGGTTGCGGCGGGCGAGTTCGGCGGCGAAGGTCACCGACAGCTTGTTCCACCACTGCCAGGGGTGCACCGGGATGAGGTGGTAGTCGGCGCGGTCGAGCCCGAGGTCGGCGAGGGTGGCGGCGAACCGGCCGAGGGTGGCCTCGCCGAGCTCGTCGCGCAGCAGCCCGTCGTGGTCGAGGTCGGCGGAGGCGGTGAAGGTGGAGCGGTCTCGCCGGGCGGCCAGCCAGATCAGCCGGACAGGGGTGGCGGCCTCGGGGGCGTACGCGCGGTATTCGGCGATGTCGAAGCCGAGACGGCCGTTGTTGGCCACGAAGCACGGGTGGCCCTCGGTCATGCCGGTCTCGATGCTCTGGAAGTCGGCGCGGGCCAGCTCGCCGGCACTGGCCTTGTGGCCGGCCAGTTTGAACGCGGTGCCGGAGAGGGTGGAGCTGATCTCCTCCAGGTAGACGGGGAGGATCCGGTCGCTCAGGCCGAGCGCGCCCCGCAGCTCGATGAAGAACTCCAGGGCGTCGAGCGGGAGTTCGTGGTCGCCGCGGCGCCGGACGATGCTGTCGGCGTCGATCTGCCAGTGGTCGAGGGAGAGCAGCCGGGCCGCGAAGTCGTAGGTGGTGGTGCCGTCGTCGCTGCTGACGGTGTAGCGGCCGTCGGGCCGGCGCTCGGGGGTGAAGAGGCGCTCGTGCGAGAACTCGGCGAGGCCCTTCCGGACGAGGAGCCGGTTGGCCCGGTCCCAGTGCCGCGGGGTGAGGTGGGCGACGGCGTCGCCGGGTTCGGCCGGGGTGGTGGTCATGCTGCTGCTCCTGGACTGCGCGGCGGACGCCGGGGTGCGGGTGGCGGCGAGGTACTGCTCGCGCGTGCATATGCTCAGCAGCGCGTCCTTCTCCGGCTTCGCGACGGTCTCGACCGGTTCGAAGCCGACGACCGCGTTGAGCGCGTGGACCGCGGTGTTGCGCACATCGGGCTCGACCACGACGCGGCGGGTCGCCTGGTCGGCGAACAGCAGCTCCATGACGGTGGTGATGACCGCCCGGGTGAAGCCGTGCACGGGGGTGTCGGTGGGCGCGCACAGGAAGTGCATGCCGACGTCGCCGTCCTGTGCCGGGTAGAGGCCTACCAGCTCGACGTGGGCCGGGTCGTAGCGCTCGACCAGGAACGCCGGGGTGCCGTTGTGCAGCCCGATGAAGGCCTCGTGGTGCGGGTGGGCGTCGATCTCGCGGTACTCGTGCTCGACCTCGGTCTGTCCGAGTTCCTGCATCAGCCAGTACGCGGACTTGGGGTGGGTCACCCAGCGGTGCAGCAGGGCGGCGTCGGCGGCCGGGTCGACCGGGCGCAGCGCGAACTCGCCGAGCCCTGCGTCGGTGCGGGTGAAGACGGTGGCGGTGGTGCTCATACGGTCTCGGCCTCCTTCGCGCCGGCGGGCACGCCGAACTCCTGGAAGGCGATCCGCTTCTCGACCGGGTAGACCTCGCGGCCGAGCATCTCGCGGATGATGGCGGAGTTGCGGTAGGCGCCCATGCCCAGGTCGGGTGCCGTGATGCTGTGCGTGTGGGCGGCGGCGTTCTGCAGGAAGATGCCGTTCCCGCCGTGGTCGATGCTGTGGTTGCGGGCCACGTCGTAGCGGCCCTGGGCGTCCCAGGCGATGCGGTCGGTGACCGGGGCCAGGAACCGAGGCACCTCGTAGCGGTAGCCGGTGGCGAGGACCAGGCCCTGGGTGGTGAGGGCGAAGTCCGTGCCCTGCTCCTCCTGGCGCAGGCCCAGGGTGTAGGCGCCGGCGGCCTCGTCGTACGTGGTGCCGGTCAGGGCGGTGTTGGTGAGCAGCCGGGTGGGGCAGGGGCCGCGGCGGTTCTTGATGTAGAGCAGGTCGAAGATCTCGTCGATCAGCTCGGAGTTGATGCCCTTGTAGAGGTTCTTCTGCGAGGTCACCAGCCGGTCGCGGGTGGTCTCGGGCAGCGCGTGGTAGTAGTCGACGTACTCGGGCGACGTCATCTCCAGCGTGAGCTTGGTGTACTCCAGCGGGAAGAAGCGCGGGGACCGGGTGACCCAGGTCAGCTCGTAGCCGTGGGCGTCGATGTCCTGGAGCAGGTCGTAGTAGATCTCGGCCGCGCTCTGGCCGCTGCCCACGATGGTGATGCTGTCCTTGGACTGCAGGGTGTCCTTGCTGTCCAGGTAGCGGGAGTTGTGGATCAGGTCGCCGCCGAGGCCGCGGCAGGACTCGGGGACGTAGGGCGGGGTCCCGGTGCCCAGCACGAGGCGCTCGGCGCGGAAGGTGCGGCGCTCACCGGCGGCGAGGTCGTCGGCGTGGACGACGTAGACCTCGTCGGCCGCGTCGTACTCGACGCTGGTGACCGTGTGGCTGAACCGGACGCTGCTCAGCCGGGCGGCGGCCCACCGGCAGTAGTCGTTGTACTCGCTCCGCAGGGGATAGAAGTTCTCCCGGATGTAGAACGAGTAGAGGTGGCCGGACTCCTTGAGGTAGTTCAGGAAGGAGTACGGCGAGGTGGGGTCGGCCAGGGTGACCAGGTCGGACATGAACGGGGTCTGGAGGGTACTGGTCTCCAGCAGCATGCCGGAGTGCCAGTCGAAGTCCGGCTTGCTCTCCAGGAACACTCCGTCGAGCTCGTCGATGGGCTCGGTGAGGCAGGCCAGGCCGAGGTTGAAGGGGCCGAGGCCGATGGCGATGAAGTCGTGCGGGGTGGACACAGCGTCTCCCGTGCTGGGGGGATTTCGGTGAGGAAGGGGGTTCAGCCGGCGCGGCGGTGGCTCAGTTCCGGGGTGGCGTGTTCCGCCAGGTACCGGCCGGCGTGCTCGGCGATGAGGTCCAGGACGTGGGCGATGTCGTCGAGCGAGGTCTCCGGGTTGAGCAGGGTGAACTTCAGGTAGTGGCTGCCGTCGACGACCGTTCCGGCGACGATCGCGTCACCGGAGGCGAACAGCGCCTCGCGGGCGTGCAGGTTGACCCGGTCGGTGAGCTCGGGGGTCGCGCCGGACGGCGGCAGGTAGCGGAAGACCAGGGTGCTGAGCTGCGGTTCGGTGACGACCTCGAAGCGGGGGTCGTCGTCGAGCAGCTTCCAGCCGTCGGCGGCCCGGTCCACCACCTCGTCGAAGAGCTCGCCGAGGGCGTCTGCGCCCATGATGCGGAGCGTCATCCAGAGCTTGAGCGCGTCGAAGCGGCGGGTGGTCTGGATCGACTTGTCGACCTGGTTGGGGATGCGCTTCCTGGCCATCCGCTCCGGGTTGAGGTAGTCGGCGTAGTAGGTGACATGGCCCAGCGTCCGCTCGTCGCGCACGAGGACGGCGCTGGAGCTGACCGGCTGGAAGAACGACTTGTGGTAGTCGACGGTCACGGAGTCGGCGCGCTCGATGCCGTCGAGGAGGTGGCGCCGCTTGGAGACCAGCAGCCCGCAGCCGTAGGCCGCGTCGACGTGCATCCAGGTGCCTTCCCGCTCGCACAGGTCGGCGATCTCGGGGAGCGGGTCGATGCTGCCGAAGTCGGTGGTTCCGGCGGTGGCGACGACGGCCATGACCACGAGGTCCTCGCGGCGGCAGCGCTCCAGCTCGCGGGCCAGGGCGACGGCGCTCATCCGCTTGTCCCGGTCGCAGGGCACGGTGACGACCGCGTCCGCGCCGAGGCCGAGGAGGGTCGCGGACTTGGTGATGCTGAAGTGGCTGACCTCGGAGGCCAGGATGCGCAGCTTGGGGAGGATCTCCGGCTTGCGGAGTTCCGTTTCGGAGTTCTTCTGGACGATCCGGCAGGCCTCGTCGCGGGCGAGCAGCATCGCCTGGAGGTTGGACTGGCTGCCGCCGCTGGTGAAGATGCCGTCCGCGGCCCGGCCGAGGCCGATGCGCTCGGCGGTCCAGTCGATCAGACGGCGCTCCATCAGCGTTCCGCCGGCGCTCTGGTCCCAGGTGTCGAGCGAGGAGTTGACGGCCGAGAGGACGGCTTCGCCGACGACGGCCGGGATGACCACCGGGCAGTTGAGGTGAGCCAGGTAGCGGGGGTGGTGGAAGTACACCGCGTCCCGCAGGTAGACGCTCTCCAGCTCGTCGAGGGCGGCGGCCGCGTCGCCCAGGGGCCGGTCGAGGTCGATCGCGTCGACGGTCGGAGCGAGCTGCTCGGGCGAGATCCCCGTGAACGGTCCGCGCACCCCGGTGAGTTTGGCGGCGACGCGGTCGACCCCGTCGGCCACCGCGGTCCGGTACTGCTCCGCGGTGCGGTGGTTCAGCAGGTGGGACCTGCTGTCCGCCGTCCCGGACACGCCTCCCGTCGCGGGTGCGTCGCCGGGGTGCTCGTGGAAACTCACTGTCTGTCCTCCCAGTTGCGGGCGCGGCCGGAAAGATCACCCGACCTGCGATGACTTAGGTTAGCCTAACCTAAATTCAACTTCGAATCGGGGGGCGCCCAAGCCCTGGACGGCGAGGCCGGACGGGCCCGCACGCCGGCCGTCGGGCACAGGGGCCCACCCCCGGAACCGGGTGCTCCGTCCATGGCGCACACCTATGGACCGGACCCTTGCGAGCCCGGTCCCCTTCCTCTCCGGCCCCCTCCGCCCAACTCCCGGAGGAAACCGGCCCGTCCGGTGTCCGCCGCGGCGGACACCGGAGGCCGTGCCGCCCCGGGCCGGCAGGCCCGAGGGTCGTGCACCGGGCCCGGGGCCCGCCCGGGCCCGGTCTCAGCGTTCGGCGGCCGCCCCGGACAGCGCCTCCGCCAGCAGGGCCTCCTCGGAGGTACCCCGACGCCAGTAGCCGCTGAAGGTGACCTGCCGGCGGTCGAAGCCGCGCTCCCCCACGAGGTGGCGGCGGAGCGCCCGGACGGTCCCGGACTCGCCCGCGATCCAGGCGTACGGGACACCGTCGGGCAGCGCCGCCTCCCGCACCGCGTCGAGCAACGGGCGGTCGGAGCCGGACGGGCCGCGGCGGACCAGCCAGGTGATCTCCGTGTCGGCCAGGGTGGACAGCCGCTGGATGTCCTCGGCGTGCGGGACCTCGATCCACACCGCGGCCCGGACGCCCGGGGGCAGCCAGGCCAGGATGCCGGCGACGGCCGGCAGCGCGGTCTCGTCGGCCGCCAGCAGCACCCAGTCGGTCCCGGCGGGCGGCCGGAACCCGACGCTCTTGTTGTCCTCGACGGCCGGACCGAGCAGCACCACCGGGTCACCGGGCCGGGCGCGGCCCGCCCAGCGGGAGGCCGGCCCGAGGTCGCCGTGCAGCGCGAAGTCGACGTCCACCTCGCCGGATTCACGGCGGTGCTCCCGCACGGTGTAGGAGCGCATGACGGCCCGGACCGCGGGGTCCATGGCCCGCCACTCGGCGAACCAGCCGTCGCCCGCCCCGGTGGGGACCACCGGGGCGAGCTGCCCGGGGTGCGGCAGGAAGAGCGAGAAGCTCTGGTCCCGGCCGCCTCCGGCGAAGTCCCGCAACGGTTCACCGCCGAAGGTGACCCGGACCATGGACGGTCCGAGGCGTTCGCTCCGCAGCACATACGCGTCGAAGAAGCGGAACGGGGCGGCGGTGGCGGTGGCAGTGGTCATGCGGGAACTCCTCCCGGGTGGTGGGGGTCAGCGGACCTTCTTGGCGCCCTCGACGGCCTTGGCCAGGTCCTCCAGGAGCGGCGCGGAGCCGGCCCAGGAGAAGCGGGGGACGGCGTTCCAGGAGGCGACCTGGTCCTCCTTCACCGCGGGCAGCTTGGACCAGGAGGGCTTGGACTCCAGGGCCTTGGGCTGCAGCGCGCTGGTGCGGTTGTCGAGCAGGATCAGGTCCGCGTCGTACTTGTCGGCGTTCTCCCAGCTCAGGCTCTCGAAGTAGCCGCCCTTGTCGAGCTTTTCCGGGACGACGAAGTCGATGCCGAGCTCACGGAAGTACATGAGGTCGGTGTTGAGCTTCGGGTTCGAGACGTAGAACAGGTCGGCGCTGCCGGAGGCGGCCATGACCTTGAGGCCGCCGGCCGCCTTGGCCGCCTTGCGCAGCCGCTCGGCCGCCGCCTCGAACCGGGCCTTGGCGTCGGTGACCTTCTTGGCCTTGAGGTCGGCGCCCAGGGACTCGGCGAGCTTCGCGTAGCGGCGGATCGGCTCCGGCAGCGGGACCCGGGCGGTGGTGATGGCGACGCTGGGGGCCAGCTTGAGGATCTTCTTCTGGCTCTCCGCCGGGACGTACCAGAGGGCCCCCGGGTCGTACATGTGCGTGACGAGCAGCTCGGGGCGCAGCGCCGCGTACTTCTCGATGTTGAACTCGCCCCAGACGTTTCCGAGGATCTTCACCTGGTCGACATCGAGGTCGCCCGCCTGCGGGTCGGGCTTGCCGTTCTTCAGCTTGGTCTCGCCGAAGACGCCGACGAGCTCCTCGTCGAGCCCGAAGTCGTGCAGCGCGGCGGCGGTTCCGGTGAAGGCGACGATGCGCTTGGGGGTGCTCTTGGCGGAGACCTTCTTGTTACGGTCGTCGGTGAACGACCAGGCACCGCCCTTGTCTCCGCCCTGGGACGAGGCCGAACCGCCCTCGCCGCAGGCGGCGACCAGCGCGCCGAGCCCGACGGCGCCGCCCGCTGCGAGCAGCCCACGGCGGGACAGAGAGGTGGTTCCACGGGGGTGCGACATGGCAGAGTCTTTCTCTCGTGCGGTAGGGGCCCGGAAGGCCGAACGCCGGTTAGGTTAACCTAGCCTAAGTTCATATCGATAGGCCGACCGGCCCCCAACCGGAACGGCCCGTACCGGAGCCCGTACGTGTCCTTCACCAAGTCACCGCCGGCTGCCGGGGATTCGACGGCCGAGCCGCCGCCGCGCACCCGCCCGCCCGGCGGACGCCGGTCGGTGCGCGCCGCCGGCCTCCTCGGTTCCCTGTTGATCCTGCTCGCCGTCCTGGCCCTGAGCATCGCGATCGGCTCCAAGCCACTGTCGCTCGGAGAGGTCTGGAATGCCCTCTTCGATCCGCACTCTCCCGATTACGCCGTCGTGCACGACATGCGGCTTCCGCGCACCGCGATGGGCCTGCTGGCCGGGGCCGCGCTCGGCCTGGCCGGCGGAGTGATGCAGGCGCTGACCCGCAACCCGCTCGCCGACCCCGGTCTGATGGGCATCAACGCCGGCTCCTCCGCGGCCGTCGCCTCGGCGATCGCCCTGCTGGGCGTGGGCACGTTCGACGGATACATCTGGTTCGCCTTCCTCGGCGCCGCCGCCGTCTCCGTCCTGCTGTACGCGGTCGGCGGGGGCCGGGGGGCGACCCCGGCCCGACTGGCGCTGGCCGGCGCGGCGCTCAACGCCACCCTCTACTCGTATGTGAGCGCGGTGATGCTGCTCGATTCGGCATCCCTGGAGCGCATGCGCTTCTGGACGGTGGGCTCGCTCGCCGACGCCCACGCCGGGACCGTGGTGAAGGTGGCGCCGTTCGTCCTGGCGGGCCTGTTGCTGTCGCTGGCCCTCGCCCGGCCGCTCAACGCCCTGGCGCTGGGCGACGATTCGGCCCGCGCGCTCGGCTCGCGCCCCGCCCGGATCCGGGTGGGCGCCATCGTCGCCGTCACCGTGCTGTGCGGAGCGGCCACCGCGGCCTGCGGGCCGATCGTCTTCGTCGGGCTGATGGTGCCGCACATGGTGCGCGCCCTGACCGGCCCCGACCTGCGCTGGCTGCTCCCCTACTGCGCGGTGCTCGCACCGGTGCTGCTGCTCGGCGCGGACGTGCTGGGGCGGGTCGCCGCGCGGCCCAGCGAGCTCCAGGTGGGCATGGTCACCACGGTGCTGGGCGGCCCGCTCTTCCTCTACTTCGTCCGGCGGCGGAAGGTGGCACGGGCATGAGCGTCCTGCGAATCTCGGACGGCGTCTCGCTGCGCTACCGCCCCCGGGCGCTGCTCATGGGCACGGTGTGCGCCCTGCTGGCCCTGGGCCTCGGCGTCCTGGCGATCGGCAGCGGCGACTACCCGATGGGCCCGGGCCAGGTACTGCAGACCCTGGCCGGGAACGGCGCCCCCGCGGACGACTTCATCGTCAACGAGGTGCGGCTGCCCCGGGTGGTCACCGCCCTCCTGGTGGGCGGCGCGCTGGCGCTGGCGGGAGCGGTCTTCCAGTCCCTGGTCCGCAATCCGCTGGGCAGCCCCGACGTGCTCGGGTTCACCCAGGGCGCGGCCACCGGCGCGCTCGCCGCGGTCGTCCTCTTCGGCGGCGGCAGCCTGGCACTCGCCGGCGGGGCGGTGGCCGGAGGCGTGGTCACCGGCGCCGCCATCTACGCCCTCGCCTGGCAGCGGGGCCTCCACGGATACCGGCTCATCCTGGTCGGGATCGGGGTCGCGTCCATCCTCACCGGCGTCAACGGCTATCTGCTGACCCGGGCCAGGATCGAGGACGCGGCGCGGGCCGTGCTGTGGCTCACCGGGAGCCTCGACGGCCGCGACTGGGACAACGCCGGCCCGCTCCTGGTGACCATGGCGGTTCTGGTGCCGCTGGTCGTCCTCGGCTGCGGACGGGCGCTGCGGATGCTGGAGATGGGCGACGACGCCGCGGCGGCCCTGGGGGTCCCGGTGGAGGCGGTCCGGCTGTCCCTGCTGGGTGCCGCGGTGGTGCTGGCGGCCGTCGCGGCCTCCGCCGCCGGACCGGTCGCCTTCGTCGCCCTCACCGCACCCCAGCTGGCCCGCCGGCTGACCCGGGCCCCGGGCCCGAACCTGGTGCCCTCGCTGTGCATGGGGGCCGCGCTGCTGGTCGGCGCGGACTGGATCGCCCAGCGGATCTTCGCCGGGCACCAGCTGCCGGTGGGTGTGGTGACCGGTGTGCTGGGCGGCGGATACCTGGTGTGGCTGCTCGCCACCGAGCGCAGGGCGGGCCGGATATGAGCGGGCCACGGACGAGCGACACGGGCACGGGCGAGAACGGAGAGCGGACCATGGACGGCGCCGGAACGCGGCTGAGCGGCAGCGGGCTGACCCTCGCCTACGAGCGGCGGACGATCACCCAGGACCTGACGGTCGCGGTACCGGACGACTCCTTCACCGTCGTCGTCGGGCCGAACGCCTGCGGCAAGTCCACCCTGCTGCGGGCCCTGTCGCGGATGCTGAAGCCGGCCTCGGGCACCGTGCTGCTGGACGGGCAGGACATCTCCCGGACCCCGGCGCGCAAGGTGGCGCAGACCCTGGGCCTGCTGCCGCAGTCGTCCATCGCCCCGGACGGGATCACCGTCGCCGACCTGGTGTCCCGGGGGCGCTACCCCCACCAGGGGCTGCTGCGCCAGTGGTCGAAGGAGGACGAGCGGATCGTCACCGAGTCCATGGCGTCGACCGGGGTCGCGGACCTGGCCGACCGGCTGGTCGACGAGCTCTCCGGCGGGCAGCGGCAGCGGGTGTGGATCGCCATGGCGCTCGCCCAGCAGACGCCGCTGCTGCTGCTGGACGAGCCGACGACCTATCTCGACATCGCCCACCAGATCGAGGTGCTCGACCTGTGCGCCCGGCTCCACGAGGAGCAGGGCCGCACCCTGGTGGCCGTGCTGCACGACCTGAACCAGGCGGCCCGGTACGCGACCCATCTGATCGCGATGCGGGACGGCCGGGTGGTCGCGGAGGGCGAGCCGCGGGAGATCGTGACGGCGGAGCTGGTGGAGGAGGTCTTCCGGCTGCCCTGCCAGGTGATCGACGACCCCGAGACCGGGACCCCCCTGGTGGTCCCAGCCGCCCGGCGGGGCACCGGGGCCCGGCCGGCGGACTCGGCCGAACGGGTGACGGCTTCGGGGTGAGCGGGGCCCGGGGAGCGGGACGGGACCCGGTGATCGAGGGTGTTCGTGCGTGCAGGATGGTGCTGTCCTTGCAGGTCAGCACCATCCGGCAGGTCGTTTGCCCCTGCTCGTGACGGCTGGTGCTCTGTCGTCCGCTCACGCATCGCTCACGCAGTTTCGAGCGTCTGACCAGTGCGTTCCTGGGCCTGTGCGGTTGGAGGTGTGGGTGCGTAGTGGTGGAACATGCGCAACTTCCGTGGTGGTCAACGGTTGGCGCGGATCATCACGGTCAGCAGAGGCGAGGCTGGTGATGGCTGGCTGTGCCCGATGTCCTCGTACCCCCAGGACTCGTAGAGCGCGCGGACCTTTCCTTCCCCGGCGGACGGGTTGACCATGAGCGTGACGAACCGCTCTTCGCGTGGGGCGAGGAGGGCGTCGTGGATGCGGCGGGCCGTTCCGGTCTTGCGCCAGGTCGGTCGGACGCCGATCTCCTTAAGAGCCACGGCCGGGTGCTCGGTGTACTTCTCCGCCGGCGTCGGACTGGTGCGCTGCCAGTACCGGTCGCCGTGCTCGATGGTGTTGCCGTACGCGTAGCCGACCGGATGCCCGTCCGCGTACGCGAGGACGGCTGTGAATCCAGCCTCGGTAGCGTGCCGGTCGATGCGCTCGCCGAACGCGGTGACGGCGTAGTTCGGCAGGTGGAGCAGTGGGGCACGCACCTCGGCGTACACGTCGAGCAGGTCGCCGCGGGCGGTGTCCAGGTTGGTGAACGTGCGCAGGTCGGTGGCGGGTGCCATGGTCATGCGGCAGTGCTCCAGGTTGTGGTGTGCTCGGTCCAGGTCTGAACGGCGGTGCTGCGCGGTGCGGTGGCGCGGAGCGCGGCCCCGAACTCCTGGAGCATGCGGGACACCCGGGCATGGCGAGTGGCAGCGTCCGCGGGAACCTTCATCGCGGCGGCCGTAGCAGCGTCGGCGGCGCCCTGCGCGAGCAGGGCGTGAGCGAGACGGGTCGTCGCGATCGCCCGGGACCTGACCATGTGGGGCCGGAGCGAGGACAGGCAGCGGTGAGCGTGATACTCGGCGGTCGGGTAGTCGCCGAGCGCCAAGTATGCGGAGAGAGCCAGGGAGTCCAGTTCGGCCTGGTCGTAGAAAGCAAGCAACCATACTGGCCGGTGGTCGGCAGGATCGGCGCGCAGCATTGCGTCCTGCGCCTGCTCGAACGCACGGTGGGCACCGCTCCGATTCTGCGCCGTGCCGTGGATGGCACCTTGGCGGGCCAGGCCGAGGGATGCGAACAGTGGGTCACGGCGTGTGAGGTGGAGGTTGCGGGCGACGTCGTTGGCGGCGCCCCCATCGGCAGGGCGCCCCATGTGGCGATACATGGTGCCCGCGTGACTCCAGATGCGGAACTTGATCGCCTGGTCCCCTGACATCTCCGCGAGGGCCTGGGCCTCGCGCATGTGCGCCTTCGCGACGTCGTAGCGCCGGCCGTCGATGGCGGCCCACATCGCAGACGAGCGGAATGCCGCCCCGGAGGCGTAGAGACTGCTCCGTACCCGCTGTGTGGCGCTGCCCGCGTTCTGGAGGTTGAGCGCCTCGTCTGCTAGCGCGGCGGCCCGCTGTTCGATGCCGAGTTGCCCACCGTGTCGGTGGTCACTGGCGACGATCTCGGCGAAGCGCTTGTTCAGTCGGTTGACGTCGCTCATGCCGATTCGACGCGGTGACGCGGTTCCTGGTGCGGCTGCTGCGCCGGCCGCCGCTGCGATGCCGCCGACGAGGGTACGGCGCTTCATATCGGGCTCCTCTTGCTGCGGTGACGCTGGGGCGGGTGCAGGTCGGCCCCGTGGCACGAACCCCAAAGCGACGGCGGGTAATCCGGTGACGTCCTCAAGTGCGGTACGTGTTGCCGACTTCGGCCAGGAAACCCGGCCCGCTTTCCAAGCCCGGATCGATGACCCGTCGAGCCCGCCTAGGTGTCCCGTCAGCTCTTCAACAGCCCTGTTCACCGCGTCGGCCAGGCTGTTGGAGCTGTATCCGTGCTCGGTCATCCACGCCTCAAGGACGGTATTGCGGATCGCGTCCATGCGGGCACGGTAGCCCGCGCACTCTCCACCTGCCAGGTAAAGGAACGGCTAAATCGCCCTAGGTCAGGCCGTCAGGTGAGCGGCTCAACGCCCTAACCAGGGTGTCAGGCAAGGGAGTTGTCTGGGTATCGGTCACTCCCCGCGAGCGGCTGTTGACGGCTCGGTTCGCCCCTGAAGAGCACAAGGGGTGGAGCGGGCGCCGAGACGACACGAAGGCGCGCATCGTGAGTACTGCCGCAATGAACGAACCGCCCGAGGGCACGGCCGCGCCAGACGCCCCCGTCCCCATCGACGAAGCCACCATCCAAGCGACCATCGACCGAGCCTTACGAACCGGCACCGGCCGACTCGTCATGGACGAGTTGACCGACCTGGAAGCCCGCCTGCGCGGGCACATCGAGCTGCTGCTCCCCGACGCAGAGGCCGCGGCCGACCGGCTCTGGCGCGGCAGCATCACGTGGTACACCGCCCGCGCCCGACTCGACAACATCCACCACCAGGTGAAGCAGGGACTCGGCAAGGGGCCACTCGCCGCCCACATCCAGGTGGACGCACTCGCCCGCGACTGCCACTGGCTCCTGGTCCACCACCAGCACCGGCAGCAAGCGTGACCGCCGAACGGTGGTGCCACTGGCACCAAGGCCTTACTGACCGGCCCACCCTGATCGCCCTGATCGAGACCGGCTCCGGCCCAGGCGGAATCCTCTACTCCTGCCCGGACTGCATGAGCATCTACCGACTCCGGCCCCTGGACCCGGCCGCGAGCGGCGGCCCCATCTACGAACGGCGCCGCACCTGAGACAGGGCCGCCGGCGGCACTCCCCCTCCGCCGGCGGCCCCCACCTCTACCCCGCATGAAACACCCGCCGCGGCGTGGCCATGCCCTCGTCATGAAGGAGTGAGACCCATGAGCGACTACAAGGAGTACAGCGACAGGGCCGAGGTCAAGGGACACAGGAAGCCCGGCCCCGGCGGCGACCAGGGGAACGGGACGAGCTCCGGCTGTATGGTCGTAGCGCCCATCCCGGCCATCCTCGCCGGGGTCGCCGTCCTGGTGTTACAGAAGGTGCTGCGATGACCAAGCCGCCTCACACCTGCCCGCAGTGTGGCCGTCCGGACTGCAGCCCGCCGGACCCGTCCACGCTCGGCGTGCCGAACTGGCTGTGGTCGCTGCTGGTCATCGTGGGGTTCGCGGTTGCTCTGCTCGGGTACACCGCCGCCCAGCGCTGAGCCCGCGGCCGGTACACCGGGTATACGACAACGGCTTCCGTCCCTGCTCGCGCGCCAGATGGATCTTCGTGATCCGCCATCCTGGGGCCCGGACCGGGGGGACCTTCCCGGATTCCCGGAGCGAGGATGTGCCCGCAGGCAGGGACGGCGTACCGGACCTAGGGTGGAGGTACCGGCGTCATTCCGGAGGTGCGTCATGGGCCGTAGCCACCACTTCCACCTCGATCATCACGGCCACTCGATCACCGTGAACGTCCGTCCCGGCCGGACGAGCCGGATCGAGCTGCTGGTCGACGGCAAGGAAGTCTTCCGTCAGCGCGTGCAGGGCACGGGGACCAGCGTGCTGACCGGCGAGCTGCCCGGCGACCCGCCCGTGCCGTTCCGGGTGTTCGTGCACCAGCCGCGCCTCGGGGCACTGATCCCCCGGTGCAGCCTGGAGGTCGACGGTGTAGAGCAGCCCATGCCGGAGCGCGCGATGGTCTGAGCCGTCCGGCTTCCGCAGGGGCCGCTCCCGGTTGCTGCAAGGACCTGTTCCCTCGTCTCCCCTTCCCCGTTCCCTGTGAGACGTGGTGAGACGTTCCCGCTTCTCGCGGTGCGAGCTGTCTCCGTGGCCGAGCGAGGTCGCGGAATTCCGCCCTCCGTCACCGTGATCAGGCGCTCCGCCGCTCGGTCGGCCCGGGTCCGGCGAGCGCCCACGCTCACGGGCAAGGGCACTGATCACGGGCGCCGTTGAGCGTTCCGGGACCGTCCGACGTATGCAACTCCGTGCGACCGGTGCGAGCCTGGCAGGTGATCAGTTTCAGCCCCGTCGCTCCGCGGAGCGGGGCGGGGTGCGACGATGACCGGACCATGAGGACGGGGACTGAGCTGCGAGCACTGCGCACAGCGGTGTTCGCGTCGGTGTGCGCGCTGCTCTCCGCGCTGGGGCACGCGTCGATGTCGGGTGCCCCGCTGCCCTGGTGGGTGGTGGCCGGCGCCGCCGCCCTGACGGCCGCCGGGGTGTGGCGGCCGACGGGCCGGGAGCGAGGCTCCCTCCGGGTCGGTGCGACCGCGCTGGCGACACAGGCTCTGCTCCACGGGGTGTTCTCGCTGGCGCAGGTCCTCCTCCGTCCCCTCCCCTCCCGGTCGTTCGCCGGACAGTGGCTGGCACAGCTGCTGTGCGCTCCCCCGCACCCGGCCGACGCCATGAACGGGGGCGCGGCACAGGCGGGGCGGAGCGGCGGAGTTGCCGACGCCCTGGCCCACGGGTCCGGCGGTGGTATGTCCCCGGTGGACCACGGCGGGCCGGCCGGCCATGCGCAGCATCTCGCCCACGGGGCCGCCGACCCCATGGCGGGCATGGACGGGATGCACGCGGCGATGGACGGTATGGCGGCGGGCGGCGGGGCCGTGGGCATGGTCGCGGTCCATGTGCTGATCGCGCTCGCCGGTGCGGTCTGGCTGTCCGGTGCGGAGCGGGCGACGTTCCGGCTGGTCCGGGCGGTGTCCGCCCGGCTGTTCGCGCCGTTGGCCCTCGCCGTGGGCGGTGCCGCGCCGGTGCCGGAGCCGCTCCCGGCCCGACGGGCCGCGCGGGAGGCCCGGCCGCCGCTCCCCCGGCTGCTGCTCGTCCACGTCATCTCGACCCGGGGTCCGCCGCGCGTGCTCGCTGTCCGCTGACAGCACGGAGCCATCGGCCGACGGGCGCGGCGACCCGCCGTATCCGCCCCGGCCGTCCATTCCACCGGTCCGCCCTCGGCCGTGACCGGCACACGCGAAGGACCTCGCACGATGACACCTGCCTGCACACCTGCCCGGACACGGGCGACGGGGGCGAACCGGGCGCCGCGGTCGGCTCCGGCCGTCCCCCGCACCGGACCGCGGCCCGCGGAGCGGCCGGGCCGCTCAGCCGGCGCGCGACTCCCCCTGTCCCGTGCCTCCTGTCTCCCCGTCCCCGTCGAGCGCGGCACGCAGCGCGGCGAGCAGGCCCTCGGCTCCGGGATCCGCTTCTTCGGCGGAGCCGGTGAACTCCCGCAGCCGCTGGACCTGCCGCTCCCAGCGGCGGCACTCCGGACAGCCCGCCAGATGCGCGTCGAGCGCCGGACCGTCGACGTCCGGCGGCAGTGCCTCGCCATCGGCGCGGGCGGAGAGGGCGGTACGGATCCGGGAACACTGCATGCGTCCATCCTCTCCGAGGGGTACGGCGGACGGCGACACTCCGGCGAGGAGGCGGCCCATGCGTGACGACGCGCAGGTGACGGCATGGGCGCTGGCCGCCCGCTCCGGGGACCGCGAGTCCGTGGACGCGTTCGTCCGCAGCACCCAGCTCGACGTCCGCCGGTACGTCACCCACCTCAGCGGCGATGCCCAGGCCACGGACGATCTGGTCCAGGACACCTATCTGCGGGCGCTGCGCAGTCTCCCGGGCTTCGAGGGCCGGTCGTCGGCGCGCACCTGGCTGCTGACGATCGCCCGCCGGGTGGTGGCCGACCGGATCCGGGCCACGTCCGCGCGCCCGCGGCTGGCGGGGGTCGAGGACTGGCAGTCGGCGGCGGAACGGGCCCAGCCGCGCGGACTGCCCGGCTTCGACGAGGGAGTGGCCCTCTCCGAGCTGCTGTCGGTGCTGCCGGCGGGGAGGCGGGAGGCGTTCGTGCTGACACAGCTCCTCGGGCTGCCGTACGCGGAGGCGGCGGCGGTGGCCGACTGCCCGATCGGGACGGTGCGTTCCCGGGTCGCGCGGGCCCGGGAGACCCTGGTCTCCCTGCTCGACGCGGCGGAGGAGGACACCTCCGGCACCCCCGAGGGCCCGCGGGCCACGGAGCCCGTGGTCCGGCCCGCTCCGGCGGTGCGGAAGCGTCGGCCGGCGCTGCTCGCCGGCGCGTCTCGCTGAGCCGGTCACCCTGCCGGACGCGGGGAGCGGGGAGCGGGCTTCGGTGCGGATGCCGTACGCCTGCTCCCCGCGGCGCGGGAGCCGGAACCGGGCCGGGCCCCGAGGCGTCCGGTTCGCGCGGCGTCCCCGGACGTCGGGGAGCCGGGCGAACCGGGACGGCTCGAGCGGCAGGAGCGGCCGGGGCGGCGCCGGCGGTCCGCTCGTCCGGCGCCCGGTAGCCCCTGGCCGCGCCTTCGTTCATCCGGCGCCCGGTCGCCGCCGCCCGCATCGTCGTTCGTCCGGCCCCGGTCCCCCGCCCGCATCGTCGTTCGTCCTGCCCCCGTCGTCCCCGACGGCAACTTCCGCGGAATCTCTGGCGATCGACGGGAACTCCCGTGCGGATTCGCCCGACCTCTGTACCGACGCGCCGACACCCGCGCGCGGAACAGAGGAAGGAGGCGGTGATGCAGCAGGACACGGGGAGCGATGAGTCCGACCGGTGGAGCCTGGTCGCGGTCGCCGGGATTCTCTCCTTCGTCGCCATGCTCGACATGAGCATCGTCAATGTGGCGCTGGCCGACATCGGGGAGAGCTTCGGGGTTCCCGCCGAGACCGCCCAGTGGGCCGTCCTGGGTTATCAACTGCCGGTGGTGGCCCTGCTGTTGCCCGCCGGGCGGTGGCTCGACCGGGTGGGGATGCGCCCCGCGCTGCTCACCTCGGTCGCCGGGTTCGCGCTGTCCGCCGCGGCGGCCGCTCTGGCCCCGGCCATGGGGTGGCTGATCGGAGCACGGCTGTTGCAGGGCGCCTTCGGGGCGCTGCTGTTCGTGCTGATGCCGGTGCTGGCCACCCGGGCGGTGCGCCCCGAGGTGCGGGGCCGGGCGATGAGTGTGCCAGCGACGCTCGGGCCGCTCGGCGCGGTCAGCGGACCGGCCCTCGGCGGGCTGCTGCTGGACCACGGCGGCTGGCGCACGGTGCTGCTGGTGAAACTGCCGTTGTGCCTGGTCGCCTGGGGTATCGCGCGTGCGGCACTGCCCCGCGGCGGGCGGCTGACCGCCCCGGGCCGGCGGGAGGCCGTGGACGCCGCCCTGATCGCGGGCGCGGTGGCGGCGGCGCTGCTGGCCCTGACGCTGGCCCCCGGATCGCCGCGCTGGGCGTGGGCGGCCCTGCTGGTGCTCCCCCTGGTGGTGGCCTGGGCGCGCGGACCGGGCGGCCGGCCCGTCCTGGCGGTGCTGCGGGAGGCACGGACGTACGGCACGCAGGGCGCGGTCCTGGCGCTCGGTGCGGCGTTCGCCGCGGTGCACTACGTGACGGCGCTGCATCTCCAGCGCGACGACGGCCTGAGCGCTTCGGTCACCGGCCTCACCCTGCTCGCCTTCCCGCTGGGCATGGCGCTGGCCGGGCCGGTGGGCGGTCGGCTGGCGGACCGCTGGAGCCCCCGGCCGGTCGCGGTGGCCGGCGGCGTCCTGGTGGCCGTCGGCTTCGTCCTGCTGGCGGCCGGGGACGGCTGGCAGCCGGTGCGGATCGCCTGGCAACTCGCCATCGCCGGGGTGGGGATGGGCCTGTACGGCGGCCCCGCGCAGTTCCTGGTGATGAGCGCGGTGCCCGCCGCACAGCTGGCCACCGCCGGGTCCACGGTGCAGCTCGCGCGCAGCCTCGGCTTCACCCTCGGCCCGGCCCTGGCGACCGCGGTGTGGGGGCTGTCCGGGCCGGGTGGCGCCGGGGCACGGACCGCTCTGGCCGCCGCCGCGGTCGCGGCGTGCGCGGCGGTTCCGCTGCTCGCGCTGCGGCCCGGTCCGCGGAGAGCCGGTGCCGCGGCGGTGCGGCAGGGCTGAGGGCCCGGCGCGCCGGCTTGCGGCTCGTCCCGCCTCCTGCCCCTTTGCCTCTCCCGTCCTGCCGGCCCCGGGCCCCGTGCCCTTCGGCCGCCCGTCCTCGGATCCGTCTCCCCCCCTCCCCCTCCCCCTCCCCCTCCCCCGACAGCAAAGGAGCCGCGCCATGTGCGGCATCGCAGGCTGGGTCTCGTTCGATGAGGACCCGCGCCGTCAGGTTCCGGTCATCGAGCGGATGACCGCGTCCCTCGCCCTCCGCGGACCGGACGCCTCCGGAATCTGGTGCGGCCCGTACGCCGCTCTCGGCCACCGGCGGCTCGCCGTGCTCGACCTCGAGGGCGGTGTCCAGCCGATGACCGCCGGGCCGGAGGGCGCGGAAGTGGTGCTGAGCTACAGCGGCGAGGTCTACAACCACGAGGAGCTGCGGACCGAACTGCGGCGCCGGGGCCACGACTTCCGCACCCGGAGCGACACCGAAGTGGTGCTCCGGGCCTATCAGGAGTGGGGGGACGCGCTCACCGACCGGCTGGAGGGGATGTACGCGTTCGCCGTCTGGGACAGCGAGCGGCAGCGGCTGCTGCTGGTCCGCGACCGGCTGGGGGTCAAGCCCCTCCACTGGGCCCGAATCCCCGGTGGCCTGGTCTTCGGCTCCGAGCCGAAGGCGCTGTTCGCGCACCCCGCTGTCCGGCCGCGGGTGGACGCGGACGGCCTGCGCGCGGCCTACAGCCTGCTGTTCTCCACCGGCCCCACGCTCTGGGCGGGGGTCCGGGAAGTGGAGCCGGGCGGCATCACCGTCCTGGACCGCGGCGGCGTGACCGAACGGCGTTACTGGCAGCTGGAGGCACGGCCGCACACCGACGGCCCGGAGGAGACCGTCGAGGAGGTGCGGAGCCGTCTGGACCGGGCCGCCCGTGCGCAGCTCGCGGCCGACGTCCCCCGCTGCACGCTGCTCTCCGGCGGACTCGACTCCACCGTCCTGACCGCGCTGCTGGCGGACGAACTCCGGCTCCGGGAAGGGCCTGAGGCCCGGCTCCGCTCCTACGCCGTCGACTACAGCGACCAGGCCGAGCGGTTCACCGGCGACGTGCTGCGCACCGGCCACGACACGCCGTACGCCACCGAGGCCGGGGCGTTCATCGGCACCGACCACAGCACCGTCGTCCTCGATCCGCGCACCCTGCTCGATCCCGAGCACCGCACGGCCGTGGTCGCCGCGCGGGACTCGCCCATCGGCGTCGGGGACATGGACACCTCCCTCTACCTGCTGTTCGGCGAGATCGCCCAGCACTCGACCGTGGCGCTCTCGGGGGAGGCGGCCGACGAGGTGTTCGGCGGCTACCCCTGGTTCCACAGCCCCCGGGCGCTGGCCGCCGACACCTTCCCGTGGCTGCTCGTCACCGGCGACGAGGCCGCCATGCCGCTGCACCCCGATCTGGCGGACACGCTGGCCATCGGCGCATTCCAGCGGGACACCTACCGGGACGCGCTGGCCGCCGTGCCCCACCTGGACGGCGAGTCCCCGGTGCAGCACCGGCAGCGGGAGATGCAGCACCTCTCGCTCACCCGCTGGCTGCGGCAACTGCTGCACCGCAAGGACCGGTTGAGCATGGCCCAGGGGCTGGAGGTCCGGGTGCCGTACTGCGACCACCGCCTCGTCGAATACGCCTTCTCCACCCCGTGGGAGCTGCAGAGCTCCGACGGCCGGGAGAAGAGCCTGCTGCGGGCGGTGGGCACCGGTCTGGCGCCGCACTCCGTGCTGCACCGGGCGAAGAACCACTATCCGGCCACCCATCACCCCGACTACAACCGCGGCCTGCAGGACATGGCGCGCGACGCCCTGGGGGCGCACGGCGGGACGGTCCGCGATCTCGTCGACGAACGCGCCATCAAGCCCTGCCTGGACACCGACCCCGCGCGGCTGGAGTGGGGAGACCGGCTGCGGCTGGAACGGGTCGTCGATCTCGCCCTGTGGCTGGGCCACCACCGGCCCGAACTCGTCCTCTGAGCCCGCAGGTCCCCGCTTGCGTCCACCCGCCCCGGCTTCCCGCCGGAGCCTTCCGGTCCCGGTTCAGCGAACCGCACTCCGGTCCCGTCCCTCGATTCCGTCCGCCGATCCCCGCAGGTCAGGAGCGACCGCCATGACACAGCCCGATCCCGTGCCGCTGCACGGCACCGACTACAAGCGCGACCCCTATCCGCTGTACGAAACCCTCCGCGCCGAGGGTCCGGTCCACCGGGTGCGCTTCCCCAGCGGGGTGGCCGCCTGGCTGGTCACCGGCTACGAGGCCGCCCACCGGGCGCTGAACGACGAACGGCTGGGCAAGCACCACTCCCGGGGCAACGCCGCCTGGCGCCGGCGCGCCTCGATCATGCCGGAACCGCAGCACTCCCAGCTCCAGGTGCATCTGCTGCACCAGGACCCGCCGAAGCACACCACGATGCGGCGACTGGTCCTCGACGCGTTCGCGCCGCGGCGGGTCGAGGCCCTGCGCCCCCGGTTCCGGGCCATGGCCGACGCGCTGCTCGACGCGGTGCCCGCGGACGGCGGCATGGACGCGGTGGCCTGTTTCGCCGCCCGGTTCCCGTTCCAGGTGCTGGCCGAGGTCATCGGGCTGGCCCCGGAGCTGGCCGGGCGGTTCGACCGCGACTGGGGGAAGGTCGTCCAGCCGGTCGGCCCCGACGACCCCGGCCGCCCCGCGTACGAGGCCCGGCTGCGCGCCCTCCAGACGTACATCGCCGATGTCGTGGCCCACCAGCGGTCGCACCCCTCGGAGGAGTTGCTCGGGAGGCTGGTCGCCGCCCGGGACAGCGGGGAGCTGAGCCAGGAGGAGCTGGACTCCATGATCTTCCAGCTGCTGGTGGCCGGTCAGGAGCCGGTGACCAACCAGATCACCACCGCCCTCGTCGCCCTGCTGCGCCACCCCGCGGAGCTGGAACGGCTGCGCGCCGAGCCGGAGATCCTCCCGCGGGCGGTGGAGGAACTCCTCCGCTACGACAGCGCATTCGAGCTGACCACCTGGCGCTTCTTCGCCGAGGACGCCGATCTGCACGGCACCCGGATCCCGGCCGGCGACTCGGTGATCGTCTCGCTCTGTGCGGCCAACCGCGACCCCGAGCGCTTCCCCGACCCCGACCGGCTGGACTTCGACCGGTCGCCCAACCCGCATCTCGCGTTCGGGCACGGCATCCACTTCTGCCCGGGTGCGGCGCTGGCCCGCATCGAGCTCCAGGTGGCGATCGGGACGCTGGTCGAGCGGCTGCCGGGGCTGCGGCTCGCCGTGCCGGAGGACGAACTGCGGTGGATTCCGGCGGTCCTGGCGCGCGGGGTGAACGAACTCCCGGTCACCTGGACGCCCGGGGGCTGCCCGGTCACCGGTGCGTCCGGCGGACACGGCGGGGGTACCCGTGCCGAGACCTGCGCCGACGTCCCGGGAGGGGATGTGCGGGGGGACGGGCACCGCCCCGGCTCGTAGGGCGCGCCCGGCCCCGCTGCGCAGAGCGTGCCGGGTCCTCTCCGTTAAGGCATGCCCGCAGGTCCCCGGTCCGCGGGCGCCCCGATACGCGGGCGCCCCGGCCCGTCCAGCCGCCCCTCGGTCCGTCCACCGGTCCCCGGTCCGTTTCTTCAGCCGGTGCGTGTCCCCGTGTCACCGGCCTCCGACCGGGGACGCCGTCCCCCACCGCCCCCGTCCCACCCAGGAGTTCCCCGATGGCGTCTGCCGGCACCGTACTCACCGGCCCCGTTGCCCACCCGTCACCGTCCCCGGCCGAGCGGAGGACCTGCGCGGCGATCCTGTCGCTGCTGCTGCCGCACCGGCGCACCGTGGACACCGCCCCGGTGCCCCCGGACCTGCCGGCCGCGTTCCCCGAGCAGACGCGCCAGCTCGCCCCGTTCGTCGCGGCCGGGGAACCGGTGCTGTTCACCCTCCCCGGCTTTCCCTGCAAGTCCCCCAACCCGGCCAAGGTCCTCGGCCATCTGCCGGACGAGGGCGAACGGCGGTCACTGCGCTTCCTGGACCGGCTGTGCGCCCGGATCGCCGCGGTGCATCCGCCCGGCGCACGCATGCTCATCTGCTCCGACGGCCATGTCTTCGGGGACCTCATCAAGGTCTCCGACGCGCACATCGACGCCTACGGGGACGGCCTGCGGGCGATGATCCGGGACGAGGGCCTGGACCATCTGGACACCTTCGATCTGCGGGACGTCTTCGGCGACCTGCCGTGCGACCGGAAGCGGACCCAGGTCCACGACCGCTACGCGCCGACGGTCGAGGACTTGCGCGCGCGGGCGAAGTCCGACGAGGGCACGCTGCGCCTGTACCGCGGGATCACCCGCTTCCTCGTCGAGGACACCGCGTCCTTCGACGGCTCGCGGTCGGCACTGCAGCGCGACTGCCGCAGACGGGCGTACGGGGTGATGCAGCGCAGCCGGGCCTGGGGAGAGCTGATCGCGGAGCACCACCCCCGCTCGGTCCGGCTCTCCATCCATCCGCAGCCGCGCGGGGCCGCCAAGTTCGGCATCCGGCTGCTGGAGGCCCGGGACGCCTGGACCACGCCCTGGCACGCCGCCCCGCTGCTGCACCCTGACGGGGAATGGGAGCTGCTCCACCGCAGTGCGGCGGAGCAGCGGGGCCGTCTGGTGCTGCGGGACGGCCGTCCCAGTCACTTCGAGGCGACAGCCTCCCGTTGACCCCGGTCACCGGCCTCCGCCGCCGGCGCCCGGTGGTCGAACGCGATCAGCGGGTCGCCGGTGAGCGGATGGTCGGTCACCGCCGCCCGGACGCCGAAGACCTCCGACAGCAGCTCCGGGGTGAGGACGTCGCGCGGCCCCCCGGAGGCGACCACGGCGCCGCCGACGAGCACGTGCAGCCGGTCGCAGAGCGAGGCGGCGGCGTTCAGGTCGTGCAGCGCGATGAGGGTGGTCCGGCGGATGTCCCGGAGCAGGGTGAGGAGTTCCACCTGGTGCCGGATGTCGAGGTGGTTCGTCGGTTCGTCGAGGACGAGCACATCGGGCTGCTGCGCGAACGCGCGGGCGAGCAGCACCCGTTGGCGTTCGCCGCCGGAGAGCGCGGAGAACCGCCGCCCGGCCTGCCCGTCCATGCCCACCTGGGCCAGCGAGCGCAGCACGATCTCCCGGTCGGCACGGTCGTCCCCGGCGAACGCCCGCTTGTACGGGGTGCGGCCCATGGCGACCACCTCGCGCACGGTCAGCTCGAAGTCGCTGCCGCGCTCCTGGGGCAGGGCGGCGACGTGGCGGGCGGCCCGGTCCGGGGCCAGCTCCCGGATGTCGGACCCGGCCAGCAGCACCCGGCCCGCGGTGGGCCGCAGATGGCGGTAGACGGTGCGCAGGACGGTGGACTTGCCGCTGCCGTTGGGCCCGACGAGGCCGACGGTCTCGCCGTCGGCGGCCATCAGGTGCACCCCGCTGACCACCGTGCGGCCGGCGTAGCTGACCTGCAGATCCTCGATGTCGATTCTCACCTGTCGCGCTCCAGGCGTCGGTCCAGCAGATAGAGGAGGGCGGGGGCGCCGATCAGCGAGGTGACGACACCGACCGGCAGTTCCTGGGAGTCCATGGCGGTCCGGCACACGATGTCCACGACCACCAGCAGCAGGGCTCCGGTGAGGGCGGAGAGGGGCAGCAATCGCCGGTGGTCGCCGCCGACGAGCAGCCGGCACACGTGCGGGACCATCAGGCCGACGAAGGCGATGGCGCCCGACACGGCGACCAGACAGCCGGTGAGCACACTGGTGACGACGAAGAGTTCCCGGCGCAGCCGGGTGACGTCGACGCCCACCCCGGCCGCCGTCTCGTCCCCCATGAGCAGGGCGTTGAGCCCGCGGGCCCGGGCCTGGAGGGCGAGCAGCCCGAGGGCGACCGCCGCGGCGGGCAGGGCCAGCAGGTCCCAGGTGGCGCCGCTCAGGCTGCCCATGAGCCAGAACAGCACGCTGTGGGTCTGCTGTTCGTCCCCGGTCTGGAGGACGAGGAAGCTGGTGAAGCCGGAGAGGAACTGTCCGATGCCGACGCCGGCGAGCACCAGGCGCAGCGGGGAGAAGCCGCCGCCCCGGCGGGCCAGCAGCCACACCAGGGAGAAGGCCGCCAGGGCTCCGGCGAAGGCGGCGGCGGACAGGCCGAGCCCGAGCAGCCCGCCGGCGCTCGCGCCGAGCACGATGGCCGCGACGGCACCCAGCGAGGCCCCGTTGGAGATGCCCAGCAGGTACGGGTCGGCGAGCGGGTTGCGGACCAGCGACTGGGTGGCGGTGCCGACCAGGCCGAGCCCGGCGCCGACGACGGCCGCCAGCAGGGCACGCGGCACCCGGAGCTGCCAGACGATCAGGTCGTCGGTGCCCGGCCGGGGCGCCTCGCCCGCCAGCCGGCGCAGCACGGCGGACCAGACCTCCGCCGGGGGGACGTCGGTCGCGCCCCAGGAGACGGCGGCCGTGAGGGCGGCGAGCAGGGCGGCGCCGAGGACGGCGGCGAACGGGCCGGGGCGTACGGGGTGGGCGCGGCGGCCGGAGGGGTCCGCGTCCGCCGCCGGCGGGCCGGGGGGACCGGTGCCGGTCGGGGTGTCCGGGGAATTCCCGGGGGGCGGGGAGTCGGGGGATTCCGGGGCATCCGGGGAGTTCCCCGAGCTTTCCGGGTTCTCTGAGCTTTCCGGGTTCTCTGAGTTCCCTGAGTTCCGGGACGAGGAGAGCAGCGTCATCTAGCGGTCCGCCTCGACCTTGCCCGGGTACAGGGTGCGGGCGATCCGCTGCACCGTGTCGGCGTTGCCGACGCCGGCGATGGTCGTCGCCTCGGAGCCGATCCGCAGGAACTTCCGCTCCTTGACGGCCTTCAGGCCCCGGGTGGCGGGGAAGCCGCGCAGGAAGCGCTCGGCCTCGTCGAAGGCCTTCTCGTTGGCTGCCTTGTCGCCCCGGTTGCGGACGGCGAGCTGGACCCAGTCCGGGTTCCGGTCGACGACGTCCTCCCAGGAGACCGGCTTGAAGTCGCCGTCGCAGCCGGCGAAGACGTTGCGGGCGCCCGCCTGGCTGATCACGGCGTGGCCCACCTGCTTGTTGCAGAGGGCCATGGGCTGCTTGGTGCCGGCGTCGTAGTCGAAGAAGAAGTACGTCGGACGCTTCCGCTCGGGAACGCCGTCCACCGCGGTGCGCACGGCGGACACCTTCTTGTCCATGCCGGCCACGAGCTCCGCGGCCCGCTTGCCGGTTCCGGTGAGCGCGCCCAGTCGTCGGATGTCCCCGGTGACCTGGGAGAGGTCCTTGCGGGGGCCCTTCTGCTGCTGGGCACAGGCGGTGGAGGCGAGGAAGACATGCTTGATCCCGGCGGCCTCGAACTCCTTGTCGGTGGGGGCGTCACCCATGCCCCCCATCCCGCCCATGCCGCCCATCGACGCGAAGGCGTCCAGGTAGAGGTCGGCGCCCGAACCGAGCAGCTTCTCCTTGGGGATCACCGCCTTGCCGAGGACCGGCACCTTCCGCGCCTGCCCGTCGAGCCCGCCGGGCAGGGTGCCCTTGCCGGGCGGGAAGCCCGTTCCGGCCACCCGGTCGCCCGCGCCGAGGCGCAGCAGCATCTCCAGGCCGGAGGCGTTGCTGGTGACGATCTTCTCGGGCGGAGCGGAGAACGTCGTCTCCTTCCCGTCGCAGTCGGCCACCTTCACCGGGAACCCGCGGGCGGCGGCACCGGCGCCGTCCGCTCCGCCTCCGGCTTCGGTCCCGCCACCACAACCGGTGGCGAGGACCGCCACCGCCGCCATGACACCGCACATCATGCGAGGGCGCATGCGTTCTCCCTGCCGCTCGAATCCTCGTACGGGCCCGCTGTCCGTGGACCCGGTGCAGGTAGTCGGCGGGAGACCGTACGGAGTTCCCGGCGGGGAGCGGCGGAACGCGGATGGGCTTCCGGGCTTCCCGGCTTCCCGGCTTCCCGGCTTCCCGGCTTCCCGGCTTCCGGGCTTCCCGGCTTCCGGGCTTCCCGGCTTCCGGGCTTCCGGGCTTCCGGGCTTCCGGGCTTCCGGGCTTCCGGGCTTCCGGGCTTCCGGGCTTCCGGGCTTCCGGGCACCGGCGTACGCGCCGCTGGGCAGGTGCCGGGAGTCACGGCAGAGGGAGACGCAGGTCACAGGCATCCATGTCACATCCTGCCGAGCCGTGCCGTCGTAACGGTGCAAGCACCCACAACGGCAGAGGAGATCACCAATGAGTGCTCGTTTGGACGCCTTCGGCAGCCCGACCGTGGGCAAGATCTTCAAGCACATCATCGCGGCAGGCAAGGTGCTCGAGGAGTCGACGCTGCCGGCCGCGACGCAGGAGCTGGTGAAGCTCCGCGCCAGCCAGATCAACGGATGCGGTTTCTGCACCGACATGCACAGCAAGGACGCCGCCGCCGCGGGTGAGACCTCGGTACGTCTCCACCTGGTCGCGGCGTGGCGGGAGGCCACGGTCTTCACCGAGGCCGAGCGGGCGGCACTGGAGCTGGCCGAGCAGGGCACCCGCATCGCGGATGCGGCCGGCGGGGTCACGGACGAGGCGTGGGCGAACGCCGCCAAGCACTACGACGAGGAGCAACTGGCCGCCCTGGTCTGCGGGATCGCCCTCATCAACGCCTTCAACCGGGCGAACGTCATCATCCAGCAGCCGGCCGGCGACTATCAGCCCGGCCAGTTCTCGTAGCCGGGAACGCCTGGCCGGACTGCTGACGCCCCCGCGGGCTGAGCATCGCCCCCGGGCGGCCGCGGGCACTCTTCATTGCGCCCCGGGCGCCCTCACCGGGGGCCCGGGGCGCATTGTTCCGGTCCGGCCGGTGCGCGGCTGGGCCGGCATATTCGGGCCGCTGCAAGCAGATCACCTTCCCGGGACTTCATCCGGAGGAGGGCGTCCTCCCCGCCCGCTCGGCGCCCGGGCGGCCGTGCGGCCCGGCGGCGGTCACGCGGCGAAGGGCGGGGAACCGGGTCCCGTCGAGGCCGTCGAGAGCCGTTCGGAGGTCCGGGCGAAGCCGGTCGGCGACGGCCGACCGGGCCCTGCTCGACGGGGCGATCGGAATGGCGTGGACGGCCGCCGACCTGGCGGCGGAGCGGGGCGGCGGGAGGATGACGGGCTAGGCAAGGGGTGGAGCACGGCGGCAGCCCTCGGGGACCGGGTCGGTACGTCAGCGCTGACGGCGGCGGCTCGGTGGGGCGGTGTGTCCGGGAGGACGGTGTGTCCGATGGCGCGGTGTGTCCGATGGGGCGAACGGCCCACCGGACAGTACCCAGCGGCCCTGCCTGCGCTGAATCGTTGTAGTGACCGCCGGACAAGGAGCCAGGTGGAGCGGGGTGGGCTCGTCGATAAATGCCTCGACACCACTCGCGGTGGCAGGGGACGCTTCGCTCGATGACCAGAATCGACGACACACCTCCCGCGTGGGACGAGCGCACCCAGCTCACCACCTTCCTCGACTACGCCCGTGACACCGCCCGCGCCAAGTGCGACGGCGTCTCCGCGGAGAACGCCCACAAGGCGCTCCTGCCGGGCTCACCGCTGATGACCATGAGCGGAGTGATCAACCACCTCCGCTGGGTCGAGTACTACTGGTTCCAGGTGGTCTTCCTCGGCGAGGAGGACCGGGGCCCCTGGACCGAGGAGGACCCCGACCGCGAGATGCGCATCGCCGTCGACTTCCCGCTCGTGCAGTTGCTCGACGAATACGCCGAACAGAGCGCCCGCTACCGCGAACTGGTCGCCGGGAACGGCCTGGACAGCCGGGCCGAGCGAGCCGTTCGCGACGGCCTCCACGTCGACCTGCGCTGGATCGTCCTCCACCTCATCGAGGAGACGGCCCGCCACAACGGCCACCTGGACATCCTGCGCGAGATGCTCGACGGCACGACCGGCGACTAATGCTGCAGCAGGATCCTGATGGCGCTACGAAGTCGGCACGGGCCGACGGGCCGCGCCGGTGGTGCCGGCGCGGGACGCGGGTGCTGCTGGAGGCGGATTGCCATTCCTGACGGACGGAGCACAGCCGGCCTCACCCCTATCGGCTCACCACATGGGGCGTTACCCGTTCGAGGTAGGTGAGTACGGTGTCGATGCGCCGGCTCATCACGCCGATATACCCGTCCGGTCGGACCAGGATCAGGGTGCCGTCGTCCACGTCGTAGGCGTCCGAGGGGATGCCCTGCCTTACCCGCACGCCGTCGCCGAATCGCCGATTCTGCAGGTCGCCGAATGCCAGCAGGGTGAAGTGCGGACCACGGAAGACGTCGAACAGGCAGGTGCCATCGTCGAGGATGCCGTCGGGTGCGCGGTCTCCGGCGCGGAGCCGCCCCCGTGCTGGGCGGTCGTCCACTGCCAGCGGCCCGTGGTGGTAGCTGACGTCGAGCTGGTGGATCGCCGGTGTCCAGCCCTCCTGCGGCCGGAAGTCCAGCCGGTGCAGTGTGCTGCTCATGCCCAGGACATGGGCGGCCACCGGTATCCGCTCGGTCTCGTAGCTGTCCAGCAGTGCCTCCGGCGCCCCGCTGAGCACGCCGGCCAGCTTCCATCCGAGGTTGTAGCTGTCCTGGATGCTGGTGTTCAGACCCTGGCCGCCCGCCGAGGAGTGCACGTGTGCGGCGTCCCCTGCCAGCAGGACACGTCCGGCTCGGAAGCGGTCCGCCATGCGCGCGTTGACCCGGTACAGCGAGATCCATTTCAGGTCGTGCAGCCGGATATCGGCGCGGCCGGAACGCTCGTGCAAAAGGTGGCGCACCGAGTCCAGCGTCAACTCCGGCACGTCCTCCGCCGCAACGCCGGCAACGAATTGGTAATACTGTCCGCCGGGCATGTTCCACAAGGAGAACCGGTCGGCCCCGGTGGTGAACATGTGGCAGAACACGCCGTCAAGGCCCTCGGCCCGAACGTCGCCGATCAAAGTCCGTTCGGATTCGAAGGTCTCGCCGACGAAACCCACACCCAGCGCCTTGCGTACGGTGCTGCGTCCGCCGTCGCAGCCCACCAGGTAGGTGGCGCGGACCGGGCCACCGGTGGTCTGCACGGTGACCCCGTCGGCGTCCTGGTCGAATCCGAGCACTTCGGTGCCGAACTCGACCCGGCCGCCGAGCTGGACGAACCGCTCGTACAGGATCTCGTCGGTACGCCACTGCGGGAGCAGCCACAGGTCCGGATAGGGAACACCGACGCCGCGGCGCAGCGGTTCGGCTCCCAGTAACTCGTTCACATGACGCTCGAACACCACCTCGTGGCCCGAGTAGCGGCGGAACTTCGGGAAGGGCATGCCATCGGCGAGCACCGCGTTGATCACGCCGAGGTCGTCGAAGACCTCCTGGGTGCGTGGGGACAGGCCCTTGCCCCGGGACCCTGGGAACAGGCCAGGCGCCTTGTCGACGACCCGACAGGGCACGCCCCGACGGGCCAGGTCGATGGCCAGCGTCAGCCCGGCCGGCCCCGCGCCCGCGATGAGCACAGTCATGATTGGCTTTCCCCCCGGGTGAGCAGCGCCAGCAGCACGTCATCGACGACGCGAGCGATGAAGGTGTCGTCGAATGGGGCGTTGACATGGAGCTGGCGCAGGATCATCGCCTCGGCGATGTCGTGCACGAGTTCGGTGTCGACGTCGGCGAGTACGTCACCGCGCGCTGCGGCACGGTGCAGCGGTTCGGCGAACGGTGACAGTTCGTCGTCATCGAGATGAGCCTGGAGTGCCGCGGCCAATTCTTCGTCGTCGCGCATGGCCGTGATCAGCCCGTGGACCATCGCCAGCGGAAACACCTCGGCCTTGCGGCGCAGCATCTCCATCACCGCGAACAGGTCGCCGCGCAACGACCCGGTGTCCGGAACGCTGTCGTTGAAGTTGCTGTCGTAGGTGTCCAGTGCCGCTTTGACCAGTGCGGCCTTACTCCGCCAACGTCGATAGATGGTGGTCTTGCTGGCGTGCGCCCGCGCCGCCACCGCGTCCATCGTCAAGGCCCGGTAACCGACGTCGGCGAGCACCGCCATGGCGGCGGCCAAGATCGCTTCCTCTCGCGGCTTGCCCCGAACCATGCCACCTCCTCCCATGTGTACGATACGCGTATCGTACACATGGGAGGCGCTCGGTCCAGGCGTTGGCGCGGCCTACCGGTCGAGTGCCGCGCGTTGCGCCGGGCTGAGACGGTCCGGTCTCGTGGTGACACGGTACGTCCGGGGCCCGACGGCCTTGAGGGCGAGGGGATCGGCGATGGCCGGTTGCCGTTGGATCACGTCCAGGGCGGCGGTGGTGCGGCCCCGGGGCCAGTCGAGCGCGGTGGCCGGCGTGCCCGGAGTGAGCGGCCGGTCGGCGTGCACGAGGGCGGCGAGCACGGTCAGCGCGTCGTCCACGGCGGCTGCGGTGAGGGTGCGGCCGCTCATCTGCTCGCTGAGGCGGGCGAAGAACCGGCCCATCGTGCCGAGCCGGGCGCCGGCAGTCGTCTCGGCGCCGAAGATCTCGACACCCCGCTGTGCGGCGGTGGCGATGTCGGCGTGGGTGCCGGTGTCGGCTTGCCATGCCCGGAGCCAGGCGTCGTCGTCGATGACGTACCGCTCGCGGCGCCCGCCGGGATCCGGTCGGCGCACCACCACCGCCATGGCCTCGAGGGAGCCGATGGACTTGGACACCGACGCGGGGCTGACGCGCAGCCGGCGCACCAGGTCGGCCGCCGTCAGGCCGTCGGCGTCGGCGGTGAGCAGGCACACGAACACCCGGGAGGTCATGCGAGGCAGGCCCGTCGCGGCCAGCAGCGTCGCGAACCGGTCCACGAAGCCGCGCACCACCTCGGCCGGCTGCTCGTCGGTCGCCGGCTCCGCGGGCCGGGCCGGCCTGCGCCGACGGGCACGGTGGCCGGCGACCTGCTGTGCGTGGTCGGCTGCATAGTGACCGGGCGCGCCATTGTGTGCGACCTCGCGACTGATCGTGGACGTCGGCCGGCCGAGCCGTCGGCCGATCTCGGCGTACCCGAGCCCTTCGGCCAGCCACGCCTCAATGCGCCGGCGGTCCTCGTAGGTCAGCCTGCCTCCTGGCACCGACGCGACTCCTCTCCTTGCATTCAGCAACAGTACAGTGCAACGGCTCAATTGCGGGAGTTGCATTTATTCACAATTCTGTTGCAACGATCCATGATGCAGGGGCCATTTGGATCCCCATTTCGTTGACGCACCCCAAAACGCAACGTAGCTTTTCCTCACTCGGAAAGAGAGGATCCACGATGTACGTGATGGTCGTGTCGACGGTCTCGGACGACGGCAACTTCTGGAGCGGGCTGAAGAAGGCACACACCCGACTCCCCCAGGGCGCCACATGGAAGCTGGCGGTCGCGAGCCGGGGCGGAGACAAAGCGGTGAACATCATCACCCACGACTCCGTCGATGGCGTCCGGGAATTCTTCGAGGAATACGCCGGCGCCTATGCCACAACGGAGTACTTCGAAGCGGACGCCGCGAACGCCGTCGGTCTCCCGCGATGACACTCGACAGACCACGGCTCCGGGCCCGGGTCGCCGAACTCCTGGCGGAGTACGCCATCCCGAGCGCCGCGATCGGCGTGCTCCACGACGGAGAACTCACCGAACTCGCGGTCGGCGTCAAAAACGTGGAGACGCGCGAACCCGCGACGACGGACACCGTCTACCAATGCGGCTCCATGACCAAGACATGGACCGCACTGGCCTTCATGCAACTCGTCGACGAGGGGAAAGTCGACCTCGACGAGCCGTTGCGGACCTGCCTGCCCGGCTTCGCGGTGGCCGATCCCGAGGCAAGCGCGAAGGTCACCCCCCGCCACCTGCTGCACCACACCAACGGTATCGAGGAGGCCTACGGCGACCCCGGCGAAGACGACGACGTCTATGCGCGCATGGTCGAGAACATCGCCGACGCACCCCAGGTCTTCCCGCTGGGCCGCACCCACGGTTACAGCGCAGTGCTGGGCTACGCCCTTCTCGCGCGGATCCTGGAGGTGCGCGACGGCGCACGCTGGGACGACATAATGCGGCGCCGCCTCTTCGACCCCATGGGCCTGACCGGCACGAACAGTTGGCACGAGCAGGTGGACGAAGCCCGGGCCGCGACCGGGCACCTGATTCGTTCCCCGGAGGAGGGTCCCGTCGTCACACCGGTGCGCTGTCTGCCACGCGCATTCGGCCCCGGCGGAAACATCACCTCGACCTCCCGGGAGGTACTTGCCATGGCGCACGTCCTCCTCAACGAGGGCACGGCGCCGAACGGAGAGCGCATCGTCTCGGCCGAGAGCATTCGAGAGATGCTGGGTTCCCGGGTGTCCGTCCCGGATCCGTACATGTTCGGGCCGGCCTGGGCACTCGGCCTCATCGTGGGTGACTGGCACGGCGAAACCGTCTACGTGACCGACGGCAGCACAGTGGGCCAGAACGCCCGGCTACGGCTTCTGCCGGACTCGAATACCGCCCTTGCCCTGCTGACCAACGGCGGACCGCGGGAGAGCTTCTCTCGCGCGGTGTTCAACGAGCTCCTGACCGGCCTCGGCATGATCACCGTCCCGGACCTGCCGGCACCGGACACGACGCTGAACCTCGACCTGTCCAGGTACGAAGGCGTCTACGGGCGTCCCGGCGCGGTGTACGAGGTGTCGGCCGAAGGCGGGAAGCTGTACCTGACCCTGGCCCTCGACCCGATGCAGGCGGCCTTCCTCGGAAAGCCGGACCGCATCAGATATGCGCTGCTCCCGGTGAGCGAGACCCATTTCCTGATGCCACCGGCGGGTCCGTTGGAAGACACCCAGACAGTGGCGCTCTACGACTTCACCAACGGCACGGCCCAGTACCTCCATACCAACTGCCGGGTGAATCCGCGGCAAAGGTGACCGTGCCCATGCGGAATGAGCTGTCGCATGGATGACGTACGGGACAGCCCTCAGCCGCGGCGAGCCGCAAGGACCGCCGAACTGGCGGGTGTGGTGAGGATTTCCGTGGCGTCCAGGGCCGGATGGGTGAGGTAGAACAGGCGGAGCTCGTCCACGTCGCCCTCGAAACGAGGCGGCCAGTCCGGCGAGGGGGTGAAGTCGTCCAGGATGAGAAGGCCACCGGGAGCGAGCAGTTCGACGACCCTCTCGGGGTCGTCGCGTTTGCCTCCTCCGTCGCAGAAGAAGACATCGAAGGGGGCTTGCCGCTCCAGCAACCGCCAGTCCCCGGTGAGGACATCGACGCGGTCGTCGTCCGCGAAGACACCGGCCGCTCGCCGGGACAACACCGCGTCACACTCCACGGTCACCAGACGGGCCCCGGCGCCGAGCCCGCTGTGCAGCCAGGCGGTACCCACGCCCGAGCCGGTGCCGCTCTCCGCGATGACGCCATGGGGTTTGGCGGCAGCGGCCAGCCTGAGCAACCTGCCCACCTCAGGGATGCAGCTCTTCCGAAAGCCGGCCTCGGAGGCGACTCGCTCCGCGGCCGCGACGCGAGGCGGAACCGCACGCTCTGCGATCATCACGAACTCCCTTCACCCTGACCACGACACCATCCATCAGCAGCGGTCTCCGCACGGAGTTCCGCTTCTGCACACCCGGCGAACGTCCCGGGTCACAGCTGGGCAGGAGGACACAGTGGCTCGTGGCGATGCCAGACGAGGTACCGGTCCTCGCGCCGCAGTTCGGCCGAGCCCCACTCGATGCGCATGACGCCCTGGTCCATGGAGCACGCGTAGGCGACGAGGACGAGGCGCACATCCTCCGGCAGGAGGTTGAGGTCGGGGTGCGTCTCCGCCTCGTCGTGCTCGCTCAGGCCCAGGTCGAAGGTCTGCTGCATGGGCTCCGGACCGTGCCGTCGGATCAGATCCGCGCGGAAGCCCTTGGCGCTGCGGAGACGGGCGGCCGTGACGGGAACATCTTTCTTCGCGTAGCAGTACGGGTAGATCACCCGGCCACGAACGATCATCAGCGTCCGTCCCTGTAAGCGCACCGGCGTGGCGTCCGCGACGGAACTCAGACCGACCGCCAGCTCCTCGTACTGGGCGGCGTAGAGCCCGTGCCCGTACGCTTCCAGCGTCTGGGTGTGCACTCCCTCGTGCCCGCTTCGTGCCCTGGCGTGTGCGCGAACCAAGCCGGCCGGGATCAGGTCCGTCAACGGCCCGGCCGCGTCGCCGAAGGTCTCCCGCGCCCACCGTGTCACTGCTCTCACGGCCTACCGCCTCTCCCCCTTGTGGCACCGGAGTGCCGAGCAGCATTCAACAAAACCGTGCTGCGTGGGGGTGTGCACCGCAAGAGGGCATCCGGCGCACAGGGCTCTCCGCGAAGGATTCAAGAGCGCGAAGGGCGCGTGCCCATGCGTGGATGGCTCCACCCGCCCGAAGCCGCGTGTGCCGGCACCGGGCGACCCGGCACCGGCACACTGCGGTTCGGCGAACCGGGAACGGCAAACCACCGCCACCGCTCCCGCCCCCGCTCCAGGCACAGGGACCTCTTCAGCCCGTCAGGACTCCTGCGTCAAGCCCCTTTTCAACCGTCAGGACTTCTTCAGCGCCTCCGTGATGTCGTCCAGCACCACCCGGCCCGCCAGCGGGCCGCCGCGGGTGGACCAGACCGAGCCGTCCACGGTCACCACATGGTCGTCCTTCACCGCGTTCAGCTCCTTGAAGGCGGGCTTCCGCCGCACGTCCTTCAGCGCCTTCTCGCCATCCGGGGTGAGGGTGCTGAGGAACAGCCAGTCGCCGTCGATCTCCTCGATCTTCTCCAGGGAGAGCGACGGGGTGTGCGCGTTGCCGTCCTTGTTCTGGGACTTGGGGCGCTTCAGGCCCATGTCCAGGGCGACGCCGCCGGCGAACTGCCGCTTCTCCATCCAGCTCGGGCCGTCCGGGTTCCAGCGGACGATGCTGACCTCGGCCCCCTTGCTCCCACCGAGCCCGGCCCCGGCCTTCTTGGCGGCGGTTTCGTAGCCGGCGATGACCTTGTTGGCCTTGTCGAGTTCGTTCACGGCGTTGCCCACGCCCCGGAAGGACAGCTTCCATTCGTCGGTGGGCGCCATGGTGACCAGGGTTGCCGGGGTGATCTCCCGCAGCTGCTTCAGGACCTGTTCGTCCTGCATGTCACCGGCCAGGATCAGGTCCGGCTCGGCCGCGACGACCTTGTCCATCACCGGCTGCAGCAGATTGCCCACCACATCGATGCCCTTGACCTTGTCCTTCAGGTACGCCGGGGGCTTGTTCAGGCCCTGTCCGTTGGTGATGCCGACCGGCTCGAGGCCGAGTGCCAGCACGGCGTCGAGGTCCTCCTGGGTCAGAGTCACGATCCGTTTGGGGTGAGCCGGAACCTCGACCGCCTTGCCGGTCGCGTCCTTGACGGTCCGGGTGGCGTCCGAGGAGGTGCGTCTCTCGGTGTCCGACTAGGACTTGTCGTCACCTGAACCGGAACCGCATCCGGCAGCCAGCAGGACGGCGGCGCCCACTCCGGCGAGTACCCGCACGGCGCGGCGAGAGGCGGAGTGGGAGGGGCGGTTGGGCAACGTCATGTACGGCTCCGGCGTCAGAAGGCGTGGGAAATCCGCCCCGGGAGAAGAGTCTCCACCGAGGCAGCCTTAGGTTAGCCTTACCTTATGCTGAATTCGCAAGGGGTTCGCGCGCCCCTGCCGGGGAGAGTTCTGCCGTCCGTGGAGCTCCGGGTCGAGAAGCTCACCGCCGGATACCCCGGACGCCGCGCGGTGACCGACGTCGATCTCACCGTCGCCCCGGGCCGGGTAGTGGTGATCGTCGGCCCCAACGGCTGTGGAAAGTCCACCCTCCTGCGCTGCATGGCGCGGCTCCACCAGCCCGAGTCCGGCCGGGTGCAGGTGGACGGCAGCGACCTGTGGAAGCTCCGTCCCCGGGACGCCGCCCACCGTGTGGCGCTGCTCCCCCAGTCCCCGCAGGCGCCCGAGGCCGTCACCGCGGCCGGTCTCGTACGGTACGGACGCCACCCGCACCAGGGCCTGTTCCGCCAGTGGTCGCACGAGGACGAGCGGGCCGTGGCGGACGCCCTGGACGCCACCGGCGTCTCCGAGCTCGCCGACCGCCGGCTCGACCGGCTCTCCGGCGGCCAACGGCAGCGCTGCTGGCTCGCGATGACGCTCGCCCAGGACACCCCGGTGACCCTGCTGGACGAGCCCACCAGCGCCCTCGACATCGGCCACGCGGTCGAAGTCCTGGAGCTCGTACGGGAGGTGGCGTCCGCGGGCCGCACGGTCGTCATGGTGCTGCACGACCTCGCCGCCGCGGCCCGGTACGCCGACCGGATCGTCGCCCTGCAGGACGGCCGGGTCGTCGCCGAGGGCCCGCCCCGGGAGGTCGTCGACGCAGGTCTGGTCCGCCGGCTGTACGGGATCGAGGCGGACATCCTCCGGGCCCCGACCGACGGGGCTCCGGTGGTGGTCCCCGCGTCCGGCGGGCCCCTCCCCCCGTCGGGGCTCTCCGCCGCAGCGCCGCTCACCGAAGCGCCGCTCACCGAAGCCTGAGGCGCCGCACCCGGAGGGTCACCGCCCGTCACCGTCGGTCGCGGGTGGGCCCCGGGCGTAGGTACGCCTGTCCACCCGCCGCCCCGGCGCCAAGGCGCCCGGAGCCCCGGCCGAGCCCCCGCACTCCGGGGGGAGACCGTCCCACGACCACCGGCACGCCCCGCCGCGTCCCCGCCGGGCCGGATGCCGCGGAACGGGCGCTCCGCGATGGCAGGCCCGAGGCGTAGCGGCGACCATGGATGCAGCCGGGTATCAGCGATGGCATGAGGGGCCCGGACCGGCACCAGGCAGCGCGCCCATGGCCGCGGAAGGAGTGCCTGGGATGAGTGCATCCGAGTCCTTCGGAGCCCATCCCGGGGCGGCGGGCACCGGCCCGTCGGCACCGGGCGGCCTGCTCGACGTGCTGAACGTCGCGGCCGCCGTCCTCGACGCCGACGGGCGCATCCGGCTGTGGAGCCCGCAGGCCGAGCAGCTCTTCGGCTACACCTCCGAGGAGGCCCTGGGCGAGTACGCGGGCCGGCTGCTGGTGCGCGAAGAGCACATGGAGATGGTGCTGGGGCTGTTCGCCGAGGTCATGGCGGGCGACGACGGGTGGGCCGGAGTCTTCCCGGTGCGGCACAAGGACGGCAGCACGCTGCTGGTGGAGTTCCGCAACATGCGGCTCCAGGACAAGCAGGGCGACTACTACGCCCTGGGACTGGCCACGGACCAGGCCACGCTCCGGCGGGTCGAACGTGACCTCGCGCTGTCCACCCGTCTCGTGGCGCAGTCGCCGATCGGTCTGGCCGTGCTGGACACCGACCTGCGGTACGTCACCACCAACCCGGCGCTGGAGCGCCTGAACGGCGTGCCGGCCGCCGAGCACATCGGCCGGACCATCGACGACGTGCTGCCGGACCTGGAGACGGCGCCCCTGGAGCGGGCCATGCGCCGGGTCCTCACCACCGGCCTCCCGGTCCTCGACCAGTACGTCGTCGGCCGCACCCCGGCGGATCCGGAGACGGACCACGCCTGGTCGGTGTCCTTCTACCGGCTCGAATCGTCCAACGGGAAGGTGCTGGGGGTGGCGGCCTCGGTGGTCGACGTCACCGAGCGCCATCTCGCCGTCCAGGAGCAGCGCCGTGCCGCCCTCACCCTCCAGCGGAGCCTGCTGCCCCAGCAGCCGCCGCCGCGGCGGCCGGGGCTGACGCTGGCCTCCCGCTACGAGCCGGCCCGTGCGGTGGACGAGATCGGCGGCGACTGGTTCGACGTCATCCCGCTGAGCGAGGACCGGACCGCCCTGGTGGTCGGGGACGTCATGGGCAGCGGCATCAGCGCCGCGGCCATGATGGGGCAGCTCCGCACCGCCACCCGCACCCTCGCCGACCTCGGCCTGGATCCGGCGCAGGTGCTGCACCACCTGGACCGGCTGACCGACGGGCTGGACCACACCATCGCCACCTGCGTCTACGCCGTGCACGACCCGCACGACGGGCAGTGCCGCATCTCGCTCGCGGGGCATCTGCCCCCGGTCCTGCTGCACGCCGACGGCCGCCGTGAGCTGCTCGACCTGCCGACCGGGGCGCCACTGGGGGTGGGCGGCGTCGTCTTCCGCACCACCGCCCTCGGGCTGCGGCCGGGCGACCAGCTCGTGCTGTACACCGACGGGCTGGTCGAGACGCGGGACGAGGCCATCGACGTCCGGCTGGCCACCCTGCTGGACAGCCTCGACAACGCGGACCGCCCGCTGGAGAAGACCTGCGACCATCTGCTGCGCACGCTGCGCCGCCCGGAGAACCGGGAGGACGACGTGGCCCTGCTGATCGCCCGGACGCACTCCTTCGGACACTGACCGGGGTGCCACCGCCCATCGGCAGATCCGGATTCCCTGTGCCCGCAGCAGGTCCGGATTTCCCTGTGCCCGCGGTGAGAGGTTTTGCCGAACGGTCGATCACCTGTCGCCCCCGATCACGTAGCTTCCAGGCATCCATTGATCGCGATGCGGACCTCTCCCGGCATGACGGGAGGGGCCCGCTGGGAGGCATGTCATGAGTGTGGTCGACCTGTTCCGGACCGCGGCCGCGCTCTCGGGCGCGTGGAACTCCCGTCTGCTGGGCGAGGTGGGGACGGCCTGCGTCAAGGTGCTGCGCATGGACGAGCTGCCGGTCGAGGAGGAGACGCATGGCGCCGCCGAGGTGCTGCTGGTGCTCGACGGCCGGCTGGAACTGAGCGTCGAAGATGCCGAGGTGACCGTGGGGCCGGGCGAGATGTACGCCGTGCCGGCGGGCGCCCGGCATGCCGTTCGTACGGGAAGCCGAGGGACCCTGGTGATTGTGGAAGTGCCCGAGGAGTGAGGGCGGTTCAGTCGGCCCCCTGCCCGCTACCGGTGTGTGCCGTGCGGACCGGGGCCGTCCCGCCCGCCCGGCCCGGAGCACCGAGCGGAACGGGACGGCCCGGGGGTCAGCGGCCTCCCGCCGGACGCGCGTCCTCGTCGTCATCCGTGGCCAGCAGGTCCTGCAGTTCCCGCACCGCCGCACGGAGCCGGTCGGCGAAGGCGTGCATCCCTTCGGCCACCGGACGCGGGGTGCTCAGGTAGACGTTGAACCGGTCGGGCAGCAGGACGTAGGCGACGCCGATGCACCGGCTGCTGGTCGACCCGAAGCCGAAGTACTGGATGTGGGTGGAGGGCGCGGAGCTGGTGCTCAGGCAGTCGTCCCGCATGACGAGCCAGCCCGGAGTGCCGTACAGCCCCGGGTCCTCCGTCACGCCCAGCGACGCGCCGCGCCGCTTCCGGATCAGCTGGAGCTCCCACAGGTGCTGCTCGGGTGCCTGCCCCTGCTGGCAGTGCTTCGCCCGTTCCACATGCCGGTCGGCGGCGGCCCGGAACGCCGCCCGGCGGGCCGCCCGGTCCGCGCCGGGGTCCTCCATCGCGGCCACGAACCGCAGCACCTCGGGTGTGACGACCCGCATCGCCTCGGTCCGCCCGCGCCGGAACTGCCGGGTGGCGATCGACTCGTAGGTCGGGCCGACCGTGCCCTTGGCCCGCTGGTGGGCGAGTTGGTAGGCCATCTGCACGAACGCGTCGGGCGAGATGCGCAGTTGCTTGGCCCGGTTGCCGCCGAAGTCGTCGAAGGAGACCGTGGTGGTCGCCGTGGCGGCACCGTACTCCGCGAACGCCTCGGCGGCCGACCGTACGTCCGCGCGCAGGGCCGCGTCGAGCACGAAGGTGACGGGCTCGACGGCGGGCAGGCCCTGGGACCGCGCCCCCGACTGCCGGGCGTGCTCCTCGACCGGGGTGCCCAGCAGGGCGTCGACGAAGCTGAGGATCGTCGTCCCGTCGAGCTCGCAGTGCTCCACGTTGATGCCCGCCCGGCCGTCCTCGAAGACGATCAGGGACACCGCCTTGTCGAACCACCGGTTGCCGCTGTTCCCGTACAGCAGCTGGTCGCAGGTCTCCTGCGTGTCCCCGGGGGCGAAGTCCTCCAGACACACGCAGAACAGCGCAGACTCGACCACCTCGAGCGCGTCCGCGTTGCCGGGGTCGCAGGCGACGAGGGCGTCCCGGCGGCCGGCCCACTCGGCCCGCGCCATGGTGGTGAGATGGCCGACGGCAGCGTCCTGCGGGGCCGGCTCCGCCCCGGCCTTCATGACGGCGGCCAGCCCCGCCGCGAGGTCGTCGGGGGTGTGCGGCAGCCCGTCCTCGCCGAGCACCTCCATGCGGAACAGGTTGCCGCGGTGGAACACCACGATGTGGCGGGCGGACGACGGGCCGGGCCGCTCCTCGGAGTACGGGGCGCGCACCGTGTCCAGCTCCCGGCCCGGGATCCGGGTCGTGGAGAACAGGTACTTGTTCTGGTCCATCGACAGCGCCCGGCCCCGCTGGACGATCGGCGGAACGCGCTCCGCGTCCAGCTGCCGCTTGTAGGCGACGGCGGCGGTGATCAGCCCGGCGGCCCGTTCCACCTGGCTCTGCCCGGTGTCCTCGAACAGGAAGAAGAAATTCGCGTTGAGCGCGATGCGGTCGCGCCGGCCGAGGTAGCGGTAGGGCCAGAAGGTGTCGAGCCAGCTGTGCACGCCGTCCTCGGCGTCGTACCGCTCCAGGGCCGCGTGGAGGGTCCGCCCGGGGCCGTCCGGCCGGAGGAACGCCTCCACTTCCGCACGGGTCCGCTCCCGCTCCTCCGCGGTGAGCAACGGCTCGCACCAGGCGAGGAACCGTTCGCAGGTCTCCTCCAGCGTGGGCAGGGGCACGCGCGGCAGGGTGTCGTCGTTCGCGAAGGTACGGGTGGCCGGGGTGGCCGGTTCCTGACTGCTGTTCACTGGGTTCCTCGATTGGTCACTGGTTGCCCGGATCTCGGGACGGGGTGGTGCCGTCGGTGACTGCAGCCCGCCGCAGTCACCGACGGGACGGCGGACGAAGGTCACCCGACGGCGTGGCGTTCGGGCTCGCGCGGCCGGGAGACGTGGAGCCGGGCGTAGAACCAGCCGTCGGCCTCCAGACCGGACGGGTCCACGCCGACGGACGACAGGGTGTCGAGCACCCGCGACTGCTCCTCCGCGGAGGCGAACCGCCGCTGTTTGAACAGGCCTTCGACGTGGACGGTCTCGTACCCCGCGGCGGCGAGGCTCTCCTCGACCGCGTCGAACGGGAACATGCGCAGAACGAAGTGGGCCATCCACGGTTTGCGCGCGCCGCCGTGGGCCTCGACCACCCGGGAGAGCGTCTTCTCGGTGACGTAGCCGACGCAGCCCGTCGAGATGACCAGGTCGGTCCCGGCGAGCAGCGCGCGCTGCTGTTCGGTGGGGTCGTACGTCTCCAGGTCGGCGTGGACCGCGCTGTCGAGGAGCCCGGCCGCCAGCGCGTACGACAGGGCGGGCCGGGAGGCGTCGAGGCCGGTGAACCGGGCCGCGGCGGGGCGCTCCCGGCCGGCGACCCACTCCCGGTCGCGGGCGAGCAGCTCGTCGCCGGTCAGGCCGGGGGTGTCACCGTCGCAGTACCGCTCGTAGAGCCCGTCCATGGTCGTGTTGCAGGTGAGCAGGGCGGCGTTGATGCCGTAGGAACAGCCGATGTCCAGGATGTGCGGCGTACGGACCCGCCGGACGTCCCGGTATTCGTGGACGAGTTTCGTGAAATAGGGCTTGGCCAGCTGAGGGATGCAGTAGTCGAGCTCGCGCAGCGTACGGAAGTACGCGCGCGGGTCGGGTTGTGTGTAGACGTTCTCGAGGGAGACTTTTCCGGTCGGGTCGAATCGCACGGGTGCACTCCTGACGTGGATGCAGAGCGGTCGACGGGCCGCGGGAGGGTGGTTTTCACCGCCCCGGCGGCCTCGCTAGTCCAGCAGCTGATCGACGCGCACCGCACAGCTCTCGGCCGCCAGATGCTGTGGCATCACGCGACCGAACAGCTGTTTGGTGCGCGCCACGCTCCCGATGACTCCGGGGCGCTCGCTGTAGGCGAATATCGCGGTGTGCCGCGCGGTGCGGCCCTCCACCTCGCTCACGCGGTGCAGCGAGTAGCGGCCTTTGAACAGTTGCAGATCGCCCGGCCGCAGGGTGAGCCGACGGATCAGCCGCTCACCGCGGCCGGTCAGGACGTCCCGGACGTCGTCGAAGTTCTCGGCCTGGGCGGACCGGATGTTCGGGCAGTACTCGAAGACGCCACCGGCCTCGGATTCCTGGGTGAGCAGACTCACGGTGAACTCGTTCGTGTCGAAGTGCCAGGGATGCTCCATCCCCGGGTTGACCACGTTCAGGCACAGCCCGGAGAGCGGGTCCCCGAGTTCGTGGAGCCGGGGCAGTTCGAAGCAGTCGGCGATGAAACGCTGGAACAGCTCATCGGAGTAGAGCTGATGAATGATGAATTCCCGGGGAATGCGGTCGCGGGCCACGAAGGCATTCCCGCGCTCGATCGCGATGCGCCCCGGATGGCCCTCCGGAACGGTGGAGTCGACGTCGATGTTGTAGGCGTTGACCGTTTCGATGTCGTAGTGCGCCCGCGGCGCGATGGTCCCGCATTCCTCGCGGAGTACCGCGGCCAGGGACGGCCGGATGAATGCGGGAAGGACGCTGCACCCCAGCGTCTCCAGTTCGCCGCGGGTGCGGATGACCATGGATTTCCAGTCGGCACTGTCCGGATCGGACAAGGGGTAGCGAACCGTGTCCACCACCTGCTCGACCGTACGAGTTACCGAAGTGCTCATGAGGATCCTCTCCACGCGCAAGTTCATCTCACCCGTCCGGAACACCGGAGCGGACGTCGACGACCGTTCTGGCCACTCGTGCGGGAGCAGCAGATCGGCCCAGCACTGTCAAGGCCACCGCCTCCCGCGAAGGAACTGCTCCCGTAACGCCTACCTGTCTCTTTCGAACCCCAGAGGGGTGTAGCACATTCGTCACGCTCCATTCAGCGTCCGGCGACGGTGTGTGACGCGATCCACTGCGATCCGCTGATGAAGATTCAGCACAACCGCACATAACGGAATCTGACATCACATCAATGCCTCCTGGCAGGTTTTGACGGCCCGCGAAGAGGAGAACATCGGAGTCGGTGCGGTACGGCCGGTCCATGGCCGTCTTCACACGGACGTGGGCGCCCGCGCACAGGCGTTTCCCCGCCACGGAGCCGTCCCCGGTGGATGTCCCTCCCCGGCTGATCTCCGTTTCCGGCGGGGCCCGCCCGGCCCGGCGTCCGTGAGCCGCCGCGACACGCGCGTGGGCCGTGCCGGAACCCCCGGGGCGGTTGCGTACGAGCCTGCATGCCGGCCTCCCCCCGCGGGCCGGGCAGCGCGGTGATGCCGGGCCCCTCCCCCACCCGTCAGGCCGGGTAGGCGTGCATTTGAGTCGCCTTGACGGTGGCCCAGACCTCGACACCGGGGTGCAGACCGAGTTCGGCGGTGGCGGCGGTCGTCAGATCGGCGGTGAGGGAGAGGTCACCGGTGAGGCCGGCCCGGATCTGGTCTCCGTGCGACTCCAGGCCGGTGACCCGGCCGCGCCAGACGTTGCGGGCGCTGGAGCTGCCGGGCCGCTCCCGGTGGAGAGTGACGGCACTGGGCGGGAAGGCCACGAACGCGGGCCCGGTCAGGGCGTCGGCGGCGCTGACGACCGGACCGGCGTCCAGCCGCACGCGGTGGCCGTCGGCCTCCCCCTGGTACAGGTTGAGCCCCACGAGGTGGGCGATGTAGTCGGTGCGGGGGCGGCGGGCGATGTCGGACGGCGTGCCCTCCTGCACGGCGCGGCCGTCCTCCAGAACGACGAGCCGGTCGGCGAGCACCATGGCGTCGAGCGGGTCGTGGGTGACCAGGACGGCGACGGCCTCGAAGTCCGCCAGGTGGTGCCGGAGCTGGGCGCGCACCTCGATGCGGGTGCGGGCGTCGAGAGCGGCCAGCGGCTCGTCGAGCAGCAACAGGCGGGGCCGGGTGGCCAGGGCGCGGGCGAGGGCCACCCGCTGGGCCTGGCCGCCGGAGAGGTGCCGGGGCTTGGCGGCGGCGTGGTCCGCCAGTCCCATGCGTTCCAGCCACCGGCGCGCCCCGGCACGGGCCTCGGCTTTCGACGCGCCGTGACAGCGGGGCCCGAAGGCGACGTTGTCGAGCGCGCTGAGGTGCGGAAAGAGCAGGTAGTCCTGGAAGACCACACCGACCGGGCGCGCCTCGGGCGGGATCCCGTCGAGGTCGGCCCCGTCGAGCCGCAGATGGCCACCGCCGGAGGGGGCGAGACCGGCGAGGGCGCGCAGGGCGGTGGTCTTGCCCGCGCCGTTGGGGCCGAGGAGGGCGAGCACATCGCCCGGCTCCGCGTGCAGGGTCAGGTCGAGGCGGAAGGAGCCCCGGCCGGCCACGAGGTGTGCGTCGAGCGTCATGGTGCGGTCATCCAGCGGTCGCGCAGCCCGGCGAGGACCGCGATGGACACGGCGAGCAGCACCAGGCTGAGGGCGATGGCGGCGGCCGGGTCGTTCTGCAACGCCAGGTAGACCGCCAGGGGCATGGTCTGGGTGCGGCCGGGGAAGTTGCCGGCGAAGGTGATGGTGGCCCCGAACTCGCCCAGGGCGCGGGCCCAGGCGAGCACCGCGCCGGCGGCCACCCCCGGAGCGATCAGCGGCAGGGTGACCCGGCGGAACGCGGTGAAGCGCGAGGCGCCCAGGGTCGCGGCGGCCTCCTCGTACCGCGGATCGGCCGCGCGCAGCGTGCCCTCGACGCTGATGACGAGGAACGGCATCGCGACGAACGCCTCCGCGACGACCACTCCGGCAGTGGTGAACGGCAGGGTGACCCCGAAGGCCTCGTCCAGCCACCGCCCGGCCACGCCGTTGCGGCCCAGCGCCAGCAGCAGCGCCACACCGCCGACCACGGGCGGCAGCACCAGCGGCAGAGTGACCAGCGCCCGCACCAGGCGCCGGCCGGGGAACTCGGTGCGGGCCAGCAGCCACGCCAGCGGGACACCGAGCACCAGGCTGACGCCGGTGGCGGCCGTGGCGGTGATCAGCGAGAGCCGCAGCGCGTCCCAGACCTCAGCGCTGCCGAGCTGCTGCGGCAGGCTGCTCCAGGGCGCCCGGAGGAGCAGCGCGGCCAGCGGCAGCAGCAGGAAGACGAGACCGGCCAGGGCGGGCACCAGCAGCGGCAGCGGAGCCCGCCGGGCGCCGCGGGCGGGGCGGCGCCGCGTCCTGCCCGTGCGGACGCCGCCCCCGGTGCCCGGCCGGCCGGTCATGGCTGCAGGAAGCCGGCGCCGGTGAGGACCTTCCGGCCCTCGGCGGACTTCACCAGGCCGATGAACTCCTCGGCCGCGGCGGCGTTGGGCGCGTTCTTCAGCAGGGCGAGGGGATAGGTGTTGATGGCGTCCGCGGCCTCGGGGAACTCCACGCCCTCGACCTTCTTCCCGGCCGCCCGCACATCCGTCGTGTAGACCACGGCGGCGTCGACCTCCCCCAGTTCCACCTTGGTCAGGGCGCCCTTGACGTCCTGTTCGTAGGACGCCGGGGTGAGCTTCAGCCCGGAGGCGTCGAGCGCCTTCTGCGCCGCCGCACCGCAGGGCACCGTCCTGTCGCACAGGGCGACCTTCGTCCCGGGCCGGGTGAGGTCCTTCAGGGTGCGGATCTTCTTCGGGTTGCCGGGCGGAGTGGCGATCTCCAGCTTGTTGCGGACGAACGGCGCCGGTGCTCCGGCGGTGTCGTGCGCGTCGGTGACCGTCTTCATCGTCTTGTCGCTGGCGGCCGCGAAGACGTCCGCGGGGGCGCCGGAGGTGATGCTGGCGGCCAGGGCGTCGCTGCCACCGAAGTTGAACGTGACCTCGGTGCCGCGGTGGTCGGCCTCGAACTTCTTGCCCAGCGCGGTGAAGCTCTCCTTCAGCGAGGCGGCGGCGAACACCGTCACCTTGCCGGAGACCTTCTTCGACGAGGAGGAGCCCGAGGACGACGGCTCCGAGGAGGAACAGGCGCCGACGGACAGCAGCAGCGCCGTGACTGCCGCCATGGTGAATGTCGGTGTGCGGCGGGCGGAACGGGTCGGCACGGTATCTCCCTCTGTCCTGTTCAGGCTCGTTCGACGACCACGTTGGTCGACTTGATCACGGCTGTCGCCGGAACGCCGGGGGCCAGCTCCAGTTCCTCGGCCGACTCCCGGCTGATCATGGACACCACCCGGAACGGCCCGGCCTGGATCTCCACCTGGGCCGACACATCGCCCAGGATCACCTCGGTGACGATGCCGGAGAAGCGGTTGCGGGCGGACGAGCCGGTGCTCTCCCGCTCCGCCCGGTTCAGCTCCCGGACGAAAGCGGCCAGATCCGGCCCCGCGACCGTCCGGCGCCCCTGCTCGTCACGTTCGGCGTGCAGCCGTCCGCTGTCGATCCAGCGCCTGAGGGTGTCGGCGCTGACGCCCATCAGGGCGGCGGCTTCCCCGATCCGGTAACTGTACATGCGCCGATCATACTGTCGCAGATGCAAGGGGAACGTCTGCTGTCACATCGCACGGGCCTGGCAGAAACCACAATCCCGCTTGCATGTGCGTTCACACCAAGTCTCGGTGGGACGGGACGGCGGCCGGCGCCCCGGGGGCGCCCTGCGGCCCCGGTCGCCCCTGAGCCCCGCCCCGGGCCGTTCTCGAGGATCGCGCTCGCGGTCCGGGCTTCGGCTTCGGGCTTCGGGCTTCGGGCTTCGGGCTTCGGGCCACAGCGGACACCGGCACACCGAGTCGGCTACGCACATCCACGCAGCACCCCCTCCGCAGCCGCGCGTATCCGGCCGGGCGCTCCCGGGGCGCCCCCTACGTTCTGTGCTGGGATCGACACCACCTGCTCCCACGTTCGTGGATGGGCCGATGCAGACGGGAACCGACATGTGGGCCGCACTGACCTCGCTGCTGGGTGTCGTCCTCGGTGGGGCGCTGTCCTTCGCGGCGCAGCAGTCCGCACGCCGCTCGGCGGAACGTGCCGAGGCACGGCGCCGCAGCGACGAGGCCGCCGAGACCCGCCGCGCGGACCGGATCTCCCATCTGGTGGCCTTCATCGTGGCCGTGCAGGAGGCCGAACGCGTGGCGGTGGACCGCTGTCTAGACCGGTCGGCCGACGAGCAGTCGAGGCGACAACGGGCCGAAGCGACCATCGACAGGCTGTGGGTGCTCCAGAAGACGATCCATATGCTGTGCGCCCCGCAGGTGAACAATGCCGCGCGCGTCCTGGTGTTCGCGCTGCAGCAGGTACTCAGGGAGGGCCCGAGCGGCTCACCGGAATCGGTGGTCGAGCAGGTGGCGGCGCACGTCCGCCCGAGCCGCAACGCATTTCTGGACACGGCCCGCGAGTGCCTGGACTGAGGGCCGTCCCGCATTCCGTGATGAATCGGCGGGGCGGCGCCGGAGGCGAAACTCACCGTCCGGCCGGGCGGGCGCGATCGCGTGTGCGGCCGGACAGCCCCCTCCCTAGCCCTTGCGCGCGAGCAGGTGAACCTCCTGAAACTGCCGCCGGTCGGTGGGCTGAGGCTCGCGAACCATCCGAGCCACCTCGGCCAGCCCGGACTCGCGCAGCATCGCGGCAAGGTGATCGGGCGGCCACCGATAGGCCGGCGCGACCGCGTGATCGAAAACGGGTGTCGGGTGGGACGGATCATCGCTTGCCCAGAAGCCGACCAGCAGGTGGCCGCCGGGGGCCAGCACCCGGTGGAACTCCGCCAGGATGACGGGGAGTTCTGGCGGCGGAGTGTGGATGATGGACCAACGGGAGAGGACGCCGCCGAGCGCGCCGTCAGCGATGGTCAACGCGGCCATCGAGCCCACGTCGAACCGCAGGCCCGGATAGGCCTGCCGAGCCGACTCGATCATCGCTGGAGAGGCATCGACACCGAACGCCGCCAGCCCCAACTCGTCCAGATGGGCGGTGACATGGCCAGGCCCACACCCCAGGTCCGCGACCGGACCGCCCCCACTCACACGTACGGCCTCGGCGAAGGCACCCAGCATTGCGCGGTCCAGGGGACTGTCACGCAGCGTGTCGCGGAACATCTCTGCATAGGTGGGGGCAACAGCGTCGTAGGCATCACGGGTGGCACTGAGGACATCGTGTTCGACCATGGTCGCGACAGTAGTTGCCGTTGAGCACGAAGCAGCGCGGGGCCGCGAACTCGGACTCGCTCCCGTGCAGCCGGGATCCGTAGGTCGGCTGGAAGGCCGACTCGCCGTCGTTTCGACGGCCCACGTGTGCGCTTGGGCGTGTTTGTGCCGGGAGAAGTGGCCCGAACGATGCGGGACGAGCCTCAACCGGCAACTTCGTTGATCATGAGGGCGACCACGTCGATAGAGTCGGCTGGACGGTACAACGGGGGGATTGATGACAACAGCGGATGCAGTGCCCATAGTCTTCGTTCACGGGACGCGCTTCAGCGCGGGACAGTGGAGCGTGCAGCTCGCCGCGCTCCGGGACGAATTCCCGGTGGCCGCCGTCGATCTGCCCGGCCATGGCGAGCGCTCGGCTCAACCCTGGAGCCTGCGCAGTGCGACGGAGATCATCGCCTCCGCGGTGGACTCGCTCGGCCGTGGGCCGGCTCTGGTCGTCGGGCACTCGCTCGGCGGATACGCCTCGCTGGAGTTCGCACGGCGTCGTCCGGAACACCTGCGCGGGCTGGTTCTCGCGGGAGCCAGCGCCTCCACCCGCGGCCTCTGGGCAGCGCCCTATCGGTGGGTCGCCGGGCTGGTCCCTCATATCCCGGCGGATCGGCTGGCCCGGTGGAACGACCGGTTGCTGCGGCGGCTCTATCCGCCCGAAGTGGTGGGGGCGACCATCCGTGCCGGCTACGCCTTCCATACCCTGCCCGCAGCCTGGGGCGAGGTACTGGGACACTTCGATGCGGGTGCGATGCGCTGTGTGGAGGCTCCGGTACTGATCCTCAACGGCGAGAAGGACCCCGTCTTCCGGGCCGGCGAGACCGACTTCGCCCGCGCACATCCCCACGCACGCGTCGAGTTGATCCCGCGGGCACGACACCTCGCGAACTTCGACGACCCGGGCGCCTTCACCGATGCCGTCCGCCGCTTCGCTCGGCAGCTCCCTGCCGTCGGCTGAGCGCGCCGTCGCGGGCCCCCGGCGGCTCCTGAACACGCACCGGCCAATTGAGGTGCTCGGTCACGACTCGCCGGGTGGGGCCACGAAACCCACTGGAGCACTCAGGGCTGCCCGGTGGCGAGCCGGGAACGAGCCGACCGCCCCGCCCCGGTGGGGGCGGATGGCCGGCTCCGGTCGGCGGGGCACCGGGCCCTGCCCGTCTGCGCCTGTGTTCCCGGCGTCGGCCCCCCGTGGTGCGGTGCGGCCGGTGCTCGTCCCGTCAGGATGCGGTTGCGTCGCGCAGGCTGCGGAAGAAGGCTCGGATGTCACCGATGAGCAGGTCCGGCTCTTCCATCGCGGCGAAGTGACCTCCGCGGTCGAAATCCGTCCAGCGGACGATGTTGTTGGTGCGTTCGGCGATGTGGCGCAGGACGATGAAGTTCTCCTGCGGGAAAGAGGCGAACGCGGTAGGGGCCGTCGAGGGCTCCGGCTGATTTCCCGCGTAGGCGGCGTGAGCGCGCTCGTAGTAGATGCGCCCGGAGGAGCCGACGGTACCGGTCAGCCAGTACAGCATCACGTTGGTCAGGAGATGGTCGCGATCGACGGCGTCCTCCGGCCGGTCGACGGAGTCCGTCCACTCCTTGAACTTCTCGGCGATCCAGGCGAGCTGGCCGACCGGTGAGTCGGCCAGTGCGTAGGCGAGGGTCTGCGGACGCGTGGACTGGATGTCCGCGTAGCCCTGCTTGTCGCGGCTCCACGCCTGCATCCGCTCCCAGGAGGCCCGGGTGCGCTCTCGTTCCGCGGGGCTGAGGGCGGCGAGTTCCTCCTCGGACGGCTCGGCCGTCGCCCCGGCACCGGGGATCAGGTTCAGGTGGACGCCGATGACGTGGTCGGGGCGGATGCGGCCCAGTTCGCGGGAGATCGCCGCTCCCCAGTCGCCGCCCTGGGTCCCGTAACGCCGGTAGCCGAGGCGGCGCATCAACTCGGCGAACGCAGCCGCCACACGGTGGTACTCCCAGCCCTTCTCCCGGGTGGGGCCGGAGAACCCGAAGCCGGGGATGCTCGGCAGGACCAGATGGAATGCGTCCGCAGGATCGCCGCCGTGCGCCCGGGGATCGGTGAGCGGACCGGTGATCCGCTCGAACTCGACGATGGATCCGGGCCAGCCGTGCGTGATGATCAGCGGCGTGGCATCCGGTTCCGGGGAGCGGATGTGCGCGAAGTGGATGTTTGCGCCGTCGATCGTGGTCATGAACTGCGGCCACTGGTTCAGACGAGTCTCCGCCGCCCGCCAGTCGTACTCGTGCCGCCAGTAGTGCGCGAGTTCCCGCAGGTAGTCACGCGGAACGCCGTAGGCCCAGCCGGCATCGGGCAGTTCGTCGGGCCAGCGGGTGCGGTCGAGGCGGTTCCTCAGATCGTCCAAATCGCTGTCGGGTATTGCGACTTGGAACGGTCGGATGCTGTCGTCCGGAGATGTCGTCATGGTGGTGCAGCCTAGGTGAGACTGCGCGTTCAAGATCGGCAATTTGTGTGGCGGCCCGGACGGACCGGTGTCTCCAGGACAGCGGGGCCGGGACGGCCGGCTGTCGCGCGCCATCACAGTCGCCCCGCGGGACGGACCCTCCGCTCCGCTACTCCCGGTCGCCCGGATTCCCGTCGTCCGGATTCCGGTTGTCCGGGCAGTCCGCCGCGACCCAGGTGGCGGTGAGGTCCCGGCAGACGATGTACAGCGTTCCGGGGCGGAAGGCCACCTCGTGGGAGCAGCCGTATTCGTGCGGGAGGATCTCGTCCAGGATGACGGTGCCCGGAAGCCCCAGTTCGGGTGCCTCCGGTATGTCGATCCGGATCTCCGTGACCTCCGTGTAGCGGACGATCAGGTCTTCGTCGTGCTTCCAGCAGTTGTGCCGGAAGTGGATTCGGTAGTCAGGACACTCGGCGCTGGGCACGGTGAGCTGCTGGAGTTGCAGATCCTTGGTGCAGCGCGTGCCGGAGAACCGGTAGTGGTCCGGGTCGGCGGCGAAGGCACGCGCGCCGGGCGGCAGGCGGTCGATCAGCTCGGGCAGTCGCTCCACGTAAGGGGTCGGGTCGATGACCCCGGTGCATGCGCCGCGAACCGCTTCCAGATCGACGTACTGCATCGGACTGCTCCTGCCCCCGTTCACCTGCTGCCGCTGAAAGGCCTCATGATCGCATGCCGCAGCACGTCACCGGCATGCTCGGCCGTCCCGCCGAACGGCGTTCCGGGGATGCCTCCGGCGGGGAACCGGCCCCACACCGAACGGTCCACCGACCGGCGCCGAGCACGTGGCCGAGCCCGGGGCGACGCGTCCACCGCAGCATGCCCTGCCGCGGACGCCGTTCGCCCCGCCCCGCCCCGAGCTGCCGGAATGGCGAAACAGCAGTGAGAGCACGGTGAGAAGCAAGGCCGCGGCAGACGTACTCGTGGTGGCACGGCAGCACCCACGAAGTCGAGGTATCCCT